>DGOU01000013.1 GCA_002390165.1 Lutibacter sp. UBA4458
GATATTTGTAGTATAAAATTAAAAAAAAATGAAAAAATTATTTGGTAGTTTATTAGTTGTTAGCCTTTTAATTTCCTGTAATGGCAAAAAAAATGGAAATATGATAGTTCACGGCACTATTGATGGACTTAAAAAGGGAACAGTTTACTTACAAAAGTTAAGAGATACTACGCTTATTTCTGTAGATTCTGTTCATTTAAAAGGACTAAACACTTTTACATTAACTGATAATGTTAAAAGTCCTGAAATATATAATTTAACGCTTAGCGAAAAACCCGAAGAAACTATTTCTTTTTTTGGTGAAAAAGGAGAAATTACCATAACTACTAAACTTTCTAAATTTACTTTTGGCGCAAAAATAAATGGTTCTAAAAATCAAGAATTATTAGAAGAACATCAAAAAATGCTTAAAAAATTTAATAATAAACAATTAGATTTAATAAAAGAAAAGTTTGACGCCAAAAAAAACAAGGATGAAGAATTGTTAGTTCAAATTGAAAAAGAAGAAAATAATTTGGTTAAAAGAAAATATTTATATGCCACTAATTTTGCCATTCAGCATGCCAAATACGAAGTAGCTCCTTATATTGCCTTAACCGATTTATATTACGCAAATATTAAGCTTTTAGATACCATTAATAATTCCTTAACTAAAAAAATTAAAAAATCGAAATACGGTTTAGAATTAAAAAAATTTATTAAGAACATTAAAAAACATGAAAAATAATCCATTCCCTCTTTGGATATAAAGTAACTACTTTTCTATTTTTAATTTATTTTGTAACATAATACATAAAAAGCCTACCTATTAGTTGAAATCAACCATTTGTGACCAAAGACCTAGAACATAAATTTATTTCTGAATTTCAAAAAAATCAGAATATAGTACATAAAGTATGTAGAATTTATACTAATAATCAAGAAGCGCATAATGATTTATTTCAAGAAATAACCATACAACTTTGGAAAGCTTATCCGAAATTTAGAGGCGATTCTAAATTAAGTACTTGGATGTACCGCATTGGTTTAAATACTGCAATCACTTTATTTAGAAAATCAAAAAGAAGCATTAAAACGCAAGATTTTGAGTCGGTTTTGTATAAAATTGAATCTTCTGATTATGATGATACTGAAGAAGAGCAGCTTAAATTAATGTATAAAGCAATACATCAATTATCGGATATTGATAAAGGAATTATCTTTTTGTATTTAGAAGAAAAAAATTACAAAGAAATTTCGGCAACTCTAGGAATTTCCGAAGTAAATGCACGTGTTAAAATGAATCGGATTAAAACTCGATTAAAGAAAATATTAAATCCGTAATAAATGGATGAATTAGAATTATTAAAGAAAGACTGGAAGAAAAAGGATGGGAAATTTAAAGAATTATCCTATAGTGAAATCTATAAAATAATTCATAAAAAATCCTCTTCTATTGTAAAGTGGATATTTATAATAAGTATTGCCGAATTTGTGTTTTGGGGAATTGTAAACTTTTTTATTCCAGACAGTATTTATGAAGTATATGACAAATTTCATCTTAGAAATTGGCTTTATATTAGCTACGTAGTACATTATATAATAGTTATTTGGTTTATCTATAAATTTTACACAAATTTTAAAGCAATTCACATTGCAGACTCCACCAAATTATTAATGAAAAAAATTATTAAAACACGTAAAACGGTTAACTATTATGTGTATTATGTAATTATATACAACTTTATTTTATCTATCATTTTTACAATAATCATGTTCTCAAAATCTGACATTATGCTTCAAATATTGAACCCTAAAAATTTAGATATTGATGAAAACAAGCTGTTTATGTACACTTTAATTATTCAAATTGTAGTAATTTTTGTTATGTGTGGAATTTTATGGTTATACTACCGAATTATCTATGGTATTTTACTAAAAAAACTAAATAGAAATTATAACGAATTAGAAAGGATAGAGTAAAAACGTAGACGCAAAAAGCTTTAATTTTTACTATTTAAAATTAACATATTCCAAAAATAAGACTTTCTAAAGAGCTTCATTCATTAATTATATTCTATTGTCGCCATCTAACAAATCTCCTATTCCGCCTAAAATGCTGCCTTCTCCTCTTCGCTTATTTCCTGTTTGAGGCGCCAACGCTAAAACTCTTGCAGCCAATCGGCTAAATGGTAATGATTGTATGAAAACAGTACCTGGACCTGTTAATTTTGCGAAAAACAATCCTTCGCCTCCAAAAATGGTGTTTTTAATACCTCCAACAAATTCAATATCATAATCTATATCTTTAGTAAAGCCAACAATACAACCGGTATCTACTTTTAAAATTTCACCGGGTTGTAATTCCTTTTTAGACATATTACCTCCAGCATGAACAAATGCCAAACCATCTCCTTCTAATTTTTCCATGATAAAACCTTCGCCTCCAAACAAACCTCTACCCAATTTTTTGGAAAATTCAATACCAACAGAAACTCCTTTTGCTGCACATAAAAATGCATCTTTCTGGCAAACAAACTTTCCGGCAATTTCACTTAAATCAATAGGAATAATTTTACCTGGATAAGGTGCTGCAAACGAAACTTTTTTCTTTCCAGAACCTTCATTAGTAAAAAGCGTCATAAACAAACCTTCGCCTGTTAATAGCCGTTTACCCGCAGAAAATAATTTCCCCATTAATCCGGGTTCTTTATTTGCTCCATCCCCAAATATGGTATTCATTACAATACCGTCATTCATCATCATAAAACCGCCAGATTCCGCTACAACACTTTCCTGAGGATCTAATTCTATTTCAACATATTGCATTTCCTCACCATGAATATTATAATCTATTTCGTGTGCATTCATATTATATTATTTTTTAGTTTTTAGTCTAACGCTCCATTCAAATTCATAAGCAGATACTTTATCTCCTTTCTCATCTATTCCAATAGATTTCATAATAATTGTTTGTCCTTCACCAGTTTTTATAGTTCGTTTTAAAGCTTCATCAATTAAGGCTCCATCATTACAAGTAAAGGTTATTTTACCAATTGCTTTTTTAGTAAAACTACCAGTATGATTGGTTACTAACATAGAAATTGACTTACCACTTTCTTTTATTTTTTTAATTACAATAGCTCCTGTAGTCAATTCTGCTGCCATCGACTGAACAGCAAAATACATAGAGTTAAATGGATTCTGGTTAATCCATTTGTATTTTACAGTTACTTTGGAAGACACCTCATTTAATACTTTTAATTTTACTCCACATAAATAAGCAGATGGTAATTTAAACATCAAATACTTATTCATTTGTTTTACGGTTACGCTCATAGTTTATTTAATTGTTGGCAACAAGTTACTCAAAAATTAGTTATTAAAATTTATATTTTTTTGTTAAAATTATGTTAATTTATAGTACTATGTGTTGCATAATACTATCTTTTATCCATATATTTGCATAGTACAATAATAAGTTTATCAAATTATGACAACTACAAACGATACAAGTGCTGCTTTTTTAATTCATATATCTGCTTTAGCAAGTTATATTTTTCCTTTTGGAGGTGTTTTAGCACCTTTAATTATTTGGCAAGTCAAAAAAAATGAAAGCACTTATTTAGATAAACAAGGAAAAGAAGCTGTTAATTTTAATTTAAGTTTTGCCTTATACTCCTTTATTTTTGGATTAGGTATATTTTCAACTTTTTTCTTCAATTTTCCAAATTTTGTAGGACTATTTGGCAGTATTTCTATAATTGCAATTATTGGAGTAGTTCGATTTATTTTTATTGTAATGGCAGCAATTAAAGCAAACAACAACGAGTATTTTAAATATCCGTTAACCATAGAATTTATAAAATAAACACCATGCTTTTAATTTAAAAATATCCATTTATGAAGATAGAAAACACAAAAGCACAAATGCGAAAAGGAGTATTAGAATATTGCATTTTATCCTTATTACAAAACGGAGATGCTTATACTTCTGAAATACTTTTACAGCTAAAAGATGCTAAATTAATAGTAGTTGAAGGTACTATTTACCCTTTATTAACTCGCTTAAAAAACGCTGGGTTATTAAGCTACAGATGGGAAGAATCCACTTCTGGACCTCCCCGAAAATATTATGCTCTTACCGAAACTGGTAAATTATTTTTAAAAGAATTAAACACTACTTGGAGTGATCTAGTAGAAGCAGTTAAATTAGTAACTACCAATAAACCAACAAATAATGAATAAGACAATAAATATAAATTTAGGAGGTATCTTTTTTCATATTGATGAAATAGCTTATCAAAAACTAAAACGCTATTTAGATGCCATTAGAAAATCATTAAGTGATGACCCACAGGGCAGAGACGAAATTATTAATGATATTGAACATAGAATTGGAGAATTATTATCGGAACGTATTACCAGCGAACGACAAGTAGTTAATGAAAATGACATTGATGATATTACCAAAATAATGGGAAAACCTGAAGACTATTTGGTAGATGAGGAAATATTTGAAGACGAACCAAAAACAAAAAGACACACAAATACTAAAAAATTATTTAGAGATGGCGATGATAAATTTTTAGGCGGAGTTTGCTCAGGTTTAGCACATTACGTTGGTATTGATGTTATTTGGATGCGCATTATTTGGTTAGTGTTGTTATTCGGATTTGGTATTGGTTTTTTAATTTATCCTTTACTATGGATTTTAATTCCACAAGCAGAAACTACTGCAGAGAAATTACAAATGAACGGAGAACCAGTTAATATTGACAATATTGAACGTAAAATTAGGGAAGAATTTAGCGATGTATCTTCAAAGGTTAAAGATGGTGTAAATGATATTTCAGAAAAAGTAAAAAGTACCGAGTTTAAAAACAAAGCTAAATCTGGCTTTCAAGATTTAATTGATACGGTTGGGAGTATTTTATTAGCTATATTTAAAGTTATTGGAAAATTTATTGGTGCAATTTTAATATTAATTGCAACACTAACATTACTTGGTTTAATAATAGGTGCGTTTTCATGGGGAAGTATAAAAATTTTAGGTTTTGGGCCAGATTTTGTTAGTTACCCTCCTTTCTTTTTTAACTCTGCCATACCATTATGGTTACTGGTAACTTTTACATTTATTGCTATTGGAATTCCTTTTGTAGTATTATTTATGATTGGGTTAAGAATTCTTTCAAGTAATATAAAATCATTTAGTTCTACCACAAAGTTATCCTTATTAGGCGTTTGGATTGTTTCTTTACTTGGTTTAGGTTTTGCCGGTATAAATTTTGCAACTCAAACAGCGGTAAATGGTGTTTTTAGGAGTACAACAGAACTTCCTATTACAAAAACTGATACCTTAAAAATAAAAATGATTGGGGATGATAATTTATCTAATAGAAGAGAATTACGAAAAAGATATGATTCTGAAATAGTATATGATAACGAAATTCAAAAATTATATTCTTCAAAAATTAACCTAGATATTAAAACAGCAGAAAATACCATAGGATATATTAAAATTAGAAAAAATTCTGAAGGAAGTAATAGATTAAAAGCTAATAACGATTCTGAAGCTATTGAGTATCAATTTAATATAAACAACACTAATTTATTATTAAATGGATATTTTTTAAGTGAAGTAAATAATCAGTTTAAAAATCAATCTATTGATATAACCATTTATTTACCAGTAAATTCTATTTTATATTTAGATAAATCTACACGTTCCTATTTAAATGATATAGATAATATTCAAAATATTTACGATGGTGATATGCCAAAACATTATTATAAAATACAAGAAGATGGTTTAAAATGTTTAGACTGTGACCCTAGTATTTTTGGAGAGGATTACAAAAATAAAACCAATCATTTTAAACTAAATATAGATGATAATGGTGTGAAACTAAAAGTAAAAGATGGAAAAAATAAAACTGAGGTAAAAATTGATGAAAACGGTATAATAATAAAATAAAACATTTTAACCACTAAAATCAACAATTCAAACTAATAAATTTTACTAACCTCAAATAACAAATTACTTTTAAACTATTAAAATTCTAACGTATGAAAACAACAACCAAAATTATTGCAATGCTTGTAATTCTATTTATTACTTCTTCTTGTTTTATGGATGGAATTATGGGGATAAAAGGTAACAGAAATGTTATCAGTGAAAGCAGAAACATTTCGTCAAAATTTGAAAAAATTGAAATTCAACAAGGAATAAGTTTATACTTAACTCAAGGAAACACAACGAGTTTAAAAGTTGAGGCTGATGAAAATATAATGGATTTATTAATTACTGAAGTGCAAAATAACCAGTTAAAAATTTATTTCAAAAAAAATGTATACAAAGCAAAAGCACGAAATGTTTACTTAACAACAAATAACATCTCAGGTATTGAAGCTTCCAGTGGTTCTTCGGTTAAAACGGAAAACACTTGGCAATCTAATAATTTACAAGTTCATACAAGCAGTGGAAGTTCTGTTAAAATTAATATAAATGCTAATGATGTAGTAAGTGCCTCATCAAGTGGCTCTACTTTAAAATTATATGGAAAAACCAATACTTTTTCAGCAAAAGCAAGTAGTGGAAGCTCTATTGATGCCGATGAGTTATCCAGTATTAATGTATCTGCAAAAGCAAGTAGTGGAGCAAATATTAAAGTGGATGTTTCAGGAAAATTAACTGCAAAAGCAAGTAGTGGTGGCAGTGTAGTTTATGAAGGAAATCCTAAAGAAATTAATAAAGAAGCTTCTTCTGGAGGCAATATAACCGAAAGCTAATTCCAATTTAAATATTTAAATTGTTAAAGCCAGTTCAATTAATTTTGGACTGGCTTTTTTATAAAACTATGTTAATTTTTTTAACAAAACTATGTTAATTATGACAACCATCACGGTTATTTGATTTAGGTTGAGTACTTTTGCCACTAATTTTATAAAATTTTTATGCAACTTAAAAAATCAATACACAACTTTCATATTCCGGTAATGGGATTAGCCTTTACTATTGATAGCCCTATTAAAATTGCAAAATATGGAATTTCTTCAGTTATTTCTATTGTTGATGATGTTCTAATTGAAAAAATGAATGAATTCTATTCTAATAAATTTAAAATCCCATTTAATTCTATTTCTAATAAAGTAGAAGATTATAGAGCAAAAAGAATTTCCTCGTACTTAAATACGGTTGATTCTATTGTTAAACAGAAATTTGAGGTTTTAAAGAATAATATTACAGAAAAAAGAAGTGATTTTGAAAAATAT
>DGOU01000135.1:0-1767 GCA_002390165.1 Lutibacter sp. UBA4458
GAAATGATAAACTTCGGATTAAAAGGAAACTATTTCCCTGTTCCAAATGTGGTGAATACATCCTTTTTTAAACCTTCAAAAATTAATCTTGAAAAATTTATTATTACTCATATTTCAGGGATGGATAATTCTATAAAAAATATTGAAGGGATATTACATGTAGTTTCAAAATTACAATCAAAAATACCTAATTTAGAATTTAATTTAATTGGTGAAAAATCTAAAAAATACACACCATTAATAAAAGAGTTGAAAATAAAAAATATTAATATAATTGATTTTGTACCACATAATGAAGTTGCTAATTATTTAAGCAAATCGAATGTTTTTATTTTATTTAGTAATTATGAAAATTTACCTTGTGTGATTTTAGAATCCTTTGCTTGTGGAACTCCGGTTATTTCAACAGATGTTGGAGGAGTGAAAGAATACTTCCCTAAAAATTTCGGATATTTAATTAAGCCAAAAGATGAAATCAATTTAGAAAAATCCATCTTAAAAATATACAACAAAGAAATAAATATAGATAAAAGCCACATGCATAATTTTGCCGAAAAAAAATTTGGAATAGAAACCATAAGTAATACTTTCTCTAAATTATATTTTAAAATTTTGAATAATTGAAAGACATCAAAATATTTATATCTAATTTTTTAAGCAGATCTGGCAGTTATGTGTTTGCAACAACCATAATTTCTAGGTTACTTTCATTTTTTGCTTCTTGGATTGCTTTACAATTAATACCTAATAAAGAATTAGGAGTTGTAATTTATGCGTTTCAAATTATTGTTTTTATAATTCCTATCGGAAGTTTAGGATTAAATCAAGGTTTACTTAGGTATGGTTCTCAATTAAAATCTAACACAGAAAAAAATGCTTTATTTAGTTATATTTTAAAAAAAGGACTTTTTGTAAGTCTAATTTTAACTGCAATAATAATAGTATTAGCTTATATCTTAAACTTTAAATTAAAGGAAACCAGTTTTTATTTAATCCTTTTATCTACTGTAATCACTGCTAGTTTTGTTTTTGAAATTATAAAAATCCAATTTAGACTACAAAAAAACAATNNTTAAGTTATACTTTTAAAGAATTAGGTTATGCAATTTCTTTAATTTTTGCGCCTTTAATTACTTCATTAATTTTTATTTCAAAACTAAATATACCATGGAAAAAACGAGTAAAATTATCTATTATAGATTTTACCTTTTTCAGATATGGCTTTTTTGCAAGCTTATCTAACGTAACAACACAATTGCTAATTTCTATAGATATTATTTTAATTGGTTTTATTTTAAAAGATATGGAAATGGTAACTGCTTTTAAATACATTTCTTTGGTGCCGTATAGTTTACTTTTTTTGTCGAATGTTGTTATTACTACTGATTTTGTGAATCTTACAGAAAAGATATCTAATACAACCTACATAAAAAATTATATAAAAAATTATATAAAATTATTTAGCATTATAAGTGCTTTCTGCATTTTAATTATCTATTTATTTGGTGAGTTAATTTTATCTTTTTTTCAAAAAAGTTATGTCGCTTATTTTTATTCGTTAATAATTTTAATGATTGGTATTTCTGGAATTTTAATCTTACGTGGACTTTTTGGAAACTTATTATCTTCAATAGGAAAAGCGTATATTAATTTTGTTACAACCACCTTGGCTTTAGGACTAAATATTATTTTAAATTATTACTTTATTCCTAAATACGGAATTTTAGGAGCAGCATTTACTTCTGCAATTATTATGTGGTTTACAGG
>DGOU01000135.1:1850-2614 GCA_002390165.1 Lutibacter sp. UBA4458
AAATCTAAAATCATTTCACTATTTGAAAACTGACTGATTAATTCAGAAACTAAAAAGGTTGGTAAACCCAAATTTTTTGCTTCTGTATTTGCAATTGGAAGTAAATAAGTGATTCTACTCTTATTTTTTAGCCAAACTAAACCTGCAATTATTTTTTTATCCTTTTTAATTCCCCAAATATGAACACTTTTATTATTGCTACAAAGCAATTTATTTAAGGTTTCTATCTGATTTAAAGTCAATACATAATTTTTATCTTCGCTTAAATAAAATTTTAAAAATGTTTTAAAATCTATTTCCTTATCTATTTTTAATAAAGTGGTTTTGGCTTTAGCTAAAGCTCTTTTCCTATTTTTATTAAATTTACTTATTAGTTCTTTTTCACCACAATTTAGTTGTAAAATATAATTATTCCTTTCTTCTAATTTAAACGAATTACTCTGGTTTTCAGAATTAAATTGTACCGTAATTTTTATAAACTTTTTTGGAATGGCATTAATAAAATTGTCAATTTTTTTTGGTGAAATTATTTTATTAGAAAAAACCCCTAATTGTTGTGTCCAAGCCGGTGGATAAATATATTTTAAGCGATGTTTTCTTCGCCAAGGCAAAGGCATAACTGCTTCATAATTATTTAGAACCAAAGCATCCCAATTATCTGCAACGCAGTCTAAATACCAACTGTAAGCGTATATTCTAGAATTAATAGATTTTTCAATACAAGCATCGTATAATTTTGTATCTATTTGATTTCTTTTTAAATA
>DGOU01000138.1 GCA_002390165.1 Lutibacter sp. UBA4458
TCGTTCTACGGATGATTTTGGTGACCCTCAAGAATTTATCAAACCAAAGCAAAAGAACTTGTTGATAACCGCGATGGATGAATATGTGATATCAAATGATTTGTATGTAGAAGTTCGATTTGATGTTATTGGAATTATTAAAAATAAAAATGAAACCAAAATTGAACATTTTGAAGATGCGTTTTTTCATTTTTGAATATTGTTTGAGGAAAAAAGATTAATTTACTAGTGGTTATTGGGTATTTTTAAAACTCATGGGAATTGGGTATTGTTTGATATCTTATTAATAACTAGTTTTATTAAGAATTTTTTAAATATTATTAATGAGCAACTTGACCAGCCACCAGCCACCAGCCACTCAGGCTAAAGCTTAAACATTTTATTAAATTATTTTCATTTTTGATTACATTATTTATATTTACAAGTAGTTGTGAAGATGAATTTTTTATAGAACAAGAAAACTATTCAAAATCTAACTTAAAATATAAAACAGTTAGTATTGATGAAGCTTTAAAACTTTTTGAGGAAGATAAAACTAATTCTAACAAATTAAAAGGAGGAATAAATTTACAACCTGACTTATCATCTATTAGACAGGAACGAATACAAAATACAAATGAATATATAACAATAATTTCAGCTACAACTAAGCATAAGAAAATAGAAACAAGCATAGTATTAGTAAAATATAATGATAGTATTGTTAAAGTATTAGTAAATTTAATACCGAATAAAAAGGGAATTGAATCTAAGTTTAATGGCGTTGTAAGTATAACAAAATTGGATGGAAAATTTATTAATGGTTACCGTGTTGAAAATGGAATTTTTAAATCAAAATTTGTAAAAAGAAAAGATTCTAAAAATAAATTTAAATTAGCTTTTAAGGATGTACCGGACGAAGACGAAAACGGTTGTAGTGAAAGCTTAAATGTTGACAGTGAATTTTGTAATCCATTATTAGATGAAATTGTACTTGGAGGCTCGTCAAATTCTTCTCCTGGAATAAGTATTATTTGGATACCTTCAACTATGAGTTATTCTTATACAATCCCTAATAATGCAATTGATAATGATAATGGTAGTGGAAACACCTCTACTGGATCAGATAGTGAAGAGGTCTTTCCTTGTGATGACCCTTTGCATGGTTGTGATGAAGATACAACAATAACATGTCCAGAAGGTCAAATAAAAGATAGTAATGATAATTGTGTAGATGACCCTTGCCATACCAATAATATAAATAACCCTATAAAAAATCCAATTGTTGCAAAATCAAATGCAACAAATGTAAACGGTGGTAGGTTTGGCTACACAAGAACATCAGGAAAAAAGTTTCATGATGGTTTAGATGCGAAGGCAGCAATTAACACACCCTTTACTCCAATTTTAAATGGAATTGTAGTTAAAATTTATAAAGATGCCCCAAACCATCATGTTAAATTTAGTTATGGAAATTATATAATTGTAAAATCTAATGTAGATGGTAATAACGTTTATTTAAAGTATAATCATCTTAATAGAGTTGATATAGAAAACGGTGACTCAGTTACAACTAATGATATAATCGGACTTACAGGTGAATCAGGAAATGCAAGAAAAACTTATACATCCCATATACATATTCAAGTAAGACCTTCTTTAGATTTTGGAAAAGGTAGTTATAGAAGATATGATACAACAAAAGACAGTAAAAATAACCCCGAAATATATATTAATCAAAAATTTAATGATGATGGTTCAAGAAAAACACCATGTATTAATCAATAATAAAACTATGAAAATCACTAGAAATACTATATTAATAATAATTTCCTTATTATTCATCAATATTGCTTGCTCTCAAGAAAGCCAATTGACCCAAGTAAAAACATCTGACTTATCAATAGTAAATAGCACAAATAATCAAATTTCTTTTTTTGGAACAAAAGATGAATTAATCCAGAACTTTGGTCAACCAATATTAAAAAAAGTCATGACTGGCACAGATATGATTGATTATGAATGTGAAAATTATGCTTATGATGGAATCAATTTCTCAATCGAAAATAGACCGTCAAATGAAATGTCTATAGGTTTTGATATAACTAACTCCAATTACTATATCAAATATAATAATACAACTATTAAAATAAATGATAATATAGATGGTTTTATATCCTTGTTTCCAGAATCATTTAATTTTATGAATAATGATGAAAAGAAGAGTTGGCTAAGAATTGAATTTCACCCTCTTGATTCCACGTTTATACCTTATGCTTGTCAATTAATTATAAGCTTTGATGCAAATTCCAAACTAATCAATATGATAGAAGTTTATAATTACTAAACCCGTTGTGCATTTAAACAATGCTAATTTTTAAATTATTTATATTTTTATCAAAAATAAACTTATTGATGTATTGAATGATTGTTAAAGAAGTTAATTTTGATAATATTCTGGTTTTGTATCCTTCGAAAGATTTAGCGACACTATCCCGTAAAGTGTCATTTTAATTCGTTAGATCGTACATTTATACCGTATGAAAGTCAATTAATTATTTTCTTTGACGAAAACACCAAACCAATCAATTTAATGATGGTATGGAACAATTTGTAGTATAACTTCCTTACTCACCCGATGATTCCAGAAAAATTCAGCAACCAAAAACTGTCAACTACTTAGTCTCAAACATTGCTTTTAACTCTTCAAAATCATGAGGTTTTGCAATTATCTTTTTATTAGCATCTAAAACAAAATAGCTAGGTATAGCAGTTACTCCATAATCTTTCCCTTTTTGACTATTCCATTTATCTAGATCTAAAATATTTGTGAATTCATTGTAGCTCTCTGTCATTTTTTCCCATGGCTCTTTTTCATCTTCTAAGCCAATAGAAATTACTTTAATATTTTCTATTTCTTTGATAAAGTTATGAAATTCTGGAATCTCATCTTGACAATGAGGGCAACCGGAGCTAAAAAACACTACAATATAATAATCATGACCAATTAAACTGTATAAATTTTTGGTTTGGCCATTTTCTTCCCACGAAAAATCAGTAGCCTTCTTACCAATTGCTGTTTTCATTGCAGCGGTAATTTGATATTGTAATGCAGCATCTTGATATTTATCAGGTAAATTAGTGTAGTAGTTATTCAGAACAAAATTTACCATTTCAGTATTCTCTAATTCAACATAATTTTGCAAAAGACTTTCTTCAAAATTTTTCAGAATAATAGGATTAGCACCTACTTTATTCACGGCATCATCAATAGCTTTTTTCTGCAAAGTATTTTTCGATTCTTGATCATTCGCTTGGTTTAAATAAAAAACATAATCGGTTAATCTATCATTGATAAAAGATGAATTACTAAGAACTGTATCCTGAAAATCAATAGCATCAAAAAAATGATTTTTCACCTCATTTAAATAATCTTGTGGGTTTTTGAAAGGTGTTGAAGCATTATATTGTGCACTTGCTTTAATAAAATGATTTGCCAATAATCCTTCTGATTTCTTTTTAAATTGATCTTGATTATTTTGTAATTCGGTTAATGTTTTTTGATACTTTTCGCTAAGAATTTTATCTGTTTGATCATTGTCAGATGTAAAGAATTCAACTTGTATTGAATCTAAATTTTTTTGATTGGAAGAAATAATAGTATGGTAATCTTGAAAAATAATATTTTCTTCCGAACTACTAAACTCTATGGTTTCTGTTGGATTATTTGGGTCGAATTTAAAAGTAACTTCCTCATTGTTATAAATAAACTCAACATATAAATTATTTTCTAATTGATAGTATGCTCTATAAATTCCATTTGGTTCTTTTTCCGAAAGTTGTAACTGAAATTTACCGTTTTCAACAGTCGCATTATTGACAAATTCTTTCTTTCCGTTTTCTAATTTATACAATAGAATCCATGTATAATTATTGCTTGGATTTATAGTTCCTTTAATAGAGTATTGAGCAGTTAACGAAATTGAAAACAAACATGCTAAAATCAAAATATTTTTTGTCATAAAATAAATTTTTTTAATTGTACAATTTAAAAACTTGTGCAATTTATTATATTTGAGACAAACATAAAAGGTTTATGAATTATACAAACAAAACCATTTGGATAACAGGAGCTTCTTCGGGTATCGGAAAAGGATTAGCATTTGCTTTTGCAAATAGAGGGGCAAATTTAATTTTATCATCTAGAAATGAAGAAAAATTAAACAAAGTAAAAAATGCCTGTAAAGATTCAGATAAAGTTAAGGTTCTTCCATTGGATTTAGCTGACTTTTCATCGTTTGAAAACAAAGCAAAAATTGCTGTTGACTTTTTTAACGGAATAGATATTTTAATTAATAATGGAGGTATAAGCCAACGATCGTTTGCAAAAGAAACTTCGTTTCAG
>DGOU01000197.1:0-2110 GCA_002390165.1 Lutibacter sp. UBA4458
ACATCGGGATTGATACCGTTAAGCTAAAAGGTGAAGGATTTACTTCGATGGTTGAACAAGGTGACCTTGTAGAACCAGACCAGACCTTGATGGAAGCAGATTTGGATTACGTAGAAAAGAACGCTCCATCTATCATCACTCCAATCGTCTTTACGAATTTGGCAGGATGAAAAGCTGTGAAAATCACGAAATCTGGCAACAACTTAAACATGTAATTTCTAACTTTAAAACCTTTGGTATGAGTGGGTATCTCGCTGATATCCAAGGTTTTTTGTTTTCTCTACTAGTATTATCTACAACATATATGACAGATACATAAAAATACATATTTTCCATGTTTATATGTTATGATTCAATTAAAAAGGAGGAATTTTATGGATATTATATCTTTTATCAATTATAAGGGTGGAGTTGGTAAAACTACAGTAACAGCAAACGTTGCTGCAGAGTTAGCATACAGAGGTTATAAAGTCTTAGTTGTAGACTTAGATCCGCAAGCAAATTTAACGTTTTCTTTCATTAATATTGATGAGTGGAGAGATTTAGATAGAGAAAGTAGAACAATTAAACATTGGTATGATGAGTTCTTAAATGATAATAGGGATGTATCTCTTAATAATTTAATTATAAGTCCAGATAAAATAAATAATCACTTAAATGCTATGGATTCGGTTGGGAGATTAGATTTAATTAGCTCTCACCTAGAGTTAATTAATTTGGATTTAGAATTAGCTACTCAATATGGTGGGAATTCTCAAAGAACAATTCGCAGTAGTTTTTTAAGATTATTTACTAGACTGAAGCGAGGTTTAGAGGGAATTAAAGAGAAATATGACTTAGTTTTGATAGATTGCCCTCCTAATTTTAATATTGTGACACAAAATGCTATCATTGCTAGTAATCTTTTTATTGTTCCCGCTAAAGCAGACTTTTTATCTACACTGGGTATAGATCAGTTAGTACGTCATATAGATGGATTAACAACTAGATATAATAATTATGTAAATGATGGTCCAGGTGAATGGAAAGAAATTAATCCTAGACTTTCAGGAGTAATTTTCACTATGATTAATATTTATAATGGATCACCAATTCAGACTCAGGCAGGGTATATTTCTCAAGTCAAGCGTGCTGGATATCCAGTCTTCGATAGTTATATTCGTAATAATAGTACTTTATTTGCACATTCACCAGAGGATGGAGTTCCAGTGGTTCTTGATACAGAAGTTTCAGGTTTATATCTTGATATTAGGGGCGAGATAGAGGAACTGGTTAATGAATTTATCTTATCAACTGGAGTTACTTTATAAGGAGGGGACATATAGTGTCAAACTCTAAAAGAGATAGTGAAATTTTAATAAGACTATTTAATAGTTTCGTAGGTAACCTTACAGTTGGCCAGTATGAGAAGTTAATTAATGGACATGCTGAAATAAAGCTTGTAGAAAAAGAATCTAATTCAAATGATGATGATAATAATAATTATCTTAATTTTCTTGAAAAATTGAATTCAATAAATATATATGAAGAAAAAGCATTTTTTTTAAAAAAGCATTTTAATCAAAAAATTGAGCTTATACAGTTAGCCAAATTTTTAGGAGTACAAACGAAAACGCGTGATACAATTGATGATTTAATAAAAAAAATTATTGTAATATCAGATGATTTAAAGGATGAAATTAAATACAAAGTTTCTCGGAAGAACTATCAGGAAGAAACTTTATCTAACTTATATGAAAAATTCGAACATTCTATGGATGTTGAAGATGCAAAAATAATGCTTAAAGGATCGTCAATATATCAAAATAAAAGTGAATTGTTGAAGTTTGCTAGACGATTTAGTGTTTATCCTGATAAAAGCTCTTCAATAGACCATATTGTTGATTTATTGGTTAAATCTGTTGTAGAGGCGAAATTGAGATCATTAAAAATTAGGCAAAAGTTATGAATTGGTCTCGTAGCAGATAACGGCACAGAAAAACATCGGGATTGATACCGTTAAGCTAAAAGGTGAAGGATTTACCTCTATGGTTGAACAAGGTGACCTAGTAGAACAAGGCCAAATCTTGATGGAAGTAGATTTGGATTATGTAGAAAAGAACGCTCCATC
>DGOU01000197.1:2148-4550 GCA_002390165.1 Lutibacter sp. UBA4458
GAATTTGGAAGCAGGAAAAGCTGTTAAGATCACGAAATCTGGCAATGTGAATGCGAATGATAAACACATTGTAGAGATAACTGATGGAAACAACTAAATTATAAAATTAAAAACCCGTGTCAGCGAAAATACTTGCTGACACGGGGTTTATTTGTAAAAAAGAGTGATCTTATTTCATCTCTGATAATACAAATTAAGATTAATTTTTTTAATGTGCAATTTTTGATACTTAAAAGTTGTCGAGTGCTCTCTTTACGTCACCTTTCATATCAATTGCTTAAACAAAAAGTTTTGAACATTAGGCATTGATTCTTTTTTGTATTTTACTCCAATGCCGTTTAACTTGATTTTTGATTAAACTTTTAGCTTTAAGTGTAGACATCTTCTTATGTGCCTTATTTGCATAAGAGATAAAATTTCCATGCTTTTTATATCTATAGCCAAGATGAGTATAGATTTTATATAGCTTCTTTCTTTCAAACTTTTCGCCTGTCACAAAAGTAATTCTTCTACAAACATCCACTTTTCTATAGGCTCTACAATAGTATTTAAATAGGCTTTTTTCCCGAATTTTAATAGTTTTTCCATCTGTAACAAAACCCAAATAGTCTAGTTTACTCTTCTCTCCTTGTTTATTGATAATCAAATCATTTTGATATATTCTAACTTCTGTTTTTTCCTTTTGAATTAAAAGCCCATCTTTTCTATATTTCTTAATAATTTGGTATACTTCTTCTTCTAACATTGCAACTAAGGAATGACAACTGTTTTTAACTGGTAAAATTAGAATTAAATCATCACAATATCTTCTATATAGAGCATTTTTAGAATCTGCCCAATTTTTCAACTCTTGATCAAAGTGTATTAAATGTATGTTGGAACATACAGCACTCATCCCACTTCCTTGTGGAATACCATAAGGTTTTTTGTTTTTTAAAAGATTTTCTTTTTTAAATTCTCTAAACTCTATTGAGTCCATTATTTTTGGTAGCATTTTTTCTTTTAAAAGTTTATTAAGTTGTTTTTCTCCATATTTAGATTTCAAAAAATTTTCCACATTATTTTTGTGAACATAAGTAAACTCTGTAAGATTTTTATAAACTTTAAAAAAATCATTAGGTAGCTCGTTACACCCTAATACTGTTTTTAAATTTTCTTTTAAAGTTCTATGATTAATATTGTCGAAGAAACTAGAAAAGTCTAATGCAATGATTACAGCCTGATCTTGTAATAGTAAAAAATCAAATACTTCATGAGCGAAATCAATGTTGTTTAAGCCTTCTTTATTATTCCGATATGCTAATGAAATTTCATCAATTTGATGCTTACAAGTATAAAGATTGTAAGCATTATTTAAAAGTTCTCCATAATATTTGTAAATAAAGCGATCGATATGTGAAGCATAGAAAATTTTTCTGATTTTTTCTTTTTTCTCTTTCAATTCTTTAGGAGATTTATTATCTTTAATATTTATATCAACTTTATCTTTTAACACATATTTGTTAAATTTAATTTCAAAATGTATAGATGGCAAAAAAGCATGTGATTCAACCCATTGAGGATTTTGGATTTGAGTTTTCACATGCTCGATATTTATTCTATTGTCAAAATGAAGATATGATTTTGACTTGTATTTTGACCAGTTAATAGCTGAAGAGCTAGAGAGGCTATGTAATTGTAGTCTATTACTCTGTTTCAAACAGAAAACCTCCTAGCATACAGGTATGGATGTGTACAACAAAACCTTAATTGCAAACACCCCACTTGACTACATGATTTCATAAACAATTCAATTATTATAAAGCAGAGGTGCTCCATCTAATTGTGGAAAGTCTAATCAACATTTCAGAATCGCAACTTCTCGTCGTCCTTCTCGTGATGATTCGGCTGCTTGTCGAGGTTCTTAACGTTAAGAAGCTTGACACGCAGAAACTTTCCCCTCCTGCAACCAATTTTGCAAGACGCCTTTAACAAAATGTTAAATTACTATTATTTTACATTATGTTAAATTTTAATGCAATCTAATAGTGTCAAAGTGGCTGGTAAAATAAAATAATTTTCAGGTCATCCTTTGTTTGTTTTTGGTTCTGTATTTTCGTATTTAATATTAACAGTCGTTTCCCCTGTAAACGGTAAAGTTGTTACGTTATTCCCAACTAAACATGCGATTGGTCTTGTATCAGATAACGGCACAGAAATCCTTATTCACATCGGGATTGATACCGTTAAGCTAAAAGGTGAAGGATTTACTTCGATGGTTGAACAAGGTGACCTTGTAGAACCAGACCAGACCTTGATGGAAGCAGATTTGGATTACGTAGAAAAGAACGCTCCATCTATCAACACTCCAATCGTCTTTACGAATTTGGCAGGATGAAAAGCTGTGAAAATCACGAAATCTG
>DGOU01000036.1:0-398 GCA_002390165.1 Lutibacter sp. UBA4458
AAAATTCCAATGATTGTTTTTATCAATAAATTGGATAGAGAAGGTAAAGATGCTTTTGATTTGTTAGATGAAGTGGAACAAAAATTAGGATTGCGTGTAACTCCTTTAAGTTTCCCAATTGGAATGGGTTACGATTTTAAAGGAATTTATAATATTTACGAGAAAAAAATTAATCTATTTTCAGGAGATAATAAACAAACTATTTCTAAAGGAATTGAATTTAGTGATATTTCCGTTCCAGAATTAGATGAAATAATTGGAACAACTGCTGCTGAAACTTTACGTGAAGAAATTGAATTAGTTACGGAAGTTTATCCTAAATTTACTAAAGAAGCATACTTAAATAGTAACTTACAGCCTGTATTTTTTGGTTCAGCCTTAAATAATTTTGGTGTTAA
>DGOU01000036.1:429-6363 GCA_002390165.1 Lutibacter sp. UBA4458
GATTCTAAAGAAGAAAAATTATCGGGTTTTGTATTTAAAATTCACGCCAATATGGATCCAAATCACCGAAACAGATTAGCATTTATAAAAATTGTTTCTGGTACTTTTAAACGAAATGCTCCTTATTTACATGTTCGTTTAAATAAAAAAATGAAATTTTCTAGTCCAAATGCATTTTTTGCTGAAAAAAAGGAAATTGTTGATGAATCTTTTCCTGGCGATATTGTTGGGATACAAGATTCAGGAAATTTTAAAATTGGAGATACACTTACAGAGGGAGAAAACTTAAATTTTAAAGGAATTCCTAGTTTTTCTCCAGAGCATTTTAGATATGTTAATAATGCAGATCCACTAAAATCGAAACAATTATACAAAGGTTTAGATCAGTTAATGGATGAAGGAGTTGCACAGTTATTTACTTTAGATTTAAACGGAAGGAAAATTATTGGAACTGTTGGAGCTTTACAATATGAAGTAATTCAATATCGATTAGAACACGAATACGGCGCTAAATGTAGTTACGAAAATTTACCTGTTCATAAAGCTTGTTGGGTGGAACCAGAAAACCCTAAAAGTGAAGAGTTTAAAGATTTTAAACGTGTAAAACAGCGCTATTTGGCAAAAGACAAACAAAATCAATTGGTTTTTTTAGCAGATTCTGCTTTTACCATTCAAATGACTCAAAGTAAATATCCGACTGTAAAACTACATTTTACTAGCGAATTTTAGCTTAAACAATAATTATTGAATAGATTTTATAACATCATATTTAGTTATAATATGGTGTTTATTATTTCCTAAATCTACTAAAACTGCGCTATTTTCTCTATTAATTAATTTAGAAATTTTATCTATAGTTGTTTTTGCTGCAACCATTGGAAATGGAGATCTCATAATTTCCTTAATAGGTTTATTTGCGCTTTCTTTATTGTTAAAATACAATTTAAAAATATCACTTTCATCCACCGAACCAACAATACCGGTAATATCTACAACGGGTAGTTGCGAAATATTATTTGCTCGCATTCTTTCAATAGCATGCCAAACTAATTCTTCTGTTTTAACAGTTACTAAAGGAGTTTCAATTCTATCTTTTATTAAATCAATGGCTACGGTTTTTTCTTCATCTAAAAAACCACGTTCACGCATCCACTCATCATTAAACATTTTACCAACATATCTACTTCCGTGGTCATGAAACAAAACTACAACCACATCATCTTTAGTAAAATGCTTTTTTAATTGCAATAAACCTTTAACTGCAGAACCTGCTGAATTACCACAAAAAATACCTTCATCTTTGGCTAATTTACGGGTATAAACTGCACCATCTTTATCCGTTACTTTTGTAAACCCATCAATAACACTAAAATCTACATTTTTAGGCAAAATATCTTCTCCAATACCTTCTGTTATATAAGGATAAATTTCATTTTCATCAAAAATTCCTGTTTCGTGATATTTTTTAAATACAGAACCATACGTATCAATTCCCCAAATTTTTATATTCGGATTTTTTTCTTTTAAATATTTCCCAATTCCAGAAATCGTTCCTCCTGTTCCAACACCAACCACAAAATGAGTTATTTTACCTTTGGTTTGTTCCCAAATTTCTGGACCAGTACTTTCATAATGAGCCAAGGAATTAGATGGATTGTCATATTGATTTACATACCACGAATTTGGTGTTTCTTCTGCCAGCCTTTTTGAAACAGAATAATATGAGCGAGGATCATCGGCTTCAACATCTGTAGGGCAAACAATAACTTCAGAACCAACAGCTCTTAAAATATCCATTTTTTCTTTAGATTGTTTATCGCTAATTACGCAAATAAGTTTATAGCCTTTTATAATAGCTACTAATGCCAAGCCCATTCCTGTATTTCCAGAAGTTCCTTCAATAATTGTACCGCCTGGTTTTAATATTCCTTGTTTTTCAGCATCTTCAATCATTTTAACTGCCATTCTATCTTTAGCGGAATTTCCTGGATTAAAGGTTTCCACTTTAGCCAATACTAAAGCGTCAATTTCTTTTACAATAGCATTTAACTTTACTAATGGTGTATTACCAATGGTACCTAATATATTTTGAGCGTAATTCATATATTTATTTAAGGGTGCAAAGATAGTAAGTAATTATAAGTTACGAAAAATAATAACATTCAAGATTTCAATTTTTAAATATAATAATGTATTTATTTGATTGTTAGGTGTTTATTTTATATATTAGCCCTAATTATTTATCCCTACAAATAATTGCTAATATTTTAGAAACAGTTTATTTAAAATTGTTTTCCCCACTAAAGTCAATTTATTTACTAATATTAAATTTTTTATTATGAGACTTAAATTACTTTATTTAGGAATTGCAACATCTTTGTCCCTCAGTTTTTTTATTTTAAAAGCGGATAATCGCAAAGTAGATTTATGCCATGTACCTCCTGGAAATCCAGAAAATGCACACACCATTAATATTCCATTACCAGCAGTAACTGCTCATTTGGCGCTACACAGTGGTGATTATTTAGGAAAATGTTCAGAATTTGAACCGGAAAGATAAAATTATTCAAATTTTATAGATTTTACTGGGCTTATTTTTGTTACTATTATTGAGGGTATTAATAACATTAATAAACATAAAAATAAAGTGCCAATATTTAATAATATTATATAGTTAAAGCTAATATAAATTGGCACTTTATTTACGTAATACGTATTTGGATTTAAGGTAATTATCCCAGTATATTTTTGAATTGCCAAAAGTAATATGCCAATTAAATTACCCCAAAACAATCCTTTTAAAATTATAAAGGTTGCATTGTATAAAAATATTTTTCGAATGCTTTTGTTTTGAGATCCTAAAGCTTTTAAAATACCAATCATTTGGGTACGTTCTAATATTAAAACCAGTAATGCAGTAATCATATTAATACCTGCAACCAATATCATAATAGTAATAATTAAATAAATATTATTATCAAATAAACCGATCCATTCAAATATAGCTGGATATTTTTCAACAATATTTTCACAATTTAAAGTAGAATCAATTTTTTGGTAAATTTCTTTAGTTTTAGGAATTATTTCATCAAAATTATTTAAAATAATTTCAAAACCTCCAACTTCATTTGAGTTCCATTTATTCATTTTTTGAATATGCCGAATATCTCCAATAACATAGTTTTTATCAAAATCCTGAAAGCCTGAATTGTATATTCCAACCACTTTTACAACCCTAATCCAAGGTGCTTTTGAAGGATTATCTTTTACAAACAAAACATTAAAATCATCGCCTAATTTTATATGCAATCTATTAGAAATTTCTTCTGAAATTAATACCTCATTAGATACACTTCCATTATAATTTGGTAACTTTCCTTGCGTTAAATAATCTTTAAAAAAAGTATAATTGTAATCTTTGGCAATCCCTTTAAAAATTATTCCTTCAAAATCTGTAGAAGTTCTAATTATGCCAGCCTTTGTAGCATAAATTTGAATATTTTTTATATCAGAAACCGATTCAAATTTAGGGTAAAAGTTTTGTGTTTTTGATACCGGTTTTAATGTTATTTGCGAGTTATTATTATCAAAATTTGTAATTTGAACATGACCGTTAAATCCTGCAATTTTTTCACGTATTTTTTTTTGCAAACCAATACCTGTAGCAATTGAAATCATCATAATAATAATACCTATTGCAATGGCAATACTAGCTATTTTTATTATTGGGGATGAAATACTACTTTTATACCGCTTTGCAGCAATAATTCGTTTTGCAATAAATAACTCGTAATTCAAATGATTCTATTTTCAAAATTATTCAAAAATACATATTTCTTACTGGTTTTTGGATTATTTTTTAGTTTGATTTCTTGTGGTCAAGAATTAACTAAAAAAACAAATTATAATGAAATTCAAACAATTAAAACAGGTGCGCAGCAAACAGGATTATACCTTGCTTTATTAAAAAACAAATCTATTGCCGTTGTAGCCAACCAAACATCGGTTATTTTTAAAAATAGCGATTACACACATTTAATAGATAGTTTGCTGAAATTAAATATTAATATTTTAAAAGTTTTTTCGCCAGAACACGGGTTCAGAGGTAAGGCCGATGCCAGCGAAAAAGTATTAAATGGATTTGATATAAAATCAGGTTTGCCAATTGTATCTCTTTATGGTAAAAATAGAAAACCTACTAAAGAACAATTAAAAGGAATAAATTTGGTGCTATTTGACATACAAGATGTTGGCGTTAGGTTTTACACGTATATTTCTACTTTGCATTATGTAATGGAGGCTTGTGCCGAAAACAACATTCCACTTATAGTTTTAGATCGCCCAAATCCAAATGGTTTTTATGTGGATGGTCCAACCTTAAATTTAAAATATAAAAGTTTTGTTGGCATGCATTCGGTCCCCTTAGTTTATGGCATGACTATTGGCGAATATGCGAAAATGATAAATGGTGAACATTGGTTAAAAAATGGAGTGAATTGTAATTTAACCATTATTCCTTTAAAAAATTACACCCATAAAAAACTTTATTCTTTACCTATCCGTCCTTCCCCAAATTTACCTAATGATAAAGCAATTAATTTATATCCTAGTTTGGGTTTTTTTGAAGGAACTATTATTAATGCAGGAAGAGGAACTGAAAATCAATTTCAACAATATGGCGCTCCTTTTTTTGCTAAAAGTGAATTTAGCTATGTACCAAAACCCAATTTTGGAGCTAAACATCCAAAATTTGAAAATAAAATATGTTATGGAGTATCTTTAAAAGATGTTCAAAAATTAAACTACGTAAACATAACTTGGTTAAAGGATGCCTATACTAAAACCCCAAAATCAAAAAAATTCTTTGGCGCCACTTTTACAAAACATGCTGGCGATACTTTATTAGAACAACAATTAAAAAGTGGATTGTCTGCAAAACAAATTCATGATTCTTGGCAACCAGCAGTTAATAGCTTTAAAAAAATAAGAGCCAAATATTTAATTTACAATTGATTTTTACTTAAAATAAAATTTGCCTTTTTAATATAGGAAGAATTATTTGTAGTTTGTTGCAATTCAGCTAATAAGGCATTTGTTTTATCTAAATGTTTTAAATCGTTATTAGCACATAATTTAATATAAGTTAGTAATGCTAAATTAGAAGTATCCACATTTTCATATTTTTTATGAATTGTTTTAAGAACAGATTTTGATTGATGAAAATAAGCTTTATTTAATAATTCTAATAACTTTATTTTTTGCAAAACTATAGGTTTTACACCTTTTATTTTCTCTGCAGTTTTTAAATACCCGCTACTAATTCTTAAAAATGATTTATGCACTTTCCCTTTTAAAAAAATACTTGCATCTTGAAATTTCTGACCTACTCTAATATTGGAATACACATTTTTTTTGCTTTTATCTAAAATGAGCATAGCTCTGTTTATACTTGTTAAATTAACAGAAAAATTAGTAAGAAATTTAGACACTTCACTCTTTGATTTATACCCTAAAGACGAAAATAGTTTATTTCCATAACTGTCTAATACCATTACATTTGGAATAGATCTAACACTATATTTACTAGCAATATTAGAATAGGTATCAATATCAATTTTAACAGGAATAAAATTACTTTTTAATACTTTAATATCTTCTTTACTCCAAACATCTCTATCCATCATTTTACAAGGTCCGCACCAAGTTGCCATAAAATCTACCAAAATAGGTTTGTTTAAAGCTTTAGATAATTTTAAAGCATTTTCAAAATTGTACCCCCAATCCGATTGAGCAAATGTTCCAAAAGAAATTAAAAGGAATAAAGTACTTATTATTAAGTTGTTTTTTTTCATAATTATTTTTTTTGATAAATTTAGAAAAATAATACTATAAAGGCAACTTCTTTTTTAAAGCTTCCACAATATTATAAACTGC
>DGOU01000248.1:0-1524 GCA_002390165.1 Lutibacter sp. UBA4458
ATTTTTCTAGTAACTGGTTTTTCAAAATGAAACCCATTGAAAGTACCTGAAGGTCCAAAAGGTTTTTTTGCTATAAAATGGGTATCTTTAAAAACTTTTAAAATACTTTGAATGCCTACGCTATTTTTTTCGAGATTAAAATCTCCCATTAAAATTACTGGTAATTTCGTTACATTTATCTCTTTTATTTTTTTTAAAATTAGCAAAGCGCTTTTCTGTCTGGCTGTTTCCCCAATATGATCAAAATGCGTATTAAACACATAAAACTGTTTCCCAGATTTTTGTATTTCAAATAAACCGTAAGTACAAATTCTATTTAACGCTGCGTCCCAACCTTTTGAAGGAATATTTGGTTTTTCAGAAAGCCAAAATGTACTTTTTTTAAGCAATTTTATACGATTAGTATTATAAAAAATTGCAGAAAATTCCCCTCGTTTATCCCCAAAATCTCTACCTAAACCAAAAAAATCGTATTCCTTTAACCCTTGTTTAATATCTTCTAATTGATGGTACAATCCTTCTTGTGTTCCAAAAATATCTGGATGATTATAATCTAGTTGAGAAATTAAAAATTCTTTTCTATTTTCCCATCCATTAATAGAATCTTTAGGATTATCATATTTTAAGTTATAGGTTAAAACTGAAAAACTTTGCCCATTAATAGTTAGTGATAATAAAAACACTCCGATAAAGAAAAGATTTTTCATAATTAAATAAGTTTAATTTTATTATTCCGATTTTAAGATAGTACTTCTTTTTGAAATCGCCTTTAGCTGTATATATTTGGGACTGAGTAATTGTTTTTCACATTTAAATCGTATGCAAAATCGTATGCGTTTTCGCAATCAAAGATAAGAAATTCATCTAAATTAGACATAAAAAAAACAGTTTAGAAAGCTAAACTGTTTTTTTACATCGTTTTAAAAAAAGTAGCGGGGACTGGACTCGAACCAGCGACCTTCGGGTTATGAGCCCGACGAGCTACCTACTGCTCTACCCCGCGATTTGGATTGCAAATGTAAAACATTTTTTTAAAAAAACAAGGCTATTTTATTAATTAAAAATATTAAAACATACCTTTGCAACTTAATTACTGAAAATGAAGCATAAAGCAGGTTTTGTAAATATTATTGGCAACCCAAATGTAGGTAAATCAACTTTAATGAACGCCTTTGTAGGAGAACGTTTGTCTATTATCACCTCTAAAGCACAAACAACACGTCATAGAATTTTAGGAATTGTAAATAGTGATGATTTTCAAATTTTATTTTCAGACACTCCCGGTATTATAAAACCCGCTTACGAGTTACAAAGTTCTATGATGGATTTTGTAAAATCGGCTTTTGAAGATGCAGATGTACTTATTTACATGGTAGAAATTGGTGAAAAAGAACTTAAAGACGAATCCTTTTTTAACAAAATAACTAATGCTAAAATTCCAGTTTTACTAGTAATTAATAAAATTGATACTTCAAATCAAGAGCAGGTTGAAGAAAAAATAGAATATTGGAAAGAAAAAGTTCC
>DGOU01000248.1:1606-3491 GCA_002390165.1 Lutibacter sp. UBA4458
AATAGAATAATAGAACTTCTTCCTGAATCTCCTGCATTTTATCCAAAAGATCAATTAACGGATAAACCAGAACGTTTTTTTATTAATGAAGCTATTCGTGAAAAAATATTATTGCACTATAAAAAAGAAATTCCTTATTCTGTAGAAGTAGAAACAGAAGAATTTTCAGAAACAGATAAGCTCATTAAAATTCGTTCAGTAATTATGGTAGAACGCGAAACTCAAAAAGGAATAATTATAGGTCATAAAGGAGCTGCTTTAAAACGTGTTGGCACAGAAGCTCGTAAAGATTTACAAAAGTTTTTTGGTAAAAAAATTCATTTAGAATTGTATGTTAAAGTAAATAAGAATTGGCGAAGTGATAAACGTCAATTACGTCGTTTTGGCTATAACGAGTAATATTACCCATTACAATTAAGTTTTTTTTATTTTTCCAGTGTTTTTATCATAAATTGATGTAATTCATCCATTTGACTGTGTCCTTTTTTCTTACCTAAACTTCCTAAAAAATACATTAAAACCCAAAGAATTGGCAACAAAATAACCATAGTTAAAGCAAAAGTATAATCCGATTTTAATGTCCATTTAACATATGCCATAATTGCAAATCCGATAAATACAAATGCCATAACAAAATGAATAAACATAAATAAAGTCCAAATTTGAGGTTTAGGCCCAAACAATCCTTTTACTATAGAATTATTATCACCATCATCCAAAACTTCAATATTTAATTGTGGTGACCAAAAATGATCATCCTCTTTAGAAACATCAATAATTATATGGTTATCAATTATTTTACTACAATATTTACATTTTTTTTCATTTAAATTATCTTGAAATTTTATAATAATTTTTTGCTTGCTTTCCTTAAATTTCAATTTAAATCTTGGTCGCAAAAATATCTCACTATTTTTTTGTTCGCTCACTTTTTTGATTTTTTTAGTGCGGAAATATAACGTTTTTTAAGGAACTTTAAATTAAGTAATTACAATACCTATACTCCAAATTAAATTTATGTATTTTTGCAAAAATTTAAAAAACAGATGAGTAATATTGTAGCCATTGTTGGAAGACCAAATGTAGGAAAATCTACACTGTTTAATCGTTTAATAAAACAAAGACAAGCCATTGTAGATTCAGTAAGTGGGGTTACTAGAGATCGCCATTACGGAAAAAGTGATTGGAATGGAAAAGAATTCTCCGTTATTGATACTGGGGGTTACGCAACTGGTTCAGATGATATTTTTGAAGAAGAAATTAGAAAACAGGTTCAACTAGCTATTGATGAAGCCGATATTATAATATTTGTATTAGATGTAGAAGAAGGCATTACACCAATGGATTCTGAAGTTGCTAGTATTTTACGAAAAGTTAAAAAACCAGTACTAATTGCAGTAAACAAAGTAGATAATTCCAAACGTGATGCAGATGCAGTCGAATTTTATAATTTAGGATTAGGTGACTATTTTACCATTTCTTCTATAAACGGAAGCGGAACAGGAGAGTTATTAGATGCCCTAACTGAAGAATTGGAAGAAGAAGTTATTGAAAAAAATGAATTACCTCGATTTGCAGTTGTTGGAAGACCAAATGCTGGTAAATCC
This sequence comes from Lutibacter sp. UBA4458, assembly GCA_002390165.1. Taxonomy (GTDB): domain Bacteria; phylum Bacteroidota; class Bacteroidia; order Flavobacteriales; family Flavobacteriaceae; genus Lutibacter. Next base: position 3,214 of record DGOU01000248.1, read on the forward strand.
TCATTTATAAATGCTTTAATTGGTGTTGATAGAAATATTGTAACTGATATTGCAGGAACTACTAGAGATTCTATTGACACTCAATATAATAGATTTGGATTTGATTTTAATTTAGTGGATACTGCCGGAATTAGAAAAAAATCTAAAGTTAAAGAAGATTTAGAATTTTATTCTGTAATGCGAGCCGTTAGAGCCATTGAAAATTGCGATGTTGCAATTTTAGTTATTGATGCTACTCGCGATTTTGAAGGACAAGATGAAAATATTTTTTGGCTAGC
>DGOU01000248.1:3508-14919 GCA_002390165.1 Lutibacter sp. UBA4458
AATAAATGGGATTTGGTTGAAAAAGAAACCAATACCATGCGCGATTTTGAAGCAAAAATACGAAGAGAAATAGCGCCTTTTACAGATGTTCCAATTCTCTTTATAAGTGCACTTACAAAACAACGTATTTTTAAGGCGATAGAAACCGCTGTTGATGTATTTAAAAATCGAAAAAACAGAATTCCAACAAGTAAGTTAAATGAGGTTATGCTAGATATTGTAAAACAAAATGGACCTCCAGCAATTAAAGGGAAATTTGTGAAAATAAAATATTGTATGCAGTTACCTAGCCCAACGCCTCAATTTGTGTTTTTCTGTAATTTACCACAATATGTTAAGGAACCTTACAAACGATTTGTTGAAAATAAACTACGTGAAAACTTTAATTTACATGGTGTACCAGTTGTAATTTATTTTAGACAAAAATAACCTTATATAATTTCGTTTTAGCTGTTTTATTTATTTTTATAATTTAATTCAAAGACTAAATTCACTTAGGTTTATATTGTTTATGCAAAATCCTTTGTAATAATACTTACATTCTTATGTTATTTTTTGCACATAGTGCATGTCTAATTCCTTGTACTTTTGATTTTTATAATATTTACAACTATGACCATTTTAGTATTAGGAGGTGGATTTGCAGGGGTTGAAGCCGCAATAAAATTAAGAAAATATGGATATGAAGTAACCTTAATTTCAGATAGAGATTATATGTTTATTTATCCAATATCTATTTGGATTCCTGTTAATGGACTTCATTTTGATGATGCAAAACTCAATCTATTTGAACTCGGAAAAAAACATGGCTTTAAAGTTATCATTGAAAAAATTACTAAGATTGATAATGAAAATCAGCAAATTATTACCGACAAGTCCACTCATAAATACGACTATCTTTTTATAGGTCTTGGAATGAGTAAAGTGTACATAAAAGGCATGGAACACACCCATTCTATTTGTGGAAAACCAAATGAAGCATTAACCATAAAAGATAAATTAGAAAATTTAGTTGTAAAAGGTAGCGGCAACATAAATATTGGATTTGGTGGAAATCCTAAAGACCCAACTTCAACAACTGTTAGAGGTGGACCTGCTTTTGAATTGCTATTTAATGTAAGCCATTATCTCCATAAAAAAGGCTTACGAGATAAATTTAATCTTACTTTTTTTGCTCCAATGCTAGAACCTGGAAAACGAATGGGAGAAAAAGCTTATAAAAATATGGGAGCGTTTTTTAAACGTTTTCATGTAAATACTCATTTCGGAAAAAAAATTAAAGAATTTAAAGATAATGCTATTGTTTTTGCAGATGATAGCCAATTAGAATCTGATTTAACATTATATATTGCTGGTGGAGACGGGATGGATTTAATAAAAAATACGAGTTTACCTCAAAACGAAACTGGTTTTGTTAAAATAAATGAGCTTTGCCGTGTTGAAAATGAAGATAACATTTATGTTATTGGCGATGCTGCTGCCATACGAAATCATCCTTGGGCTGCTAAACAGGGGCATATTGCCGAAGTAATGGCAGATGTAAGCACTTATAATTTTCATAATACTATTATCCATTCTGGAAAACGAAAAAGTTACTGGGAAAAATTACATATCATATGCGTAATGGATAGCGGAGATGGTGCTGCTTTTGTAATTAGAACCTCAAAAAAAGAAATTATGATACCTTTACCTATTGTTGGACATTGGCTAAAAAAAGGATGGGGATGGTATTTTAAACAATCAAAAATGAAACGCATGTTCCGTATTCCGGGCATGTAACTAACTATAATTAACTAAAAATCAACAATATGAATGACATGCTTTTTTTTGATAGATTGCAGTTCGCATTTACTATTACATTTCATTATATATTTCCACAACTAACTATGGGGCTATCCTTATTAATAGTCTATTTTAAGTGGAAATATTTAAGAACTAAAATTGAAAAATATAACAGCGCAGCAATATTTTTTATGAAAATATTTGCAATTAATTTTACAATGGGAGTTGTTACTGGTATTCCTATGGAATTTCAGTTTGGCACCAATTGGGCTAAATTTTCTGAACTTACAGGTGGCATTATAGGACAAACTTTGGCTATGGAAGGTTTATTTTCGTTCTTTTTAGAATCCTCCTTTTTAGTGCTATTTATTTTTGGTGAAAAATTAATGGGCCAAAAATTGCATTTTTTAACCGGATTTTTGGTTTTTCTAGGTTCTTGGGCTAGTGGCTTTTTAATATTAGCAACTAACGCTTGGATGCAACATCCTGTAGGGTATGAAATTTTAGAAAACGGAAAATATGTATTAGAAAATTTTTCCGCATTATTTAAAAACCCTTGGTTAGTACCAGCTTTTTTGCATAATCAAATGGCTTCTTTAGTTACATCCTCATTTGTAGTTGCAAGTATTGGTGCATTTTACATTTTAAGAAAAAAGCACGTTGAATCTGGAAAATTATTTCTTAAAACAGGTGTTGTTTTTGGATTTATATCTAGTTTATTAGTTGCTTTTCCAACAGGAGATTGGAATGCTAAAAATGTAGTAAAATACCAACCTGCTTCTTTTGCTTCTATGGAAGGAATTTTTCAATCAGAAAAAGGAGGTGCAGAAATAGTTTTAATTGGACAGCCAAATATGGTTGAAAAAAAATTAGACAATAAAATTGCGGTGCCTAATGTTTTAAGCTTTTTAACGTATCAAAATTGGAATCAAGAAATTGCTGGATTAGATCAGTTTAAAGAAGAAGATTTACCTAATAATATTCCTATGTTATATTATTCCTATCATATTATGGTTGGTTTAGGTACCATTTTTATTGGGCTAATGGCATTATCTCTTTTCTTTTTATATCGAAAAAAATTATTCAACAGCAAACCTTTGCTTTGGTTTATTATGTTTTTAGTTCCATTTCCATACATAGCAAATTTGTTAGGATGGTATGTTGCAGAACTTGGCAGACAACCATATTTGGTATATGGTCTTTTAAGAACTAGTGTTGGTGTTTCACCAACCGTATCTTCAGGAAACACCTTATTTACTTTATTAGGATTTATGGGCTTATATTTTTTACTAGGCTTACTCTTTTTAATTTTAGTAGGAAAAACTATTAACCAAGGTCCAAGACCTACAAAAATATAAATTATGGAAATTTATTGGTATATTATTATTGCAGTTGTTTTAGGAATCTTTTTTGTTTTAGACGGTTATGATTTTGGAGTAGGAATTATTCATTTATTTTTTGCAAAAAAAGAAAAGGATAAAGTAGTAATTGCAAAATCCGCAGGATTATTTTGGGATTCTAACGAAGTTTGGTTAGTAGCAGGAGGCGGAATGCTTTTTATGGCTTTTCCAACCTTATATGCTTCAGCATTTAGTGGTTTTTATCTTCCTTTAATAATTGTTTTATGGCTCATAATTTTTAGAGCAATTAGCTTGGAATTTCGAAATAAATTTAATTATCAAATGTGGAAAGACATGTGGGATAAAGCTTTTGGAATTTCTAGCTTATTATTAGCCTTATTTTTTGGAATTGCTTTAGGAAATGTGGTTAGAGGAGTTAATTTAGGTAGTGTTACCAATGGAATTTCTGCTTATGAAGCCCATTATTTTTTCTTACCATTATGGGATAGTAGTTTTAGTCCATTAACAGAACATCCTGGTGTTATTGATTGGTTTACTATTATTATTGGGTTTATAAGTGTAGTTACTTTAGCAATTCATGGTGCAAACTGGATAATTTTAAAAACAAATTCTTCAGTTAATACTAAACTTAAATCTGTTGTATTTAAATTAACTATTGTACTTGCCATATTAACAGTGTTTTCTTTGGCTATTTGGCAAGTGGTAAATCCAAATTCTTTAAATAACTTTTTAGACAAACCTTACTTAATTATTTTTCCAATAATTTATTTTACAGGTATTATTGGATTGTTTTTTGTTAAAAAATTTAAAAAAGATATTTATAGTATGTTATTTTCAACCTTAGTAATTTTAGGTGGTATAACTTCGTCTTTAGCATCTTTATTTCCAGTTATTTTACCTTCAACTAATAAGGTAAATAATTCCTTAACAATTTATAACACCTCTACATCCCAATATGGCTTATCTGTAGCTTTATTTTGGGGGATTATTGGCATTATACTAATGATTATTTATGCTATTGTGCAATATAGGTTTATGAAAGGAAAAATTGATGAAATGGATTATGGTCACTAATAAATAAGTATTTTATGATAGAAACTTTAATTGCACTTTTAAGTATATTAATTGGTATTATTGGGGCAAATCTACTTGGGTATTTTTCAAAAAAATACTCTTTTGGATTTACCGGTAATACATTAATTGGTGTTTTTGGTAGTATTTTTTTTATAAAATTATTTGGTCATTTAGGGTTAAACCCTAGTATTATAATGCAAACTGAAAATGTAAATTATGTTTTATTTATCTTAAATTTAACTACTTCATTTTTAGGTGCAATTTTAGCCGTTTTTTTATTAAAAAAATTACAACATTCAATAAAGAACCTATAATTTATAAGCTTATTCTCATACCTTGTTTTGCAACATTAAAACCGTTTTTTAAAACTGTTTTTTCTGCATCACTACCATCAATTAATAATGGGTTGGTATGATTAAAGTGAATGAAATACACCTTTTTCTTATCTTTTACAGATAAATTTTTAAATAAATTCATGCTTTCTTCAACAAAAGGATGTGGTATTTCACTCATTGGTCTTCCAACAATTTCACCATTTTTAAAAAAAGTGGCGTCTAAAAAAGCAATATCTACTTCTTTTATATATTCCAAAATATTTTTATCCCATTTTTGCCATTTATTAATATCTGGAATAAATAATACCTTTTTTTTAGATACTTGCATTAAATACCCAACGGTTTCAGAATATTCATCTCTATGAGGCACTAATATTGGCGTTACAGAAATGGTATTTGTTAATGTAACCATTGAATCCTTATGTAGTTTAATTAAATTAATATTTTTTAAGGATATTAATTGACTCCAAGGACCATTGTTTTCTAGAAAGTGTTTCATTCTGGGCATAGCATAAACAAATTCATTTTTAGAATTCATTGCCTCTCTACCTAAATACATTAAACCTGTATAATGACCAATATGGGCATGTGTTAAAAAAATGCCATCAGGTAATTTTCCTGGTGTTTTAATTTCATCCGTAAGCATTTTTAATTGCATTGGTAAATCTGGTGTAGCATCAAAAATCCAATTTTTCTTGGTAATAGGATCTATTAAAGCTAAGGAAACTACATTTCTAGCGTTTTCAGGATTTTCATAAACTCTTTGGCAACATTCTTTTTCGCAATTTATTTGAGGATAACCTGCATCTTGTGCAACACCCAATACATAAATATAAGGAGATGCAATTACATTTTCTTTTAAACCTTCTTTTTGTCTGCAAGAAATTAGAATTGTAAATAACAGAAGAATACGTCCAAAATTTTTCATAGTTCTAGTTTTTGTTTTACCAACTACCTCCTGCTCCACCGCCAGAAAATCCTCCACCGCCAAAGCCTCCACCAAAACCTCCACTAGAACTACCGCCAAAGCCGCCGCTTCCAAAACTACTTCCTCTTCCTGCTCCACTTAACAGAATAGCTGTTAAAATATCCGAAGCTGCATTTCTTTTACCTCCTCTACCATTATTTCCTCCACGCTTATTATTATTTGAAAAAATTATTAGAATAATAAAAATGATAAAAGCAATTATAAATATGGTTGGAATTCCACCTTTATTTTTTTTCGTATTTGATGGTTTATTTTTAAAAGTTCCATTTAAAACTTCAAAAATAGCATCCGATCCACTATTTAATCCTCCATAAAAATCCCCTCTTTTAAACTCTGGAATAATAATATTTCTAACAATTGTTCCTGTTGTACCAGCAGTTAATTTATATTCAACTCCATAACCTGGAGAAATCCATATTTTGTGTTCTTTTTGGGCTACCAAAATTAGTACACCATTATCTTCTTTGGCTTGACCTATTCCCCATTTCTGTGCCCATCTTGGCGTTAAAATCCCTATATCTTCACCTTTAATAGTTTCTACAGTAATTGCAACTATTTGCGTAGAAGTAGAATCAGAATATTTAATAAGTTTTTGTTCTAATGCGTTTTTTTGAGAACTGGACAATAAATTAGCGTAATCGTAAACGCTAGTCTCTAATTTAGGTTTTGGAGGAATTGTAAATTGTCCAAATGAAATTTGCGCAAAAAATAATGCTATTAAAAAACTACTTAAAATTTTATATGATCTATTCATTAATATTATTCTCCTTTAGAAATTTCATCTGGCAATTCATTTATATCTTCTTTTTCATATGGAAAAAAGGTTTTTAATTGATTTCCAACCTCTAGGATTCCTTCTTCTAAACCTTTCGCATAATGCTTTTCTGCAAAATTAGAAATCACCTTATTTTTTATGGTTTTCCAAAATTTTTCAGGAACTAATTTATGTATTCCTTCATCTCCAATTATGGCAAAATGCTTACTTTCAATGGCTAAATAAAATAAAACGCCATTTTTTAAATGCGTTTGATCCATTTTTAGAAATTTAAAAACCTCCTTTGCTCTTTCAAAAGGAGGTTTATTTGCGTTTTTTTCAATATGAACACGTATTTCACCTGAAGTGTTTTTCTCGGCAAGTTTTATAGCATTAATAATACTCTGCTCTTGGTCTTTAGATAAAAATTCTTCAACAACCGACATTATTCTTTTTTATTGAAATCAAATTTTACATCTGGAGCTTTATCTGCACCAGATTCAGCATCAAAATATGGTTTACTATCAAAATTAAATAAACCTGCTAAAATAGAATTAGGAAATATTTTAATATGATTATTATATGGTTTTGTAGCTTCATTAAACCGTGTACGAGCCGTTAATATTTGGTTTTCCGTACTGGTTAATTCATCCTGCAATTTTAAAAAATTCTGATTTGCTTTTAATTCAGGATAACGTTCTACAGTAACCAATAAACTTTTTAAAGCACCGCTTAATCCGCCTTGCACTTTATTAAAATTTGCCAATTGTTGTGGCGTTACTTTAGAAGGATCTATATTTATTGAAGTTGCTTTTGCTCTAGCTTCAATAACAGCTGTTAACGTTGATTTTTCAAAATCAGCAGCTCCTTTAACGGTATTTACTAAATTTCCAATTAAATCGCTTCTACGTTGGTAAGCTGTTTGCACATTTCCCCAACTTTCTGAAATATTTTCATTTAATTTAACTGCTGTGTTATTAAAATTTACACCCCATCGGTATAAACCAAACACAATAACTACAATAATAATTACGGGTATTAGCCACTTTTTCATTTTTATAAAATTTATTTGTTAATAATTCTGTTTTATAGGTAGTCTAAAAATAGTTTTTGTTACTTGTTAAAACCAATTTTATCCTAAATTATTTTTTATTTTGTTTAATTCTTCCTTTATATTCTCTAATCGAGAAATAATTGCATAATTATTTTTTATGACTTCTGGTTTTTCTTTCATTTTAGCTTTTGCTCCATCTAAAGTAAAACCTTTTTCTTTTACTAAATGATAAATTAATTTTAAATTCTTAACATCAATTTGCGTAAATAAACGATTTCCTTTTTTATTTTTTTTAGGCTTTAAAATATCAAATTCTTTTTCCCAAAATCTAATATGAGAAGTATTCAAATTAAAAGCTTTGGCTACTTCGCCAATTTTATAATATCGTTTTTCTGGTAAATTTATATGCATTAGTCTAATGATTGTCCTTCCATTTGAGCTGCTTTTTGCATTGCTCTAAATTCTTCAGGAGATAAATTTCCGTAATAATAATTAATTGGATTTACTTTTACTTCGTTTTTATGTACTTCATAATGTAAATGAGGACCTGAAGAACGTCCAGTTGTTCCAACAAAACCAATTAAATCTCCTCGTTTTACACGTTGCCCTTTTCTAACATTGTATTTGCTTAAATGTGCATACAAGGTAACGTATCCAAAACCATGGTTTATTACAATATGCTTACCAAAACCTGATGAACGCTGATCGGCCTTTTTAACAACGCCATCGCCTGATGCATATACTGGCGTTCCAATAGGAGCTGAAAAATCCATGCCGTAATGTTTTTTTCTAGCTTTTGTAAATGGATCTATTCGCCAACCATAACCAGAAGCCATTCTAGTTAAATCTTCTTTTTTTACAGGTTGAATTGCGGGAATTGCAGCTAATAATTTCTCTTTATTATCTGCCAATTTTACTATTTTGTCTAACGATTTTGACTGAACATAAAGCTGTTTTGCTAAAACATCCATGTTTTTAGTAGCATCAATTACCATTTCTGAATTATCAAAACCCTCTAATGATTTATATCTATTAATCCCTCCAAAGCCAGCTTTTCGCTGTTCTTCAGGAATAGGATTAACTTCAAAATACAATCTATAAATATTATTATCTCTATCTTGAATTTCTTTTAAAACATTCTCCATTTGTGCCATCCTTTTAGTATGAAGTTGTTCATTTAACTTTACAAACTCCAACTGACGTTTTAAATCTTTTTCTTTAGGAGATTCAAAAAACGAAGTAAAAACAACGTATCCAATAATCATAAAAATTACAGCACCCGTTAAAAACAGTATAAAATTCTTAAATTTATCTCTTTTTTTAAGCTGAATTTTTTGATACGATAAAGTATCAGAATTGTAATAATATTTTACTTTCGCCATAAATAGAATTTATCTTATTTTTGCATAATAAAACGCCTTATTAAATTGTAATATTGTGGCGCATAAATAACAAAATTACAAAATGTTTTACAAAAGATGTAAGACTCAACAATTTTAGCATTGCTTTAACAAATGAAATCACAAGAAATACGTCAACAATTTTTAGATTTTTTTGCTTCAAAAAAACATCATATCGTGCCATCTTCTCCAATGGTTTTAAAAAATGATCCTACATTAATGTTTACTAATGCCGGAATGGTACCTTTTAAAGAATTCTTTTTAGGTCAAAAAAACGCAAAGGATAAAAGGGTTGCAGACACCCAAAAATGCTTGCGTGTTTCTGGAAAGCATAATGATTTAGAAGAAGTTGGTAAAGACACCTATCATCATACAATGTTTGAAATGTTAGGCAACTGGAGCTTTGGTGATTATTTTAAAAAAGAAGCTATTGCTTGGGCTTGGGAATTTTTAATTGATGTTGTAAAAATTGATAAAAACAGTTTATATGTTACCGTTTTTGAAGGGGATAAAAACGACGGTTTAAAACTAGACCAAGAAGCATATAATTACTGGAAAGAGCTTATTAGCGAAGACCGCATTTTAAACGGTAATAAAAAAGATAATTTCTGGGAAATGGGCGCTCAAGGACCTTGCGGACCTTGTTCTGAAATTCATGTAGATTTACGTTCTGACGAAGAAAAAGCAAAAATATCAGGAAAAAGTTTAGTAAACCAAGATCATCCTCAAGTTGTAGAAATATGGAATTTGGTTTTTATGGAATTCAATAGAAAAGCCGATGGTACTTTAGAAAAATTACCTGCAAAACATGTAGATACCGGAATGGGTTTTGAACGTTTATGCATGGTTTTACAAGGCAAACAATCTAATTACGATACCGATGTTTTTACTCCTTTAATTAGAGAAGTTGAAACTATTACCAATAATGAATATGGTAAAAATGAAGAAACAGATATTGCTATTCGCGTAATTGCCGATCATGTGAGAGCAGTGGCTTTTGCAATTGCAGACGGACAACTACCTTCTAATACTGGTGCTGGTTATGTAATTAGAAGGATTTTAAGAAGAGCTATTAGATACGGATTTACTTTTTTAAATAAAAAAGAAGCTTTTATTTATAAATTAGTAAACACTTTAAGCAAGCAAATGGGAGCGTATTTTCCTGAATTAAAAGCCCAAAAACAATTAATTATTAATGTAATAAAGGAGGAAGAAAATTCATTTTTACATACTTTAGAACAAGGTTTAGTATTATTAGATGGTATTATAGAGAACACTTCTGGTAAAGAAATTTCAGGAAAAAAAGCCTTTCAGTTATTCGATACTTTTGGGTTTCCAATAGATTTAACCGCCTTAATTCTTTCTGAAAAAGGATTAACGTTAAATGAAAAAGAATTTGCAGAAGAACTTGAAAAACAAAAAAGTAGATCTAGAGCCGATTCGCAAGTGGATACACAAGATTGGGTTATTATAAATGAAGATGACGAAGAAGAATTTGTTGGATATGATATTTTAGAAACTGCAGTTAAAATTACAAGATATCGTAAAATTACCACCAAAAAAGATGGTATTTTATATCAATTAGTTTTTAATTTAACCCCTTTTTATGCAGAAGGTGGCGGACAAGTTGGAGACAAAGGTTATATTGAAGTTAGTAACGGAAATGTTATTTACATTATTGATACTAAAAAAGAAAATAACCTAACTATACATGTTACCAAAAGTTTACCTGAAAACTTACAACAAACATTCAAAGCCATAGTAGATGAAAAGCAACGATTAAAAACTGCTTGTAACCACTCGGCTACCCATTTATTACAACAAGCCTTACGTGAAGTTTTAGGAACTCATGTAGAACAAAAAGGCTCTGCGGTTCACGCCAAAGGTTTACGATTTGATTTTTCTCATTTTGCTAAACTTACTGTAGATGAACTTAAAGCTGTTGAAGATTTTGTAAATGCAAGAATTGAAAATAAATTACCAATACAGGAATTTAGAAATATTCCTGTTAAAACTGCACTAGATAAAGGTGCAATGGCTTTATTTGGAGAAAAATATGGAGATACCGTTAGAGCAATTCAATTTGGTAAATCTATAGAACTTTGTGGTGGAACTCACGTACAAAACACAAGTGATATTTGGCATTTTAAAATTATTAGTGAAAGTGCTATTGCTGCTGGCGTTAGAAGAATTGAAGCGATAACTGGCGATGCAACTAAAGATTTTTATTTTGAAAATAATCGTGCTTATTTCGAAATAAAAGACCTTTTAAAAAGTCCGAAAAACCCTATAAAAGCTATCCATCAATTACAAGAAGAAAATAGTGCCCTTAAAAAACAAGTAGAACACCTTTTAAAAGAAAAAACAAAAAATTTAAAAAATACCTTACAACAAGAAATTGAAGAAATAAATGGGGTTAGTTTTCTTTCAAAAAAATTAGACTTAGACCAAAATAGCATTAAAGATTTAGCTTTTGAATTAGGAAACAAAATTGAAAATCTATTTTTACTAGTAGGAGCTGAAATAAATGGCAGAGCATTTTTAACCTGTTTTATTTCTAAAAAATTAGTGACTGAAAAACAATTGGACGCCGGTAAAGTAGTTCGTGAATTAGGCGCTTTAATTCACGGTGGTGGTGGTGGTCAACCATTTTTTGCAACCGC
>DGOU01000248.1:14978-45534 GCA_002390165.1 Lutibacter sp. UBA4458
GAAGGAATTGAAAAAGCTTTAAAAGAAGCTAAACGATATATTTTATAAATTTTCGTTATTACGAGGAAAGAAATGACAACGTAATCTCATACAAAATAGCCGATTGCCACAGCAACTAAATTGTTGCTTCGCCATGACAACATAAAAATGAACTTTAGAACCAACATACAATTACAAAAAGAGCGTAATCCAATAGATTACAATTCAAAGTTACTGTTAATTGGTTCTTGTTTTTCAGAACATATTTTTCAGAAGTTAAACTATTTTAAATTCAACGCAACTAGCAATCCATTTGGAATTATATTTAACCCAATTGCAATAGAAAAATTGGTTACCAATGCGATAAACAAAAAAGAATATTCCGAAAAAGATATTTTTAAACTAAACGAACGATGGCATTGTTTTGATGCACATTCTGATTTAAGTTCAAACGATAAAAATAAATTACTTCAAAATTTAAATAGTGCAATAAAATCCACAAATAAAAATTTAATTGAAGCTTCTCACGTAATAATAACCTTGGGAACTTCTTGGATTTATAGATTTATTGAAAAGGGTACCATTGTAGGAAATTGTCATAAAATTCCTCAAAAAAAGTTTTTAAAAGAATTGCTTTCTGTAAAAAAGGTTATTATTTCATTAGAGAATATGATAGCCTTATTTAAAGCAATAAATCCTGAAGTAAATATTATTTTTACGGTAAGTCCAGTTCGTCATTTAAAAGATGGTTTTGTTGAAAACAGCCAAAGTAAAGCACATTTATTAACAGCAATTCATCAAATTATTGACAAAAGAAATCGACTTTACTACTTCCCTTCTTATGAAATTATGCTCGATGATTTACGTGATTATCGCTTTTATAACAGCGATATGTTACATCCTAACGAAGTAGCTATTACTTATATTTGGGAACAATTTCAAAAAGTATGGGTTTCGGAAAATTCAGCAACCACTATGAAAGAAGTGGAAACTATTCAAAAAGGATTAGCGCATAAACCTTTTAATCCTGCGTCTGAACAACATCAAAAATTTTTATTGGATTTACAGCAAAAAGCAACAAAACTTCAAAATCAATTTCCTTTAATTTCTTTTTAAAACAAAAAAAAGAGAAGCAAATACTTCTCTTTTTTATAGAATTTTTAATGCTTTTAGTTTAAAAACTTAGCAACATTTTGCCAAGGGCCTCCATTAACAACATCAACACCTTGTTTGTTTAAAAAAGAAGTAGCTTGCCCACTTCTGGCACCACTTCTACAAACTGCAATTACCTTTTTATTTAATGCCTTTATCTCTTCTACCGCCGTTGGTATATTGTTTAAAACAATGTTTTTAGAACCTTTAACATGACCATCATTAAACTCTAATGGTGTTCTAACATCAATAACTACAGCGCCTTCTTTAAGGTATTTTTCAATAACTTCATTGTCATTTCCACCTCCAAATAATCCGAAAAAACTCATATTTTAATTTTTTTAATTAGGGCGCAAAGTTAATTCAATACTTACATAAAATTGTAACATAAATCACTTTATTTTTTTAGTAACTGTATTCCGTTAGAAATCAAATTGACATATTTAGATAGTTTTTGGAGTTGATTTAAATAATCCAATACTTCTTTTTTAAGTTCCTTTTTTGAATTGTAAATTAATTCATAAATTTCTAAAACTAATAGCCATTCATTTTTAAAATCTAAGACTACTTTTTCAAAAACATCTCTAAGCACCTCTATATTAACAGCATTCTTTTCTCGTAAATTTCGTACTTCTTTATATAAACTATCTAATTCCTTTTGAGTTTTAGAATAGGTTATTTTACGTGTTTTTTCCTTAGATATTTTACCCACACTTTCAAATGAATGTACGCTAGCAGGACCTGCATAAGCGGAAATTACTTCTTTACCAACCGCCATATCATAAATTCCCCATTCTGGCTTAAATAAAATTGTTTCCCCATGAGTAACAGTACAGTTTTTAAAAGAAATAAGAATAATTTTACCTTGCAAATCTCTAATTCCTGTAATTACCGTACCTGACACTTTAATATTACCTTCAAAAAATAAATTTATTTCTTTTCCTTCGTAAATTTGATATGCTTCTAAGTCCTTAGGGTACATATTTTCAATAGCCAAATTAATTCCCTTTAATTTGCCAACGGGACTTCCAAAACCTTCAGAATGATAATTTATTCCGTGTCCAATTAATTCTTTATCTCTACTTGCTAAAGCTGTTTTTCCTGTAGTTTGAAAATAAACTGGTTTATTATTCTCATCGGTAATTACTTTGGTAAAAATACCCGATATTTGAATTCCTGTACTTAATGCTATAGTTCCTAAATTTTTAGATTCTATTAATTTTTTAATTCCTTTTAAACCACCTTTTCTTAAAGCCATTTTATTAGCAAACTCTTCTAAAACATAGCTTAAATAACCAAAATCTGGTGTAACAAAAAGTTGCGGTTGCGCTTTTGTAATATCAAAATTTTGATTAGCAGATTCAATAGAATATGGTATTTTCTTCACCTTTTTAGTTAAGCACAATTTACTTTCACCAATAGAGGATAACAAACCTGCTCCATATATTTTTGGGTTATTCAGCTCACCTATTAGCCCATATTCAACCGTCCACCAGTGTAAATTCCGTATTTGAGCCATTTCAGAAAGTTCACCCATATTATTTTGCAACCTTTCTACATTTTTTTGAGCTTCTTCAATTTCTATATCCGAAGCGTTTGGATCTTCTTTTACAATAGAAAGTTTTCTAACAGCTTCATACATTTCAAAATCTTTAGCTGAAGAAATTGCTTTACTTCCAATTTCACCAAATCGTCTTAAATATTCTGCATATTCTGGATTTGCAATTATTGGTGCATGACCTGCGGCTTCATGAATAATATCTGGTGCTGGCGTATATTCAATATGTTCTAAAGTTCTAATATCTGAAGCTATTACCAATACTTTATACGCTTGAAATTCCATAAAAGCATTAGGCGGAATAAAACCATCAACAGCTACAGCGGCCCAACCAATATCTTTTAAAATACGATTCATCCCCTCCATTTTAGGAATAAAATCTACTGATATTCCCGTTTCTTTCAGTCCTTTTATATACGATTTATGAGCTACTTTACTTAAATAATCAATATTCATTCGCATTACATATCGCCAAACTGCCTGGTTTTGTGCGGTATAATTGTTGTAAGGCTGCTTAACTATATATTTATGTAAATGTTTTGGTAAATTTTTTGTAATACTATTAAAAATGATTTCGGTAGGCATTGCATAAAATTTTGTGTGAATTTACAATTTTTTAAACATTTTTGTTTATCCTTTAAAAAAAGCTGTTTTTTTTGAATGAATCTTATTTTGCTAAATATTAATTTGTTCAACGCAATCGTTTTAGTAATTTTTACTGCATTTAACAATTAATTATAAATAGCTTACTTTAATTACTTTGTATATTTGTACTCTAAAAATAAACTCAAATTCTCATGAATAAGAAAGTAATTTTAATGATATTAGATGGATGGGGAATAACTCAAAACCCTGAAGTTTCCGCTGTTTTTAATGCAAAAACTTCTTTTATAGATAGTTTATACAACAACTATCCAAATGCAAGTTTACGTACTGACGGATTACATGTTGGTTTACCTGAAGGTCAAATGGGTAATAGTGAAGTTGGACATATGAATTTAGGAGCTGGCAGAATTGTATATCAAAATCTAGTAAAACTAAATAAAGCTGTTAAAGAAAATACTCTAGGAAAAGAGAAAGAATTATTAGAGGCATTTAATTATGCTAAAGAAAATAATAAAAACATTCATTTATTAGGTTTAGTTTCTGATGGAGGTATTCACTCTCACATTAATCATTTAAAAGCATTACTTGATGTTGCTTCAGAAAATAAAGTTGACAATGTATTTTTACATGCATTTACCGATGGACGAGATTGCGATCCAAAATCTGGGACATCTTTTATAAATGAAATTGAAAATCACATGGAAAAATCAACTGGTAAACTAGCTACAGTTACTGGAAGATATTACGCTATGGATAGAGATAAAAGATGGGAACGTGTTAAAATAGCTTACGATGCTTTAGTTCATGCAACTGGTAAAAAATCTACCAATGCATTAAATAGCATGAAAGAAAGTTATGCTGATAATGTTACCGATGAGTTTATTAAACCAATTATTATGTCGGATGAAAACCATCAACCAATTGCAAAAATTCAAAAGGATGATGTGGTTATTTTCTTTAATTATAGAACGGATAGAGGAAGAGAATTAACTGAGGTACTTACTCAAAATGATTATCCAGAATTTAACATGAAAACGATTCCGTTGTATTATGTTACTATGACTAATTATGATGATTCTTTCAAAAATATTCATATAATTTATAATTCTGACAACTTAGAGAATACTTTAGGAGAAATTTTAGAAAAAGAAGGAAAAAAACAAATTAGAATTGCGGAAACAGAAAAATATCCGCACGTTACCTTTTTCTTTTCTGGAGGAAGAGAAAAACCATTTAAAGGTGAAAAAAGAATTTTATTGAACTCTCCAAAAGTTGCAACTTACGATTTACAACCAGAAATGAGTGCTTATGAAATTAAAGATGCCATTGTTCCTGAATTAAATAAAAAAGAAGTAGATTTTGTTTGTTTAAATTTTGCAAATGGCGATATGGTTGGTCATACTGGAGTTATGCCTGCTGCCATAAAAGCTTGTGAAGCAGTAGATGCTTGCGTAAAAGATGTAGTAACAACTGCCTTAAAAAATGATTATACCACTATTATTATTGCAGATCACGGAAATTGTGAAACTATGATTAACCCTGATGGAACACCAAATACAGCGCACACTACTAATCCTGTTCCGTTAGTGCTAGTAGATAAAGACATTGAAGAAATAAAAGATGGTATTTTAGGTGATGTTGCTCCAACTATTTTAAAATTAATGGGAATAGCACAACCTAAAGTAATGACCCAACATTCTTTAATTTAATTTTGTATTTTTATTGCTATTAAATTAAAAAACATGAAAAAAATAATTTTAGGTTTAACTATACTAATTGCATTTAGTTGTAACGCTCAAAAAAAGGAACCAGCACCTACAAAAGATTCTGAAGGAAATTTAATTGGTTACGCAAAAAAATCTGACTTTTTAAAAGAATCTTATAATTATTGGTTTACTCCAAATTATAAGAAATATACTTTAGATGATAAATTAATTACTAAAATAAAACCTTTACTTAAAAATGTTACTATTAAAGCATTTATGGGAACTTGGTGTAGCGATAGTAAAATGGAAACTCCGGTTCTTTATAAAATTTTAGATGCTGCAAAATTTGACTATAAAAATTTAAAATTAGTTGCAGTAGATAGAGCTAAAAAAACACCAGACAGCTTACAAAAAGGATACAATATTCATTATGTACCAACTTTTATTTTTTATAAAAAAGGAAAAGAAATTGGACGTTTTGTGGAATATTCTGTAGAAACTATGGAAAAAGATATGCTGAAAATATTGAGTGGTGAACCTTATAAACACCCGTATCAAGAGGAAGATTAGTTGCTTGTTAACATAGATAAAAAAAAGGCTGCATAAAAATTAATTTAAATTTGTTTTGTCAAACTGAGCCTGTCGAAGTTGATTTTGATTAACCATTATTTAAAATATTTCAACAGGCTCAATAAAACATAAAATTTCACTTTTTATACAGCCTCTTTTTATCTTATTATTTTAGCACATTTCATCAAAAAATGCTCTGTCAATTTTTTCTCTATGATCTGGATGCGCAATTTTAACTAATTCGTGCGCTCTTTGTTTTATAGTTTTTCCATATAAATTAGCTACACCGTATTCTGTAACAATATATTGCACATGAGCTCTAGTTGTAACAACGCCAGCTCCACGATTTAGAAATGGCACTATTCTACTAATTCCATTTTTAGTAGTTGATGGCATTGCAATTATTGCTTTACCACCTTCACTTAAAGATGCACCTCTAATAAAATCCATTTGCCCACCAACTCCTGAATATAATCTAGTCCCTATAGAATCCGCACAAACTTGGCCAGTCATATCTACCTGAATAGCAGAATTTATAGCAATCATTTTTGGATTTTTTCTGATATTATGAACATCATTTACATAATCACAAGATCGCATTTCAATAAACGGATTATCATCCACATAATCATATAATCTTTTTGAACCCATTAAAAAAGTGGTTAACGCGCGTCCTTTACCAATTCCTTTATAATTACAATTTATAACGTCTTTTAAAATTAAATCAATTACGCCATCGGAAAACATTTCGGTATGCAATCCTAAATCTTTATGGTTTCCTAATCTAGATAAAACTGCATTTGGAATATTACCAATTCCCATTTGCAAAGTACTTTTATCTTCAATTAAATTAGCAATATGGTCTCCTATTTTACTTTCAATTTTATTTGGCGCAGGTAAAATAAACTCATGAATTGGAGAATCTTCTTCCACAAAAGTATCTAGCTCTGAAATATGAATAATTCCTTCCCCTAAAACTCTTGGCATTTGTTTATTAATTAATGCAATTACGTGTTTAGCGTTTTCAATTACTGATAAAATTGCTTCAATAGAAACTCCTAAAGAACAATACCCGTGTTTGTCTGGAGTTGAAACCTGAATTAGAGCGACATCTACAGGTAAAATTCCTCGTTTAAATAACATTGGTACTTCACTTAAAAAAACTGGTGTATAAGAACCATTTCCTGCTTTTAAAGTATGCCTAACATTTGGACCAATAAATAAGGAATTTACATGAAAACTATCTTTATATTTTGGATTAGCATATGGGGTTTCTCCTTCTACGTGCAAATGACAAATTTCTACATCTCTTAGTTCCTCATGCCTTTCTGTTAATGCGTTTATTAAGGATTGCGGTGCAGATGCTGCGGCTTGAATATAAACTCTATCATTTGATTTTATTATTTTTACTGCATCTTCTGCTGTTACTGCTTTATACATCACTTGTTCAAGTTTTTTATTGATTTTACAAATTTAAGTAGGTTTTCTCTTAAAAATGCTGTTAAAAATCACTTTTAAGGCTTTTCTTTAATAATAATTAAATCTTAAAATCTTAAGAATAAATAAAAAAATCTAAATTTTAAAGTACCTTTGCCCTTTAAATAAAAGCTACCAATGATTAAAATTAAATCTTTAGAAGAAATTGAATTGATGCGAGAAAGCGCATTAATTGTATCCAAAACATTAGGAATGGTTGCCAAAGAGGTAAAACCAGGAGTTACAACTTTACATTTAGACAAGCTTGCCGAAGAATTTATAAGAGATCATGGTGCTATTCCAGGGTTTTTAGGTTTGTATGATTTTCCAAACACTTTATGCATGAGCCCTAACGCTCAGGTTGTACATGGAATACCTAATGATAAGCCCTTAGAAAATGGCGATATTATTTCTATTGATTGTGGTTCTCTAAAAAATGGTTTTTATGGCGATCATGCCTATACTTTTGAAGTTGGAGAAGTAAATGAAGAAACTAAAAAATTATTAAAAATCACAAAAGAAAGTTTATATAAAGGAATTAGGGAATTTAAAATTGGAAATCGTGTTGGAGATGTAGGTTTTGCCATTCAAAATTACTGTGAAAAACAAGGTTACGGCATTGTTCGTGAATTAGTTGGTCATGGTTTAGGCAGCGTTATGCATGAAGATCCTGAAATGCCAAATTATGGACGTAGAGGAAGAGGTAAAAAATTTATGGAAGGCATGGTAGTTGCTATTGAACCAATGGTAAATTTAGGAACTCATAGAATAAATCAATTAAATGATGGATGGACTATTTTAACCAAAGATGGTAAACCAAGTGCTCATTTTGAACATGATATTGCTTTAGTAAATGGAAAACCTGAATTGTTATCTACTTTTAAATATATTTATGAAGCATTAGGAATTGAAAGTGATGAAGAAGAAGAATTTAGAGCCAAAAAATTAGTCCTTTAAAATAATATTTATGTTCAAATCCATTTCAAGTATAAAAACTACCGAACTTTTAAAAGGTTTTAATGGTAAATTTGTGCATACTGATAATTTTACAATTGCCTTTTGGGAAATTGATAAGAACTCCATTTTACCAAAACATGCTCATATTCACGAGCAAACCACACAAGTTTTAGAAGGTAAATTAGAACTTACTATTGGCGAAAACACCAAAATTTTAGAAGCTGGTGATTTAGCAATAATTCCATCAAACGTATCCCATAGCGGAAAAGCTATAACAAACTGTAAAGTAACCGATGTTTTTTGCCCAGTTAGAGAAGATTATAAATTCAATAAATAGTTGCTGTTGAAAAAAGTATTTAAATTTTTTTTAAATAGTATTCCAAGACCTTTTTTAATAAAAGTTAGTTATTGGATAAGCCCATTTATTGCGTTTTTTCTAAAAGGAAATAAATTTACAGATCCAATTGACGGTAAAAGCTTTAGAACCTTTTTACCTTATGGCTATGGCAATCAACGAAGCAATGCCTTATCTCCTAGTACTTTATCTTTAGAAAGGCATAGATTACTTTGGTTGTATTTACAAAATAAAACCAATTTTTTTACTGCACCTAAAAAAGTATTACATATTGCACCCGAACAATGTTTTTTAAAACGTTTTAAACAGTTAAAAAATTTAGATTATATCACTGCTGATTTATATTCGCCAATTGCAGATGTAAAAGCGGACATTTGTAATTTACCTTTTCAAAATAATGAATTTGATGTTGTTTTATGTAATCATGTTTTAGAACATATTAAAGACGATAAAAAAGCAATGAGTGAATTATTTCGTGTTTTAAAACCTGGTGGATTTGGAATTTTTCAAATTCCTCAAGATTTAAATAGAGATAAAACTTACGAAGATTTCACCATTACTAATCCAAAAGACAGAGCCAAACATTTTGGACAATATGACCATGTTAGAATTTATGGAAAAGACTATTTTGATAAACTACGTGTTGCCGGATTTAAAGTAACTGAAATAAACTACGCTTCAAAAATAAATGACAACCTAGTTGAAAAATATTGCTTACTTAAAAATGAAATTTTACCAGTCTGTTTTAAATAATTTACTCTGTAAAATTAGCCGATTTATAAGTTTTCATTTCATTATTTTCATCAGAATAAATTAAAAAAGCCTTTAATTCTGGATGATTTTTTAAAAATACTTTTGCTTTTTCAAAACCCATCGCCATAAATGCAGTTGCATAACCATCTACATCTGCACAATCCGATTTTGAAATAACGGAAACACTTAACAAATTACTTGGAGTTGCAAAACCAGTTAACGGATTAATAGTATGTACATATTTTTGTCCATTTTTTGCAAGTCTAAATTTTCTATAATTACCCGAAGTAGCAATAGATTCGTTTAGTAATTTAATTTTAGTATTTATAGACCTTGTTCCGTCAGAATTTGGATTTTCTATGGCTATTCTCCAAGGTATTCCTAATTGATTAATTCCTCTTGCTCTAATTTCTCCCCCAATTTCAACCATATAATTTGAAATACTGTTTTTTTCAAACATTCTACCAACCAAATCTACCAAATAACCTTTTGCAATAGCATTAAAATCAAAATACGTTTGGGGATATTTTTTTATAATTTTGCTGCCTTTTAAAGATACTTTATTAAATCCAACATAGGTTAAAAGCTCTTTAACTTTTGTTGAATCCATATTTTTAATTCGTTTTCCAGGTCCAAAACCCCAAGCATTTACTAAAATTCCGACCGTTGGATCAAATTCACCTTTAGTTTCTTTATAAATTTTTGCAGATTTCAAAAAAACTTCTTTAAAATAATCATCAATTACAACACTTGTATCTCCCTTATTTATTTTTGAAATATCAGAAGTTGGTATATAAGTAGAAATAGATTGATTTACCTTTTTAATAATACTTTCAATTTTTATATCTAAATTTTTATTATCAGGATTTAAATATCGAATGGTAAACGTGGTTCCAATAGCATCCCCTCTTAAAATTACTAAATTCTCCTTTTTTTGATTACAAGAAAATAATGCTACAACAACTAAAAACAGTACTATTTTTTTCATTTTTTATTACTTTAATTTTTTTCAAAATTATTACTATTCAAAGATAACCTTTAAATTTTTCTTAAATTGATGATTATTTATAATTAAAGTACAAATCGTACGTTTCTTTTTTATAAATTTGTTTTTATTAAAATCATTCTAAATTATGAAAAAATTATTTTTAGTAGGACTTACTATTTCTATAGCGTTAAGTTCTTGTGTATCACAAAAAAAGTACAGCGAACTTGAAGACAATTTCAACGGTAAAAGTAAAGAATTAGTAGATACTAAGGCTGACTTAATGAAATGTAGAATTGAAGCTGAAGGTAGAGTTAAAACTTTAAGCCAACAAGTAGAAGATTTGAAAAAAGACAAAGAAAAAACATTAGAATATGTAGATAATTTAACTGTTTTATCAAAATCTGCTTCTGACAATATTAAAGAAACTCTTTCTCAAATGGGTAAAAAAGATGAATATATTAAATATATTCAAAAAGCTATTACACGAAAAGATTCTATAAACTTAGCTTTAGGATTTAAATTAAAAAGTGTGTTAAAAGAAGGTTTTAATGATCAAGACATTCAAGTAAGTGTTGAAAAAACAGTGGTTTATATTTCTATAGCAGATAAATTATTATTTAAAAGTGGTAGCGCAACCATTTCAACTGCAGCTAAAAATGTATTAGGTAAAGTTGCTGAAGTTGTTGGTGCACAACCAAATGTGGAAGTAATGGTAGAAGGCTATACCGATAACAAACCAATTAGTACTGCAGGAATTAAAGATAACTGGGATTTAAGTGTAATGAGATCTACTGCTGTAGTTAGAGTTTTACAAGATGATTATAACATTGAGCCTAGCCGTTTAATTGCCGCTGGTAGAAGTGAATATAAACCTTTAGAAAGTAATGATACTGTTGAAGGTAGAGCAAGAAACAGAAGAACAAGAATTGTTTTAATGCCTAAATTAGATCAGTTCTTTAAAATATTAGAAGATAAAGTTGAATAATTAACTTTTAACTATATTAAAAAAAGCCACATTTAAATGTGGCTTTTTTAGTTTAAGTCAATTGCTAAATCTTGCAAGCCTTCATATTTTAACAAATAATCCTCATCAAAATTTGGGTATTTCGTTTCATCATCAACCCGTCCAATACCTAAACCTGCAAAAAGTACTTTAGCATGATTCTTTTTAGCGTGGTTTTTAAAAGTTTCCATCCAAATAACATCGTATTCCACTGGGTAATTTATAACTGTATCAAACCTAACTAAAACAAAATAACGTTGATTTTTAGCATCAATACAAACAAATTGTGGATGTTTTTTTAATTGGCTATTAACCGCTAAAAATTCAAAACCACGTTTTTCTAGATCCTTTCCTACAATATTCATTGCTAAATTATGTAGTTCTTGTTGTGTTAATTTTCGTTGCATATTAAAGTATTCATCAAAAAAAATCCGATACAAAGGTACCGGATTTTTCATTTATATTAATTTATTTTGAATTATCCTCCAAAATCATCAAATCTGATATTTTCATCTGGCATTCCAAAATCTTGTCCCATTTTTTCAACCGCTTTGTTCATTAACGGTGGACCACAAAAATATAATTCAATATCTTCCGGAGTTTCATGTTTAGATAAAAATTCATCAATTACAGCCTGGTGTACAAATCCTGTAAAACCATCTCCTTCTGTATCATTTATATCTTTTTTATTAACCCAATTATCTTCAGGTAAAGGTTCAGATAATACTAAATAGAATTTAAAATTTGGAAATTCTTTTTCTAAATGTTTAAAGTGATCTAAATAAAATAATTCTCGTTTAGATCTACCTCCATACCAGTAACTAACTTTTCTGTTTGTTTTTAAGGTTTTGAATAAATGATATAAATGAGAACGCATTGGAGCCATACCTGCACCACCACCAACATATAACATTTCAGCATCTGAATCGTTTATAAAAAACTCACCATAAGGCCCAGAAATAGTAACTTTATCTCCTGCTTTTCTTGAGAAAATATAAGAGGAAGCAACACCTGGATTAACTTTCATCCAACCATTGGTAGCTCTATCAAAAGGTGGTGTAGCAATACGTACATTTAGCATAACTCTTCTTCCTTCAGCAGGATAAGAAGCCATCGAATATGCACGTTCAACAGATTCTGTATTAACCATTTTTAATGGCCATAAATTGAATTTATCCCATTCTAATTGGAATTTATCTGGAGTTTCATGTTCTTCTGGATGAGCAGTAATATCCATATCTTTAAATTCTACTTCACAAGGAGGTATTTCTATTTGAATATATCCACCTGCTTTGTAGTCCATATCTTCCGGAATTTCTACTACAAATTCTTTAATAAAAGAAGCTAAATTGTAATTACTTACTACCGTTGCTTCCCATTTTTTTATTCCAAATACTTCTTCAGGAATTTTAATATCCATATCCTGACGAACCTTAACTTGACAACCTAAACGATAACCATCTTGTAATTGTTTTCTAGTAAAATTAGGTGTTTCTGTTGGTAGAGCTTCACCTCCACCAGAATTCACTACACATTTACATTGTAAACAAGTACCTCCACCACCACAAGCTGATGGTAAAAATATTTTTTGATTACTTAAAGTAGTTAATAAAGATCCTCCAGAAGGAACATCAATTTCTTTTTCACCGTTTATTTTAATTTTTACTGGCCCAGACGGTGCTAATTTTTGTTTAACAACTAATAGCAAAGCCACTAATAAAAGAGTTAAAATTAAAAAAGCTACTACTGTTACAATAACTGTACCTAGGGTATTTACTGCTAATATCATTGTTATTTTTTAATTTCTGTTGTGTTATTAGCTAAATTATTAGCTTTTATATTTTTTACCACTTTTACAGTTTCTACTTTTTTAGCTTTTTTTTCTGTACCACCTGTCAACATTCCACCAAAACTCATAAAGCCAATAGCCATTAATCCTGTAATAATAAACGTAATTCCTAATCCTCTTAATGCTGGAGGAATATTTGAGTATCTAATTTTTTCACGAATTGCTGCAATAGCTAAAATTGCTAAAAACCAACCAATACCAGAGCTAACACCATAGTTAAATGCTAAGCCTAAATTTGGAATTTCACGAGATTGCATAAATAAGGAACCTCCTAAAATAGCACAGTTTACTGCTATAAGCGGTAAAAATATACCTAAGGAATTATATAACGACGGAGAAAATTTCTCTACAATTATTTCTACCAATTGAACCATAGTTGCAATTGTAGCAATAAACATAATAAAAGATAAGAAACTTAAATCGTATTCCGCATATTCTGGACCCAACCAAGCTAATGCGCCTTCTTGTAAAATATAATGATCTAATAGCCAGTTTAAAGGAACTGTAATTGCCATTACAAAAATAACTGCTGCCCCTAAACCTACCGCAGTAGAGACTTTTTTAGATACAGCAAGGTATGAGCACATTCCTAAGAATGTAGCAAACACCATGTTATCTATAAATATTGATTTAAAAAATAATTCTAAATGTTCCATAGTGTTTAATTTTCTTCAATTAATGATGAGTTTCTTGAACGTTGCACCCAAATAATAATACCTAAGGTTATTAAAGCCATTGGCGCTAACAGCATAAAGCCGTTATTTTCGTATCCAAAAGCATATAGTCCAGTTTTTTTAACAGAATCTCCTAATACCTTAATTCCGAATAAAGAGCCTGAACCTAATAATTCTCTAAAAAATGCAACAATAACTAGTATAATTCCGTACCCACCTGCATTTCCAATTCCATCTAAAAATGATTTCCAAGGAGTATTTGCAAGTGCAAAAGCCTCAAAACGTCCCATAATGATACAGTTGGTAATAATTAAACCAACAAATACAGATAATTGTTTTGATAATTCATAAGAATACGCTTTTAAAACTTGGTCCACAATAATTACCAATGCTGCTGCAATAACTAATTGAGCAATAATTCTAATTTTTGGAGGTATTATATTTCTCATTAAAGAGATTACCACATTACCTGCTGCTAAAACAAACATTACAGATATTGCCATTACAATAGCAGCTTTAAGTTGTGCTGTAATTGCTAAAGCAGAACAAATACCTAAAACTTGCACCGTAATTGGGTTATTATCAAATAATGGGTCTTTTACTAATTTTAAATCTTTTTTTGTTAATAATCCCATAATTTATTGATTTAAAGTTTCTAAATAAGGTTCATACATTTTTAAATCTATTTTTAACATTGCTGACACACCATTTCCGGTAAGCGTAGCACCTGCCATTGCATCCACTTCACAATCCGCTTTATCTAAACTTTTAGGATCAGCATTACCTTTTAACACGGTAATTCCTTCAAATTTGCCATCTTTAAAAATATGTTCTCCTGTAAATGCATCCATAAAATATCGTTCTTTAATATTTCCACCTAAACCAGGAGTTTCCCCTTTATGATCGAAATAAACTCCTTCTACAACTAAATCTTTATCTAAGGCTATATATCCCCATATTGCATCCCATAAACCTTTTCCTCTAACAGGAACTATGTAGTAGGTTTTATTATCTTTTTCACCAACAAATAGTGGCAATCTTCTAGCGTAAGATGGTTTTTTTGCTTTTTCGGCTTCTTTTTTAATATCAATTAAATAAGCTTTGTTATTTTCAGTAGCTTTTAAACCTCTAACAACATATTGTTTAACAATATATTTTGAGAATGCATTATCTACATCTTTTTTTGAAATAAAATTAACCGAACCTTCTTCATTTTCATTAACTCCCATTGCGTATAAAATGTTTTGTTGTTTTTCTATACGTTTATTTTCAGCAATTTTGCCTTTTAAAGATTGAGCAACAAAAGCTAATAAAGAGCCAACGATAAGTACCATTGCTGTTGCAAACAGTATGGTATATGTATTACTTTCTGTATTCCTTGACATTGTAAACTGTTTTTGGTTTTAATCGTTTAAGTCTTTGTTTAATATTGGCTGCTACAACATAATGATCAATAGTTGGAGCAAATACATTCATTAATAAAATTGCCAACATTACACCTTCTGGATAAGCTGGGTTAAATACTCGAATCATAATTGATAAAAATCCAATTAAAAATCCGTAAATCCATTTCCCTTTGTTTGTTTGTGATGCTGTAACAGGATCGGTTGCCATAAACACAACCCCAAAAGCAAATCCACCAATAAGTAAGTGTTCCCAAAAAGGTGTATTCATTAAAGTATAAAATTTACTTCCTTCAGTAATCCAACCTGCATTTGCTACGCCATTAAAAATAAGTCCCATAGCTAATGCTCCTAACACTGCAGAAATCATAATTCTCCAACTTCCTATTTTAGTATATATTAAGTAAATTGCTCCTAATAAAATTAATAGTGTTGAAGTTTCTCCAACAGAACCAGGAATAAATCCATAAAACATATCCGTAACTGAATATGCTAAATCTTTTCCTCCGGCTAAGCTTCCTAAAATAGTTTCTCCTGTAAAGGCATCTAGATTGGCACCTGCCATAATTTCTTTAGATCTTTCCACTGCGCCTGTAACCCAAACTTTGTCTCCACTCATCCAAGTTGGATAAGCAAAGAATAAAAAAGCTCTAATAGTTAGAGCAGGGTTTAAAATATTCATTCCTGTACCTCCAAAAACTTCTTTTCCGATAACTACTCCAAAAATTATGGCTATTGCAAGCATCCATAATGGTGTATCTACTGGAACAATTAATGGAATTAACATACCTGTTACAAAATAACCCTCTTCAACTTCATGATTATTTATGGTAGAAAAAATAACTTCTATTCCTAATCCTATAATATAGGAAACTAATAACAGAGGAATTAATTTTGTAGCACCTAACAAAAAGTTATCAAAATTCCAAAACTCACCACTAAAAAAGCCCATATTTGCTTGATAGCCATGAATGGCAATGTGCTGTTGATAACCAACATTAAACATTGCAAAAATTAATATTGGAATAAGAGGCAAAACTACCATAGTCATGGTACGTTTTAAATCGTCAGCTCCTTTAATATGCCCACCAGAATTTGTTGTTTCATTTGGTGTGTATAAAAAAGTATGAACAGATGAAAAAGCAGGCAACCACTTTTTACCTTTGCCTCGTTTTTTTATATCATTTAATTTTTCTTTTAATCCCATAATTTTATCCTATTTCTTTAATCATTATGTCTAAGCCTTTTCTAATAATTTCTTGATGAGGCTGTTTTGATACACAAATAAATTCAGTTAAAGCAAAATCTTCTGGTGCAACTTCATACATTCCTAAATTTTCCATTTCTTCTAAATCATTATACATACAAGATTTTAAAATTTGCATAGGATAAATATCTAGTGGAAAAACCTCTTCGTAATTACCTGTAAGCACAAATGCTCTATGCTCTCCATTAGTATTTGTGTTTAAATTATATTTTTTGTTTGGAAATAACCATGAAAAAGTTAAAGCCCTAGTAGGTGATACTTTATTAAAAACTGGTTTTGCCCAGCCAAAAAATTCATAATCGTTTCCTTCAGGGATTACTGTAATCTCATTATTATAGTATCTTAAAGCTCCTTTTTTATCCACCTTAACTCCTGTAAGTACATTACCACTTATTATCCTGCTTTCAACTTCATTTAACTTTCCTTCTACTAAGCTAGAAATATCTGCTCCTATTTTAGTGGTATAATATTTTGGCTCTTTAACGGAAGAACCTACCAAAGCGATAATTCGTTCCGAATTAAACTTACCTGTTAAAAGTAATTCACCAATAATTACTAAATTTTCGGGTTTAATTGTCCAAACTACTTCTCCTTTATTTATAGGATCAATTTTTGCAATTTGCGTGCTTACATTTCCTATTGGATGTGGTCCTGATATTTTATGAAGCGAAATATTATCTAATCCTAAAAATGGAGAATTTCCATTTTTATCAACACTAACATGCACTTCTCCTTTGGTAAGTTTGCTTAAAGCAGTTACAGCTGCCTGCAACTCTTTTTCTTTACCAGCCAACACGTAATTGTAATCCGCAGCTAAAGGCGCGCTTGCATAAGCTGAAATAAAAATAGCTTTTGGTTCATTTTCCGAATTTGCAATAATATCATATGGTCTTTGTATTACAAAAGGCCAACAACCTGCATTTAATAAATAATCCTTAACCTCATCTGCCTTCATGGTTTTTGGGTCTTTGCTTCCGAAATCAACAAATTCTTGCTTGTCGTCTGCTTGGATTTTAATTGCTAAAATTTTTCTTTTATCTCCACGAATAATATCTACCAATTCTCCGCTAACTGGTGATGGGAATTTAACAGTTTCATTAGCTTTGCTAAAAAAAACCGTTTCTCCTGCTTTTAATTTTGCACCAACTTTTACTTTTAACTTGGGAATAATATTGTGGAAATCTTCTGGGATTAATGTATAAACATTACTAGATTTTGATTTTTCAGTTGCCTTTTCAGCTGCTCCTGTCAACTTTATATCTAGCCCTTTTTTAATTTGAATGTCCTTTGACATATGTTAGATTTTATTAATAGTCGTTAAAACTGTGCAAAAATAGGAATTTAAACCTTAGTTTTAACAGATTTTAACAAATTATTGTGTAATAATAATTACTAAAAACAATGTCAGTATAAGCTCTATTTATAATATTACCTTTTATATTTGGAACGGATTTTGTAACATCGTTAAATTATGCCAAAAATTTTGAAACTTATTTGCTTTTTTACTACATTTTTAATCGCTTTTTTTGGGTATTCCCAAAATCAGACACTTGAGCCTGATTATATAAAAACTATTATTTTAAAGCCAAATAGCACTAACAATTTTGCTCCAATTCTAAAATTAGGAAATAAATTGATACTTAGTTTTGATGATTTAAATGCCAATGAGACAGATTATTATTATAAAATTGAACATTGTACTTTTAATTGGAATATTTCTAATTTAAATTCTTCAGAATATATAGATGGTTATGATAAAGACAGAATTAGAGATTATGAAAATTCCTTTAACACTCTAAAGCCTTACACACATTATCAAGTTAGTTTTCCTAATGAAAATACTCGGATTAAAATATCTGGAAATTATTTATTATCCGTATTAAATGAAGATGATGACATTATTTTTACACGAAAATTTGTAATGTATCAACCTAAAGTAACCGTTGGAGTTTCTATACATAAAAGCAGAAATGTTGCCACTATTGAAACCAAACAATCCGTTGAATTCATTATAAACCATCCTAATTTATTAATTAACAATCCTAATGAAGAAATAAAACCGGTTGTTTTACAAAACAATAACTGGCAATTTGCCATTAGAAATTTGAAACCTCAGTTTTATAGAGGAACGCAATTGTTATACAAATACAATGTTGAAACTAGTTTTTGGGGAGGAAATGAATTTTTATATTTTGATAGTAAATCTATAAGAAATTCAAGTTTACATATAGTTAAATCAGAATTAGGAGAAAATTTATATCACACTTATTTATACCCAAATGAATCTAGACTTAATGAGCCTTACACTTTATATCCTGACATAAATGGTAATTTTATTATTAGAACCTTAGATGGTGAAAACCCAAATACAGATGCGGATTATAGTTGGGTGTATTTTACGTTAAAAATTCCACTACTTAAAAATGAAAGTGTTTTTGTTAATGGAAGTTTTAACAATTGGAAATTAAATGATATAAACAGACTAATTTACAATGAAAAATTACAACAATATGAAGTTGCAATTTTATTAAAACAAGGTTTTTATAACTATAATTTTATTACGGTAACTAATAATAATGAAGTTTCAAATCATGAAATTTCCGGATCTCATTATCAAACAGAAAATAAGTATACTGTACTAGTATATTATAAAAAATTTGGAAGTAGATACACGCAAGTAATAGGGGTAGGATACAGTAATTCAGAGAAACTAACTAATTAAATTCGTATATTTGAAAAAATCAAAGGCTTAATCAATTATGGTACAACAAGTAACAAATGGTATTAAAATTTCTGTTACTTCTATTTTTGAAGGTACTAGTTACCGAAATTATAGATTGTATTATGCTTTTAGCTATCAGGTTACTATAGAAAACCAAAGCAATGAAACCGTCCAATTATTAAATCGTCATTGGAAAATATTTGATTCATTAAATAACATTGAAATTGTAGAAGGAGATGGTGTAATTGGCAAAAAACCAATTTTAAAACCTACCCAAAAACACACCTATAAATCTAATTGTTTTTTAAATTCTCCGATTGGCGCAATGGAAGGTTTTTACATTATGATAAATTTAAGCAACTCCAATTCTTTTAAAGTATTAATCCCCACATTTCAATTAATGGTTCCAAATATTAGTAATTAAAACGTGAAACTAAAACTAATTAATTACAAACCTAAAAAATCTAAAGGATTAGAATGTTTAAATTGTGGTCAACCACTTTTAAATAATGAGAATTTCTGTTCATATTGTGGGCAAAAAAACAACATAAAAAAACTTAACTTTTCTAACTTTTTAAGTAATTTATTTTCAGGATTTCTTTCTTATGATTCTCGTTTTTGGAAAACTTTTATTCCGTTACTTACTAAACCAGGCAAAATATCAAAACAATATATTGAAGGAAAAAAAGTACGATTTGTAAATCCTTTTCAACTTTATTTAAATGTATCCATTATTTTCTTTTTAGTATTTGGCATAACCAATGAAATAGATAATAACATAGATACTGCAGCTCTTAATTTTAACAAAAACCAAATAAACAATGTAGTTAAAAACCAAAAAACTACATTAGATTCCGTTTTAACCAATGTAAAATCTGAACTAAAAAACAAAAACCCTAACGATTCTACCGCAACAAAAATAGTAACAGATCTTGAAGATGCTTTAAAAGTAATAGATAATAATAAAAAGAGTGAACTTAATACTTCTATGTTTAAATTCAACTCTGATACTATAACCTCAAAAAATAGTTTTAATTATAAAATGAAAACGTTTTATAATTATTACAAAAAAAATCCTAATATAAAAACTGAAAATGCTTTAGATAGTTTAGGTTTTAAAAAAACCTTTTGGAACACCTTTTATTACCAACAAATTATAAATTTTAACTATAATTATCAACAAATTAAAACACAAGGTTCTAGTTATTTTATCAACAAAATAACTTCTTATATTTCCATCGCTTTATTTGTGTTTCTACCTTTATTTACTCTTTTTTTAAAGCTTATTTTTATACGGCATAATTATAGTTATATGGAACATTTAGTATTTGTTTTTCATACACAAACTGTATTCTTTTTATTATATATAATCTTTTATTTAATAAACTACTTTGCTAAAACAGATTTGTTTACGCTAATTTTTATTTTGCTTTTTAGTATCTATTTATACAAAGCAATGCGAAATTTTTATAAGCAAGGTAGATTTAAAACTTTTCTGAAATTTATAATTTTAAACGGATTTTATTTAACCTTAGCCAGTTTAGGACTTTTAATTGTAGCAGTACTGTCCTTTATGATTAAGTAAAAAGTACCTTTTTTTTAGCCGAAGCAATAACATCTTCATAAATCATTTCTACTTTTTCATTTTCTTTCTTTACTGAAGTAATGCTAACCGTTTCAATAGTTGGTCGTTTCATTAAAACAGATTGGGTTTTATTTCCAAATTCTGAATGATGAAATTTTAATATATTTTTAATGGTGAAATTTTGCTCTTTTTGCCAATTCTTAAACCATTTTTTTCGATTATTTTTACTGCTTTCAGAATACAAAGTAGAAGATGACCATATTTTTGGCTGATTTTCTAATTCCGTAAAATGTTTTTCTTTTTCATCCCAAATTAATTCTAATAAATTAAGCTTATTATTATTCCAATCCACAATTACCATAGTAAATGGCTCTACATTTTCTAAATTTAATTTAGTTATATATTCTTTTACATTAGAAGTTTTCAATATTTCCTTAGCAATAACACCTCTGCTTTTAGTATAATTTTCTTTTTTAATATGATTTACAAAGCCTCCATTTAAAACACAAACTAATCTATTTTTTGAGCTAACCCCAATCCATGTTCCGCCAGCTATTTTATCTTTTGGATACAGTATTTTAACATCGTTTTCTAAATAAATTTTCGGTAAAAAAGTCTCTCTAATTTTTTGTTCATCTCTATTTGATGTTAAAATAAAATCATTGTTTTTTAAAGGAATAAAAGTAACGGTACACATTATAATTTATCTGTTTTATTCAGGATGAATTCCGAGTAAAAATTCATTTCAATTTAGTAACTTTGCAACAAATTTAAACTAAAAAACCTTTAAAAAATAAATATTATGGCTTCAGGATTTTATCAAGTACCAAAAGCTGTTAATGAGCCTATTAAATCATACGCTCCAGGTAGCCCAGAGTTAAAAACTTTATTAGCTACCTATAACAAAATGTATAAAGAAGAAATTGACATTCCTTTTTATATTGGTAGCAAAGAATATAGAACTGGCAACACAGTAGATATTCATCCACCACATGATCATAAACACTGTGTAGGTAAATACCATACTGCAGAACGCGAACACCTTGAATTAGCTATTGAAAAAGCCGCTGAAGCAAGAGTGAAATGGGCAAAAACAAGTTGGCAAGATAGAGCAGCTATATTTTTAAAAGCTGCCGATTTATTAGCTGGTCCTTTTAGAGATAAAATGAACGCAGCAACTATGATTGCTCAATCTAAAAATGTTTTTCAAGCGGAAATTGATGCTGCTTGTGAATTGATTGATTTCTTTAGATTTAATGTTGAATTTATGACAGAAATTTATAACAATCAACCTCAATCTTCTGCTGGAATTTGGAACCGAATGGAATATAGACCTTTAGAAGGATTTATTTATGCAATTACTCCTTTTAACTTTACTTCTATTGCAGGAAACTTACCAGGTGCTCCGGCCCTAATGGGAAATGTAGTTATATGGAAACCAGCCAGATCACAAGT
This sequence comes from Lutibacter sp. UBA4458, assembly GCA_002390165.1. Taxonomy (GTDB): domain Bacteria; phylum Bacteroidota; class Bacteroidia; order Flavobacteriales; family Flavobacteriaceae; genus Lutibacter. The sequence goes on from DGOU01000248.1 coordinate 37,037, forward strand.
GTATTCTGCACAAGTAATTATGGAATTATTTAAAGCCGCTGGCTTACCTGATGGCGTTATAAATATGGTTACAGGAAATTCAGGAATGATTACCGATGTTTTATTAGGAAGTGAAGATTTTGCTGGCGTACACTTTACAGGTTCTACTCCTGTATTTAAAAGTTTCTGGAAAACTATTGGAAACAATATGGATACGTACAAAGCTTATCCTAGAATTGTTGGCGAAACAGGTGGAAAAGATTTTATTTGGGCGCATCCAACTGCTAATGCTCAAGAAGTAGCAACTGCTATTTCAAGAGGTGCTTTTGAATTTCAAGGTCAAAAATGTTCTGCTGCATCAAGGGCATACATTCCTAATAGTATTTGGAAAGATGTTAAAGAAGGTATAATTAAAGATGTAAATTCTTTTAAAATGGGTTCTCCAGCTGATACAAGTAATTTTATCAATGCTGTTATTGATGATAGAGCATTTAAAAAACTTTCTAGCTATATTGATCAAGCTAAAAAAGATAACGATGCAGAGATTATTGTTGGTGGTAGTTATGATGATTCCAAAGGATATTTTATAGAACCTACTATAATTGTTACTACCAATCCTCAATATAAAACTATGTACACTGAGCTATTCGGTCCAATTATTACCATTTATGTTTATGAAGATAATAAATGGGAAGAATCACTAGATATTTTGGATAAAACTTCAGAATACGCATTAACAGGTGCTATTTTTAGTGGAGATAGATATGTTATTGATATTGCCACTAACAAATTAGAAAATGCTGCTGGTAATTTCTACATAAACGACAAACCTACTGGTGCTGTTGTTGGTCAACAACCATTTGGCGGCGCCCGTGGTTCAGGAACCAATGACAAAGCAGGTTCTGTTTGGAACTTATTACGTTGGGTAAGTAACCGTACTATAAAAGAAACTTTTGTACCTCCAACAGATTACAGATATCCGTTTTTAGGGTAACAAACTTTAGATAATAAAAAAGCTCGCTAGTTGCGAGCTTTTTTATTATCTAACATTTAAATTTTTAATTAACCTTTTTCCAATTTATCTGCATTTGGTAACAACCCAACTAATTCTTGAGGGTTATGAATTAAAACTGGTATATGTTGTGGGCAGATATAAAATTCGCTTTTTTGATAATAAAATTTAGTCACAGGAGTTTCGTTTGAATTTTTCTTGCAAACTAAACATTCTTTAATTTCACTCATATTGTTATATTTTAAAAGACAAAAATATCTTTTTGTTTTTTATCTGCAAATGATCTTCGTCATAAATTAAAAATTCACTTTATAAAACAAGAAGCTCGCCGAGAGGCGAGCTTCATTTACTAATGTTAAAATATTTATTATTTTTTCTGTATTTACGTATATGTAACAAACCCTATTCTTAAAATGAGGGTATATAAAAATAGGTTTAGTGTTTGAAACTGTTTGCTATTTACATTATTTATAATAAAATTTCGGGGCTAAATTAATACCTTTTTTATAACTAAAACATAACAAATGTCACATTAGTTACTCTTTAAAGGTATATGTACTACTTTTTTAGTTTCAAAAAAGCCTTCCACAAAGTAATCAGAAAGGTTATAAATAGTAGCTTTAGAAAACTTTTGAAGTTCTTCTTCTAAATTGCCTCCTTTTAAATATAAAATGCCGTTTTTTAAAGCATGATTTTGTTTTTTCTCCACTTTGTTATAGGTCCACTTTACAAAATCATCCATATTAGTTACTGCCCTACTTACAATAAAATCGAACTTTCCTTTAACGTTTTCTGCTCTTAAATGAGCTGCTTTAACATTAGTTAATTTTAATGCGTTAACTACTTCGTTTACCACTTTAATTTTCTTTCCGATAGAATCAACTAAATAAAAATCAACTTCAGGATACAAAATTGCTAGTGGAATTCCTGGAAAACCTCCTCCAGTTCCAATATCTAAAACTTTTGCTTTAGCATTAAAGGCTTGCACCTTTGCAATTCCTAAAGAATGAAGCACATGTTTTACATATAATTCATCAATATCTTTTCTTGAAATTACATTAATTTGAGCATTCCATTCTATATAAAGCGCTCTTAATTTTTCAAACCTCGTAATTTGACTTGCAGTTAAGTTGGGAAAATATTTTTTTATTGTATCCATATTATAAATTCACTTATCGCAAAAATACAACTATCCTATTTATTTTACACATCATAAAAAAGTGTTATTTTTTTTTTAAAACTATTATAACTCATAAAAATGAATTATTTTCGTTGCCTTACAAACTAAATGACTTTTTGAATCAAAATAATTATGACTATTAAACCCATAAACTTTTCTAGAATTGATAAAGCTAAGTTTTTTAGAATTTTAAACAAACGTGTTAATAGCTATTTTAAAGAAAATCGTATTAAACGTACAGGAAATTGGAGTTTATACACCAAAGCTATAATAATGTTTAGCATATTTTTGGTGCCATTGGTTTTAATTTTAACCGTAGAAATGCCTCAATGGGTATTACTTTTATTAACTGTTGTAATTGGCATTGGCATGGCTGGTGTTGGTATGAATGTTATGCACGACAGTAACCACGAATCATTTTCCAGTAAAAAATGGGTAAACAAAATTATGGGTAGTAGTATCTATATTTTAGCTGGAAATGTATATAACTGGAAAGTACAACACAATGTATTACACCATACCTTTACAAATATCCCCGGACATGATGAAGATATTGATGCTGGCAGAATAATTCGCTTTTCAAAACATGCCAAATGGTTATGGATTCATAAATTTCAAAAATATTATTCTTTTTTATTATACGGTTTATTAACTATTAATTGGGCTATTACCACCGATTTTAAACAAATGCATTCCTATTTAAAACGAAAACTTTCTTATGGTAAATTTCCGAATCCAACTAAAGAATGGACTATTTTAATTATATCTAAAATAATTTATTATTTATTATGGATTGTTCTTCCTTTAGCTGTTTTAGATATTGCATGGTGGAAAATTTTAATAGGTTTTTTTGTTATGCATTACACAGCAGGTATTATTTTAAGTGTAGTTTTTCAATTAGCACACATAGTTCCAAATACAGAAATGCCAAAACCAGATAAAGAAGGAAATTTAAAACATACTTGGGCAATTCATCAATTATATACTACATCTAATTTTGCCCCAAAAAATAAATTTATTTCATGGTACACAGGAGGATTAAATCACCAGGTAGAACACCATATTTTCCCTCATATATCCCATGTACATTATCAAAAAATTGCTAAAATTGTAAAAGAAACTGCATTAGAGTTTAATCTACCTTATAATGAGTATAAAACTACGAGAAAAGCAATTATTGAACATTTTAAACAACTAAAATCTTTAGGATTAAAACCTGCATACTCATAATTTTTTTGAAATGAAAAATCAATTATCCAACAGAATAAATAATCTACCAACATCAGCAACTCTTGCAATGGCAGCCAAAGCTAGGGAGTTAAAAAACCAAGGAAAAGACATCATCAGCTTAAGTTTAGGAGAACCTGATTTTAACACTCCTGATTTTATTAAAGATGCAGCGATTGAGGCTATAAATCAAAATTATAATTCTTATACTCCTGTAGATGGGTATATGGAATTAAAAGAAGCTATTTGTACAAAATTTAAGCGTGATAATAATTTAGATTATAATCCTTCTCAAATTGTTGTTTCCAACGGGGCAAAACAATCTCTTGCAAATGCAGCTTTAGTTTTGTTAAATCCAGGAGACGAAGTTTTATTACCCGCTCCATATTGGGTAAGTTATTCCGCTATTTCCACCTTAGCGGAAGCAACATACAAAGTTATTCCTTCTACCATTGAAACTAATTTTAAAATTACACCAGAGCAATTAGAAAAAGCTATTAGTCCAAAAACGAAATTAATTTTCTTTAATTCGCCTAACAACCCTTGTGGAACGGTATATTCTGAATCTGAATACCGAGCGTTAGCTAAAGTATTGGAAAAACACCCATCTATTTATATAATTTCAGATGAAATTTATGAGCACGTAAATTTTGGAGAACCTATTTTTAGTTTTGCTTCTATTAAAAATATGTATGATAGAACCATAACTATTAATGGTGTTGCTAAAGCTTTTGCTATGACAGGATGGAGAATTGGTTATATGGGAGCTCCTGAATGGATTGCTAAGGCTTGTACTAAAATACAAGGGCAAATTACTTCTGGAGCTAATTGTATTGCTCAAAGAGCTACCATTACAGCTCTTAAAGCACCCGTTTCTAAAATTCAATATATGGTAGATGAATTTAAGGAAAGAAGAGATATGTTACTTGATCTATTTAAGGAAATTAAAGGGTTTAAATTAACCATACCTGATGGTGCTTTTTATCTTTTTCCTGATGTTTCTTACTTTTTTGGAAAAGAAATAAAAGGAATTTCTATAAATTCCGCTTCTGATTTCTCTATGTTTTTATTGGAAAAAGCAAATGTAGCAACCGTTACTGGTGAAGCTTTTGGCGACTCAAATTGTATTAGAATTTCCTTTGCGGCTTCAGAAGAACAGTTGAGAGAAGCAGTTAACAGAATTAAAAAAGCACTTTATTAAGTAAAATACAGAAAACTATATACTTTATAAATCATTGACATTCATTGTATTATTTTGTATATTTATATTTCACTTAAAAAAATCAAAGTTTATGGCAGTTATGAAAGTTATTGAAGTAATGGCAAGTTCTACAAAAAATTGGGAAGAAGCCACTAAAAATGCAATTGCACATGCTTCAAAAAGTGTGAAGCATATAAAATCTGCATTTGTACAATCACAAAGTGTTGTTGTAAGTAACAATAATGTGGAAGAATTTAGGGTAAATGTTAAAATTACTTTTGAAGTAAACTAATACCGTAAAAAAACTAAAAAAGCGCTTTTTTCAAAGCGCTTTTTTAGTTTAATATATTTAAGTTATGATAAAATATTTAGTATTGTTCACCTTATTTATCAGCTTTATAAGTTGCAAAGGGCAAAATGAAAAAAAAATGAAACAAAAAGAATATAAATACACTAATAAGCTAATAACCGAAACAAGCCCGTATTTACTACAACATGCGCACAATCCAGTTAATTGGATGGCTTGGAATAAGGAAACGTTAGAACTTGCAAAAAAAGAAAATAAATTAATAATTATTTCTATCGGATATTCCTCATGCCATTGGTGTCATGTAATGGAACATGAAAGTTTTGAAAATGAAGAGGTCGCCAAAATTATGAATGATAACTTTATTAGCATTAAAGTTGACCGAGAAGAAAGACCAGATATTGATCAGGTTTATATGAATGCGGTTCAATTAATGACTGGCAGAGGCGGATGGCCCTTAAATTGTATTGCATTACCAGATGGGCGACCTTTTTGGGGAGGAACCTATTTTCCAAAAGAAAACTGGATAAGTGCTTTAACTCAAATAGCTAAATTATATAAAGAAACCCCAGAAAAAGCAGAGGAATACGCTGAAAATTTAACAGAAGGTGTAAAAAAATCGAGTTTAGTTCAGTTTAATAATAATGCAACTACATTTTCTGTAAGCAAATTAAAAAACACAGTAAACACATGGAAAAGCCACCTAGATAATAAGCTTGGTGGTTCAAATGGTTCTCCAAAATTTCCTATGCCAAACAATCTTAATTTTTTACTTAGATATGGTTTTCAGGCTAAAGATTCAGAAATTAAAAATTATGTAAATATTACCCTCAAAAATATGGCATTTGGTGGAATTTTTGACCAAATAGATGGTGGCTTTTCACGATATTCTACCGATCAAAAATGGCACATTCCTCATTTTGAAAAAATGCTTTATGATAACGGCCAATTAGTAAGCTTATATTCAAATGCATACCAAAAAACTAAAAACAAAATTTATAAAGATATTGTTTATAAAACTCTTCAATTTATTGAAAATGAATTAACTAATGATGAAGGAGCTTTTTATTCTTCTTTAGATGCAGATAGCTTAGACAAAAGTGGCAAACTTGAAGAAGGTGCTTATTATGTTTGGACTAAAGATGAATTACAAACTATTCTAAAAAATGATTTTGAATTATTTTCTGAGTATTATAATGTTAATGGTTATGGTTTATGGGAACATCAAAATTATGTGTTAATAAGAAAAGACTTAGATACTAATTTCGCTGAAAAACATCAAATAACACTAAAACAATTAGAAGAAAAGGTTTCTAATTGGAATACTAAATTATTAACGGTAAGACAAAAAAGATCTGAACCAAGATTAGATGATAAATCTTTAACTTCTTGGAATGCCTTAATGCTAAAAGGTTATGTAGATGCATATAAAGTTTTCAATAACTCTCATTTTTTAGAGATTGCCTTAAAAAACGCTCAATTTATTGTGTCAAAACAATTAACTGCCGATGGCGGATTAAATCATAGTTATAAAAATGGCAAAAGCACTATTAATGGCTATTTAGAAGATTATGCTACGGTTATTGATGCTTTTATCGATTTATATCAGGCTACTTTAAATGAAAAATGGCTAACATCGGCAAAACAATTAACCGATTATACGTTTGATCATTTTTTCGATCAAAAAAATCATATGTTTTATTTTACTTCCGATAAAGATGCTGCATTAATTACCCGAAAATTTGAGATTGAAGATAATGTAATACCTGCTTCAAATTCTATTATGGCAAATAATTTGTTTAAGTTAAGTCATTATTATTCTAATCCCTATTATTTAAAAGTTAGCAAGCAAATGCTCGCAAACGTTTACGATAAGTTGGGCAATTATGGTGGCAGCTATTCCAATTGGTTACAGTTACTAAGCAACTATACTGGTTCGTATTATGAAATTGCTATTTCAGGAAGTGATGCTCTAACTAAATTAAAAGAAATAAATAAAAAATACATACCAAATAAATTAATTGCAGGAACGCTTTTAAAAAGTACTATTCCTTTAATGGAAGGAAGAAATGCAGATAAAGAAACATTAATATATATTTGTGTAGATGGAGCTTGTCAGTTACCTGTAAATGACACCAAAAATGCTATAAATCAAATTAAAATAAACTATTAGTATGAAATTTCTTCAAATATTTTTTGTGGCAATTGTTGCTTTTGAGCATATTTATTTTATGATTTTAGAAATGTTTTATTGGGATAAACCTAAAGGGTTAAAAACTTTTGGTTTAAAACTTGAAGAAGCTAAAATTTCAAAAACACTTGCAAAAAATCAAGGGTTATACAATGGCTTTTTAGCTGCCGGATTAATTTGGTCTATTATAGAAAAATCTAATTTTGAAAACACAGCTATTTTCTTTTTAAGTTGTGTAATTCTTGCAGGAATTTACGGAGCATTTACCACAAAAAAAATAAAATTATTTTATGTGCAATCTATCCCTGCAATTATCGGATTATTATTAATTTTGCTAAAATTTTAAAACATGAATTACCAGAAATATTTAGATTTAGCTTTAGCTTTTATTCAAAAAAACACGGCTAATGTAATTGTTGCCATTTTAATTTTAATAATTGGCTTATGGCTTTCTAAAATTATTGTAAATCTAACTAAAAAACTATTGGCAAAAAGAGGTGTTGACGTAACCCTTCAAAAATTTATTGGAGATTTATTAAGCTGGACTTTAAAAATACTTGTGTTTATAACCGCTATTAGTCAAGTTGGGATAGAAACAACCTCGTTTATTGCAATATTAGGAGCTGCCGGTTTAGCTGTTGGATTAGCACTACAAGGAGCTTTAGCTAATTTTGCTGGGGGTGCTTTAATAATGATTTTTAAACCATTTAAAGTTGGAGATTTAATTGAAGCACAAGGTGAAATTGGTGTTGTAAAAGAAATTCAAATTTTTGTTACTAAATTAAATTCTCCACAAAACAAACTGGTTATTATCCCTAATGGAATTTTATCTAACGGAAATATTATTAACTATACCGAAGAAGGAAAATTACGAGTTGATTTAACTTTTGGTGTTGGTTATGATGAAGATATTAAGAAAACCAAAGATGTTTTAATGCAAGTTATGCTAAGCAATAAAGATGTATTAAAAGATCCTGCTCCAAGCGTAAACGTATCTGAATTGGCAGATAGTTCTGTTAATTTTGCTGTTCGTCCTTGGGCAACTCCTGAAAATTATTGGAATGTGTATTTTAGTGTTATTGAAGAAACTAAATTAGCTCTTGATAAAGCTGGTATTGAAATTCCATATCCTCATCAAGTTGAAATTAAAAAATAATTACAATTTTTAAAAATGTAAGAATTAAACTACTTTTTAGGTTTTGAAATTAAAAAATCTTTTAAATAAAAAGGTTCAAAATAGGCAACATCTTCAATTTCATTCTTTTTAAATTTTGAAAAAGATAAACTTGCCATTTCATTTGCTGAAGGAAATTTATCCTCTATAAAAATGGCATTTTTATGTGTAATAATTTCTTTACATTTAGAAGCTCCATCTCCTAAAAAATAAACTTTCTTTTCTTT
>DGOU01000248.1:45647-46029 GCA_002390165.1 Lutibacter sp. UBA4458
TTAGTTATAGACAAGGCTAAAGCTTTTAAAGTATCTGTAGCAATAAGCGGAATTTCTAACGCAAAACATAATCCTTTAGCTGCAGAAACCCCAATACGCAATCCGGTATAAGAACCCGGACCTTTACTTACAGCAACTGCTTTTAAATCTTTAAAATCAATACATGCTTTTTCCATTACATTTTTAATAAATTCATGTAATTTTTCCGAATGGGAATAATTTCCATCATTTAATTCCTGTAATGCAACGATTTCACCATTTTTTGCAACACTTACAGAACAATTTTTTGTTGCGGTTTCAATGTTTAATATATAAGCCAAAGTTCTAAATTTAAAAGACAAAGATAATTAATTCAAAAGCTATAAAACAAAACATCCAACTT
>DGOU01000067.1:0-2822 GCA_002390165.1 Lutibacter sp. UBA4458
GCAATTTTAACTAAAAAATTTTCTAAAATTTTTAAACCATCTTTAGAATGATACACTTCCGGATGAAATTGAATGCCATACGTTTTTTCATTTTTAAACTTAAAAGCAGCGTTTTTAACATCTGAAGTGCTAGCTAATAATTCACAATTTTCTGGCAGTTTAGTAATGGTATCGCTATGGCTCATCCAAACTTGGCTTCCAGCACTAACCTTTTCAAAAAATAAATCATTAGAATTTATAAAATTTAAATTTGCTCTGCCGTATTCTCTAATTTCAGAAGCTTCTACTTTACCTCCAAAATTTTGAGCCATAAATTGAGCTCCAAAACAAACACCTAACAAAGGTAATTTCCCTTTAATTAAAGATAAATCTGGTTTTGGTGAATCTTCAGCTCTTACCGAAAATGGACTTCCTGATAAAATAACTGCTTTATAATTTTCAATTTTAAAATTTACGCTATTATAAGGAAATATTTCGCAAAAAATATTTAGCTCCCTAACTCTTCTGGCAATTAACTGCGTGTATTGCGATCCGAAATCTAAAATAAGTACCTTTTGTTGCATCCGCAAAAATAGTATTTAATTAATTATACTAGAATAGTTTGCCTTTTTTTTTACCTTTTTTTATCAAAACTTAAAAAAATACAAGTCATTTAAATTTGATTTAAGAAACAATTATACAATTCAAATAAATAAGCAAATTCAAAATACTAAAATTCAATTTTAAGCTTGTTTTTAATCGTTTTACAGCATTTTTAAGTAAACAACAATTGTTAATAACTTAGTATTCATAGGGTTTTAAATTTAAAAAAATGGGCTTTTGAATTATTATATTTGTTTGTTAAAAAAATACAAGTAAAATAAATATTTTATGAGCAGCGAAGATAAAAAACACGATTATTCAGCCGATAGTATTCAGGCGTTAGAAGGAATGGAGCATGTACGCAAGCGTCCTTCCATGTATATTGGAGACGTTAGCGTAAGAGGTTTACACCATTTAGTATATGAAGTAGTAGATAATTCTATTGATGAAGCAATGGCTGGTCATTGTGATACCATTAGTGTAATTATAAATGAAGATAATTCGGTTTCTGTTAAAGATAACGGACGTGGTATCCCTGTTGGAATGCATAAAAAAGAAGGCGTATCTGCATTAGAAGTAGTTATGACCAAAATTGGTGCTGGTGGTAAATTTGATAAAGATTCTTATAAAGTTTCTGGTGGTTTACACGGTGTTGGTGTTTCGGTAGTAAATGCACTATCCGAACATTTAAAAGCAACGGTATATTTAGATGGTAAAATTTGGGAACAAGAATATGAGCGAGGTAAAACTTTATACCCTGTAAAAACTGTTGGGGAAAGCAATGATAAAGGAACTTTAGTAACTTTTTCTCCAGACAAAACTATTTTTACACAAACCGTTGAATTTAGTTACGATACATTAGCTACTAGAATGAGAGAGCTTTCCTTTTTAAATAAAGGACTTACCATAACTATTACAGATAAAAGAGCTAAAGATGATGAAGGGAACTTTATAAGCGATAAATTTTATAGCGATGAAGGATTACCTGAATTTGTAAGATATTTAGATGCTACACGCGAGCAACTTACTGCAAATATAATTGCTATGGAAGGTGAAAAAAACGGTATTCCAGTAGAAGTTGCAATGGTTTATAATACTTCTTATACCGAAAATTTACACTCTTATGTTAATAATATAAACACCCACGAAGGTGGAACACATTTATCAGGTTTTAGACGTGGATTAACCAATACACTTAAAAAATATGCAGAAGCATCTGGCATGTTAGATAAGCTAAAATTTGATATTGCTGGAGATGATTTTAGAGAAGGCTTAACAGCTATTATTTCTGTAAAAGTTGCTGAACCTCAGTTTGAAGGACAAACTAAAACTAAATTGGGTAACAGAGAAGTAAATTCTGCAGTTAGTCAGGCGGTTGCTGAAATGCTTCAAGATTATTTAGAGGAAAACCCTAACGATGCAAAAACCATTGTACAAAAGGTAATGTTAGCTGCACAAGCACGAAATGCAGCTAAAAAAGCCAGAGAAATGGTGCAACGAAAAACTGTAATGTCTATTGGCGGTTTACCTGGCAAATTAAGTGATTGTTCCGAAACAGACCCTGAAAAATGTGAAATTTTCTTAGTCGAAGGAGACTCTGCGGGTGGTACAGCAAAACAAGGTAGAGATAGAGCTTTTCAAGCAATTTTGCCGTTACGTGGTAAAATATTAAATGTTGAAAAAGCGATGCAACATAAAGTGTTTGAAAATGAGGAAATTAAAAACATGTTTACGGCTTTAGGGGTAACCATAGGAACAGAGGAAGATAGTAAAGCACTTAATTTAAGTAAATTACGATACCATAAAATTGTAATTATGACGGATGCGGATGTAGATGGTAGTCATATTGCCACTTTAATTTTAACGTTTTTCTTTAGATATATGAAAGAATTAATTGAAGGCGGCCATGTTTATATTGCTACTCCTCCACTTTATTTAGTTAAAAAAGGTCAAAAAAGAGAATATGCTTGGGATGATGATCAGAGAGATTTAATTCAATTAAAACTTGGAAGTGGTTCTAGCATTCAAAGATATAAAGGTTTGGGAGAAATGAATGCGGAACAACTTTGGGATACTACTATGAATCCTGAATTTAGAACGCTGCGCCTAATAACTATTGATAATTTAACAGAAGCAGATAGAGTATTTTCTATGTTAATGGGAGACGAAGTTCCTCCTCGTAGAGAATTTATCGAGAAAAATGCAAAATACGCTAAAATTGACGCATAAAATACATTAAA
>DGOU01000067.1:2836-4598 GCA_002390165.1 Lutibacter sp. UBA4458
TTATATCTTTGAATAAATTTAAAAACCCCTCTTATGAAAAAACTAGCCCTAATAGTAGTTACTTTAGTACTTAGTTATACTGCAAAAGCACAAGATTTAGATGTATTATTAAAAGCAGGTGATGATGCCTCTCTTTTATTTCAAAATTATATGGCACCAGTTATGAATGGCATGTCATACAGTTTAAACGATGGATGGTACACCTCTGCAAAAACACATAAAAAACTTGGTTTCGATTTAACCATAAATATTAGCACAGCAATTGTGCCTAAATCTTCAAGAACATTTCAATTTAATGCTACAGATTACCAATATCTAAGTTTAGAAAGTGGTAATAGCGAAATTCAAACCGTTATGGGTGGCAATAACAACAGTAAAATTGCTGTTCGTATTCCTTACGGAAATGGAAACTATAAAATTGCAGAAATAAATATGCCCGATGGTGTTGGTGGTGATATGCCTTTAAATGCTGTTCCATCCCCAATGATTCAAGCTAGTGTTGGAATACCTTTTAAAACAGATATTAGTGTTAGGTTTTTACCAAAAATTAATACCAATGATGTAGATGGAAGTATGTTTGGCGTTGGAATAAAACATAACTTAATGCAATATTTTGGACCTTTAGATAAACTTCCTTTAAATGTTGCTTTATTTGCCGGTTATACCACCATGACATCAACCTACAACTTACAAAATGTAAGTAGTCTTGCAGGTAACAATCAAGAGGCAGCTTTTAAATTAAATGCGTTTACTATTCAAGCAGTAGCTTCTTTAGATTTTCCTATTATTACTTTATTTGGAAGTGTTGGCTACGATAAAGGAAATTCAACTTTAAAAATAAAAGGAACTTACGATTTAGTCTATAATGATGAAACTACTAGTGTTGCTCTCCCTCCTGTTACTATAACCGACCCTATAAATATGGATTTTAATGCAAATGGATTTAGAGGTACTATAGGTACAAGATTCAATTTAGGCTTCTTTAAAATTTATGGAAATTATACTTTAAAAGAATACAATACAGTTTCGGCAGGTGTTTCTTTTAGTTTCAGATAAAAATAACTCTTTATACTATAATAAATAGGATTGTTTTAAGCAATCCTATTTTTTGTTATAAATATTGCATTCATTCTTATATAAATGTGTAATTTTGATAGAATCATAATTAAACTAAATTAAACATCTTTATAAATTAATACAAAATGAAAGTAACAATAGTAGGTGCAGGTGCTGTAGGCGCAAGTTGTGCTCAGTACATTGCCGTTAAAAATTTCGCTTCTGAGGTTGTAATTATTGACATTAAAGAAAATTACGCAGAAGGAAAAGCTATGGATTTGATGCAAACATCATCCTTAATGGCTTTTGACACTAAAATTACAGGTTCTACCAACGATTATTCTAAAACAGCAAATAGTGATATTGCTGTAGTAACAAGTGGTATTCCTAGAAAACCAGGAATGACCCGTGAAGAATTAATAGGTATAAATGCAGGCATTGTAAAATCTGTAACAGAAAATTTAATTAAACATTCACCAAATGTTACCTTAATTGTGGTAAGTAACCCAATGGATACTATGGCATATTTAGCTCATAAAACTACTGGATTACCAAAAAACAGAATTATTGGTATGGGTGGTGCCTTAGATAGTGCTCGTTTTAAATATAGACTAGCGGAAGCTTTAGATTGCCCAACATCTGATGTTAACGGAATGGTAATTGGCGGTCATAGTGATAAAGGTATGATTCCTTTAACTAGATTTGC
>DGOU01000074.1:0-6378 GCA_002390165.1 Lutibacter sp. UBA4458
ATTTATTATTTTATAAATTATTCCCTTTAGCTTGCAATATTAAAAATTTACAAAAGTTATAATATTAAATTGATCACGGCTGTTAGTTTCAAAAAACTGATTCATATAACCCGCTTCTATTCTTACTTTTTTATTAATATGATAACCTATTCCTCCATACGCTCTATTTCTATCAAATACTGCTGATTTGGCATTTAAAAATATTTCATTGTATGCAGATAGATAAACCTTATTTTTATCTTTTTCTTTATTAATTAAAGGAATATTTAAACCTAAAAAATAACGAAAACGTAATTTAAAATTGTTTTCAACAAACCGTTGCTCAAACCTATATCTATGATTTAATTTTACCTTTCCTATTTTTTGTTTTGAAGTAAATTGTTGAAAAATTCTATGCTCATTAATAGAAATTTTATCCTCATTATTCCCTACATAATTTTCAGATAAAATATAACCATAACCTAATAATATATTATTTTTATTATTATTAAATGTATAGCCTAAACCTGTACGTAATAGCAATTGCTCTAAATCCCCAATAGTATTATAATTTCTATACTGAACTTCATGATGTACATTCCATTTTGGATTTATTTTTTTATTCCCAATGTAAATTAACCAATTTCCAAAATTACTATCTTGACTTTGAGCAAATAATGGCAGCATTAACAATAATATTAACGCCACCATATTTACTTTATTTTTAAATTTTACTGTTAAAATATTATTTTTAATCATAAAAAGTTACTGCACCTGTATTAATATTGTACATAGCACCAATAATTTTAATAACTCCGCTGTTTTGCATTTCAGCTAAAACATCACTTTCTTCCATAATTCTTTCAATGGTAAGCTGTACATTTTTTGCTGAAACATTATCAACAAATTCTATATTTGATGAATTACGCAAACTAGGATTGTGAGGTTCTGAAACTGCTTTAACAGCAGGTTTTATTTTTGCCAACATGCCCGTTAAATTACCTAGTCTAGCATCATCGCAAGCACCTTTTACTGCTCCACAACTTGTATGCCCTAAAACTACTATAAGTTTTGTTCCTGCCAATTTACAAGCAAATTCCATACTTCCTAAAATATCAGGGTTTACAAAATTTCCTGCTATCCGTACACTAAAAACATCCCCTAACCCTTGGTCAAAAACCAGCTCAGCGGAAACCCGAGAATCTATACAACTTAAAATAGTTGCAAACGGAAATTGTCCATCGCTTGTATCATTTACTTGTTCTAATAGGTCTCTATGAACTTTTAAATTATTTTGAAATCTTATATTTCCTTCTTTTAAATATTGTAATGACTTTTCTGGTGTCATTGTAGCTTGTGTTTCTTTTGTATGTGCTTTCATTGTGTTATGTTTTTAAATGTTAAATTATTTTTTTATGCTACTTTTGGTCTGAGTTTAAAAAACTCTATATAACTTGGTGGATTTTCAACGATACCACGCTCTGAAATTAATTTGATAGTAATATTTCTTTCTCTGGCTTTAAAAGCAAAATCTTCTAATATTTCAATAATATCATTGTCTAAATATCGTGTTTTTCTAACATCTAGTTCTAAATAAGAATTTTCAGGAATCTTATCTAATTCTTTTAATATAGCTCCTTTATTAAAAAACGTTACTTCTTCGGCTAAAGTCATTTTTATTTTTCCATCATCAACATGTTCTCCTTCAATATTCAAAAAATGGGAGTTTTGGTAGCTTTTAATTAATATAACTACAATACCTACTCCTAAGCCTAAACCAATGCCATACAGTAAATCTACAAAAACAATACCTAATACTGTAACCGTAAACGGAATAGATTGTTTCCATCCTAGCAGGTACATTTGCTTAAATAATGCTGGTTTAGCTAATTTATAACCCACAATTAATAAAATTGATGCAAGTACAGATAATGGAATCATATTTAGTAGTTTAGGTATTATAACTACAGATATTAAAAGTAATAAACCATGAATTATTCCTGACATTTTGGTTTTTCCTCCAGATTGAATATTAGCAGAACTTCTAACAATTACCTGAGTTATTGGCAATCCTCCAATTAAACCTGAAATTATATTTCCTGTTCCTTGTGCTAACAATTCTCTATTTGTTGGGGTCACATTTTTATTTGGATCAAGTTTATCTGAAGCTTCTACACATAATAATGTTTCTAAACTAGCAACTAAAGCAATGGTAAAAGCAATAATCCAAACTTCTGGATTAACTATTACAGCGAAATTTGGGAAACTAAATTGACCAAAAAAAGATGCCGCGTCTTGAGGAATAGGAACGCTAACTAAATGAGATTTAGCAATAGCAAATGTAGTATTCGTTTTGGTAGTAACATAAAATAAAATACCCGCAACAACTGCTACTAATGGACCTTGTATAATTTTAAAAATTTTACTTTTTTTAGTTAAAACTCTATCCCATAACACTAAAATAACTAAACCAATTACTCCTATTAATAATGAACCTGGTTGAATAAAATTTAAAGAATTTATAATTTCAGAAAAACTATTTTCACCATCTATTTGAAAAAAAGCAAAATTTCCTTCAAGATTGGCATCATAACCAAAAAAATGAGGTATTTGCTTTAGAATAATAATAATTCCTATTCCTGTTAGCATTCCTTTAATAACAGATGAAGGAAAGTAATAACCAATAATTCCAGCTTTTAAAAAACCAAAAACTAATTGAATAATACCTCCTAAAACTACAGCTACTAAAAAATTTTCATAACTTCCTAGTGTACCAATTGCGGTTAAAACAATAGCTGCAAGCCCGGCAGCTGGACCACTTACACCAATTTTTGAGCCACTTAAACTTCCTACAATAATTCCACCTATAATTCCGGCAATTAAACCTGAAAATAATGGAGCTCCACTTGCCAATGCAATACCTAAACAAAGTGGTAAAGCAACAAAAAAGACAACAATACTCGACGGTATGTCACTCTTTAAATTTGAAAAAAGATTGTTAATCATACATTTAATTTTAATTAGTTTTAAAAAATTCAGTTGCAAATATAATAATACTTTTTATAATAATAGTATTACTATTAATAATAGTTTAAAAACTTTCATATATTTGTCCTAATAAGAATTAAGGAGATGAATTAGCCTAAATGCATTAATAAAATAAAAAATGAGTATAGCAATTAAAATAGATTTAAATGATGGATTATATCTTAAGGAACCTCAAGATTCTAAATTAGGAAGAAATATTATTGAACATAGCATTATTTTAATTGATGAAATTGGATTTGAATACTTTACATTTAAAAAATTAGCTCAAAAAATAAATTCTACGGAAGCATCTATCTATAGATATTTTGAAAATAAACACTTACTTTTGTTATACTTAGTTAATTGGTATTGCGAATGGGTTAGCTACCTGATTTCTGTAAACACCATGAATATTAACAATCCAATGCAAAGGCTACGAATAATAATTAAGTCATTTGTATCTGCATCAACATATAATCCAGGTGTAACCTATGTAAATGAAAACAAATTGCACAACATTGTAATTTTTGAAGGCGTAAAAGTATATCACACTAAAGAAGTAGATAAAGAAAACTCTAAAGGTTTTTTTAGGAGTTATAAAAATTTAGCTAATACGGTTTCTCAGGTTATTACAGAAATTAATCCAAAATTTAAATACCCTTTTTCTTTAGCTACTACTTTATTTGAAATGTCTAATAATCATATTTATTTTGCTCAACATCTTCCAAAACTTACCGATGTTTCTGTAAAAGAAAATAATGTTGACGAAGTTGAAAAGATGTTAAATTATTTTATAGAAAAGTTATTAAATTAATACTTACAACTTCTTTTTAAACTATTTTCTATTCTTTTTAATCCATTTTAAACAAGATTTAAAATTCTTAAACAGATGTTCTCGTGGAATTAAATCTGGTATAATATCAATACGTTCTAATAAATATTTAGGTTGATCTATAATATTTACTAAAAGAACTTTTATATTTTTATTTACTAATTCTACCAATACATCTTCAATAGCATATAATCCAGATTGATCAATATACTGCATCCGTCCCATTCTAATAACAACTATTTCAGCTGTTTCAGGAATTTGTTTTGCTAATTGCTGAAAGGAACTTGTTGAACCAAAAAACAAAGGACCTTTAATGTGTTTTATAAATACACTTTCTTTTAATTCAGCAGGAAAATCTTTTTCATCTGGCCAAGCTTTTTCCTCTTTTAAAGATTTAACATCAGAACGGATTGCTGTTAGATCTCCTATTTTTTTCATAAACATTAATGACGCAATTATTAAACCTATTCCAACAGCATATACCAAATTCCAAACAGATGACAATACTAAAACCACAAGCATAATAGTTACTTCTGCTTTTGGCATTTTTGGTATGGCTTTTAATCCTTTAAAATCCATTACTCCAATTCCAACGGTAATTAATATACCAGCTAAAACCGCAGCTGGAATTTTGGATGCAATAGGTCCTAAAGCTAATAGAATAAACAATAATAAAACTGCTGCAATCATACCTGATAATCTGGTTTTCCCACCAGAATTAATATTTACAACTGTTCTAATAGTTGCTCCAGCACCTGGAATACCACCAAAAAATGCTGCTAAACTATTCCCAATACCTTGCCCAATTAATTCTTTATTTGGTTTATGTTTAGTTTTGGTCATATTATCTGCCACAACGGAGGTTAAAAGAGAATCAATTGCGCCTAACAATGCTAGAGTTAAAGCGGTAAATATATATGGTGTAATTACACCTAAATTAAAGTTTGTAAATACTTCTGCAATTGGAACAGGTAAGCCACTTGGAATTTGAGCAATAGCTCTATAATCTAAATTAAATCCAATAGCAATACCCGACATTACAAGCAATGCCACTAACGTGCTTGGAATGGATTTAGTAATGTATTTAAAACCAAAAATAATAATAATGGTTCCTAATGCAAGTATAAACTCTAACCAATTTATATTTTTTAATGCCTGAGGAAAAACTTTTAAAGCTCCTAAAACTCCTGATGATTCTTTTGAAGCTAATGTTTTAGCCTCTTTTAAAATTGAGGTTTCACTAATATCTCCTGCTCGTTGTATCGTTTCTTTAATATTTTCAAGCACTAATATACCGTCTCCTACTTCTTCTTTTAAAATATTATTTAAAATAATTTCTTCTGCCTGCGGCTTAAATTCCATAACATATTCAGCATCTTCTTTTGGGTAATAACCAACTGCCGGTAAAATTTGTGTTAATAAAATAATAACCCCAATAGCAGTCATAAATCCGGAAACCACTGGATAAGGAATATACCTAATGTACTTGCCTAAGCCAATAATTCCTAAGGTAATTTGAAAAATACCCGATAATAAAAATACCGTTAATATGGAAGGTAATGCCTTAGAAACTTCTCCATCAAAAGTTGCTATTATCCCTGCAATAATTACCATACTAACAGCAGTCATTGGAGCTGTAGGACCAGATATTTGTGTATTGGTTCCGCCAAACAAAGCAGCAAAAAATCCAACAAAAATTGCTCCATATAAACCTGCGCTTGGGCCTAATCCTGAGCTTACCCCAAATGCTAAAGCTAAAGGAAGAGCAACTAGCCCAGCCGTTAAACCTCCAAAAATATCTCCTTTTAAATGTTTGAAATTAAAAAATTTAGCCATTATTATTTTTTTTAGTGAATTTATTTAGATGCTATTGATAATATGTAAATATAATAGGATTACTATTATTTCAAAAAAAATTATAATCTTTTTCAAAAATTATTTAAATTTTAAAAAAAAACGCCATTAAAAATAGCGTCTCTTAAAATCTTTTTATAGAGGTCAGTAGATAAGTACATAGAAAAATTAATATTTAAAATATTGAATATTAGCTAAATAAATTTTAATTCCTTGTCAATTCGAGCGCAGTCGAGAACGGTATAGGTTTCAAAGAAGCTCTCGACTGCGCTCGACCAGACAGTTAATCATATAAATAAGGAGTAAAATATGAAGCTATCTACTGACCTCTATCTTTTTATTCTTTAATTCAACCATGCATTTAACATCCAAACGGTTTTTTCTTGCTCTGCAATAAAATCACTCATCATTGCATTGGTCCCTTCATCATTTGCTTCATCAGAATTTACTAATATAACCCGTTCTAATTTTAACAATTTAGATAAAGAATCTACAATTAAGTTTACAGAAGTAACATCATCTGCAATATTTTGGCCTACTTCTACTTTAGATAAACTTATGTAATCCTTAAAAGTATGAAGCGGTGTGCCACCTAAAGTTAAAATTCGTTCTGCAATTAAATCTACTTTTTCTTGAGAATCCGTATAAAATTCTTCAAACTTTACATGAAGTTCAAAAAATGATTT
>DGOU01000074.1:6444-9110 GCA_002390165.1 Lutibacter sp. UBA4458
GTTTAATCCTATAGCTGTTGTTTTCATAATTCTAAATTTTAATTATTTATGTTTTTTATTTCGAATCAAAATTCATTAAAAAAAAACAAAATAAAGCATAATTATTATTGATAGTTTTAATATCTTTATCTAAAATATTTATAGTTATGACTATCACCCAATTAAAATATGTTTTAGCCGTTGCTGAGCATAGAAATTTTACGGTTGCAAGTGAACATAGTTTTGTTACACAACCAACACTAAGTATGCAAATTCAAAAACTAGAAGAAGAATTAGATACTAAAATATTTAACCGAAGTAAAAAACCCATTCAACTTACTGAAATTGGAAAAAAAATAGTGGAACAAGCCAAAATTATTGTGGACGAAAGCAATAGAATAACCGATATTGTAGAACAGCAAAAAGGGTATATTGGTGGCGATTTTAAATTAGGTATAATTCCGACTATTATGCCTACGTTATTACCTTTATTTTTGAAAACATTTATTAAAAAGTACCCAAAAGTAAATTTAAAAATTGAAGAATTAACTACCGAAGAAATAATAAAAAAACTAGAAGATGGCCATATTGACGTTGGTATTGCTGCTACTCCGTTAGAAAATGTTAACATAAAAGAAAAGGTGATTTATTATGAACCTTTTGTTGGTTTTGTGCCAGAAGAACATCGGTTATTTAAACTAGACAATTTAAATGTTGATGATTTAGAAATTGATGATATTTTACTTTTAGAAGACGGACATTGTTTTAAAGAAAATATTTTGAATTTATGTAATGCGAATAAAATTAATTCTCAAAATTTTCAACTACAAAGTGGTAGCTTTAATACATTAATAAAACTAGCTAATGAAGGTTTAGGAATGACCTTATTACCTTATTTGCAAACGCTAGATTTAAATGAAAAAGATAAAAAGAATCTTAGAAATTTTAATGATCCTATTCCTGCTAGAGAAGTAAGTGTAATTTACCATAAATCTCAATTAAAAATACATTTAATTGAAGCCATAAAAAATATAATTGATGGTATTATTAGAGGTGTAATAGCATTTAACGATGTAAAAATTATAAGTCCATTGCATAAAAAAAAGGAGCTATAAGCTCCTTTTGTATTATTAATTTTTTACTATAGCTAAACAGGCTTGTAAATTGGGTTTATTTATAGTAAATTCTTTTAACCACAAATACAATTCTTTTAACTCATAAGGTAGCAATCGGTTAATTGCTTTTTCTAATTCTTTTTTAAATAAATCTTTATTAAAGCTAACCTTTTGGAGTACAACTTTGGTGTACTCAAACATTGCTCTTGCCATAAATTAGATGTTTTAATTGGTAAATTAAGAACGTGTTAATATGTTTTATTATTGTTTAAATTTAATAAATAAAACCATAAAAAACAATTATTTTTTAAGGTGTTTTAAAGTTTATTCACTTTTCCAATCAAAGTGTTTGCTTTTTCCTCTAATTCGGCTTCTATTTTTCTAAAATGATCTCTTTTATTATCTACGCTTTTTACGTTTATTTTATCAATTAACTGATCAAACGTAGCTATTGCTTCTTCAATAATAGCTTCACTTTTTTTTGTGTCTGCTTTTGGGTTTAGTAATTCCCAGGTATAACACTCTTCAATAATATCTCCTAATACGTAATTAATATCCTTTTTTAAAATTCTAATGCTCGCCATAATTTATATTTTTTATATTAATACAAATTTACGAGTTTTAAACGCAATAACATAAAATATAATTCAATAAAAAAAAGGAAATATAAATAACTAATTTTATTTAACTTTTTTATTCATTAAATAATCTAAACTATATTTTCCTGGTCCATAAACCAATAAAGCAAATAACATTATAATGTAGTACAATGGAATTTCGAACCCATTATTGCCCGATTCAAAACCATGTGACAAATGAACCGTTTTAATAGCAACTAACATTACTACAATTAAAGGAATAGAAATAATACGTGTTGAAAAACCTAAAATTAAAAATAGAACTCCTAAACTTTCAGTTGCTGTTGCCATATAAGCATTTAATGTAGGCATAGGCAATCCCATATCTGTAAACCACGAAATAATACTATCTATGTTTTTTAGTTTCATAATTGCTGGTCCGTAAAAACCAAACGCTAATATTAAACGAATAAATAGTAAAGGAAAATCTTTTAATTTACTTAATCTTTTACCTAAATTTTTATTGAATGCAATTAACTTTTTCATTTTTTGAATAATAATTGGTTGTTAATAGTAATTTGCTCAAACTGATGAAAAACATCTATTGCTGTGCTTTCATCTACATATTTTTTTAAAACATTTAAAATCGCCTTTTTAGTTAAAGGTGTATCTATTAAATTTTCTAAAACATCAACAAATGGAATGGATAAATTAGTAAATTCTACTGAGCCAGTATCTCTATTTCTATGTAACGAAATAAAATAATTACCTTTATCTTGTTCTGTAATATTTTTAGCTTCTTTTAAATGTACAGGATACTCCACTCCTATTAATCTAATTTCTGGATTAATATAATATAAGTTAGCATCTGAATGAAATTTAAGGCCTTCATCAGGCATCATAAAAACTTCAATTTCTAGCCATTCAAATTGTAATAAATCGGATAAAAAAACATATTCATTGAGTAAATCTTTTTCTAAACTAATAACATAAT
>DGOU01000074.1:9193-10292 GCA_002390165.1 Lutibacter sp. UBA4458
AACCTGCGATAATGTTTTACATTTTTTTCATTAACTCCAGGAATTGAATTATAGTCTCCTGTTTTACAATAATTTGCAAAATCTATTTGATATTGAAAAGTTTTAACTGACGATGGCATGCTTTGGCTGTTTAAGAGCATTTGTTTTTATAGTTTGAAGTTTATCCATTTCATATTGCAAAACATCTAATTCTGGAATATTAAAATCGCGTTCTAATAGTATAGGAACATCTCTCTGCATTTGTTGCATAGTAAATTGAAACAAGTCATAAACAGGATCAATAATATTTTCACCATGCGTGTCAATAATTAAATCCGGTGCAACTTTGGTATGCCCTGCCATATGTATATATTTTACTTTAGAAAAATCTAACTGAGGAATAAATTCTTTCGGATTATAATGATGATTAAATCCGTTTACATATACATTATTTACATCTAGTAACAAATTGCAATCTGCTTCAGAAACAATACTGTTTATAAAATCAATTTCACTCATTTCGGGCGCAATTGGTGTATAATAACTTACTATTTCAATAGCAATTTTTCTTTCTAAAATATCTTGAACTTGTCTAATATTTTTAGATACATTTTTTACTGCATCTTCAGTAAATGGGATAGGTAATAAATCAAAAAGGTGTGCATTTTCACATTTAGAAAAACTTAAATGTTCGGAATATTCCACTGCGTTAGTCGCATCTAAAAACTTTTTTACCTGTTTAACAAAATTAATGTCAATTCCTTCTGGGCTTCCCACAGAAAGCGATAAACCATGTACAAAAAGTGGATACTTTTCTAAAACTTTGTCTAACATTTTTTTGTAATAACCACCAACATTTATCCAATTTTCAGGTGCTACTTCTACAAATGCAGGATTTAAGGTGTTTTCAGAAAATTCTTCTGCAAAATCTTTTCTATAACCAATACCTACCATACTTTAATTTTTTAAATGAATATGGTTGATTAAAAAATTAATCAACCATATATTATATTAATTATTGATTATTTATCGCCACATTTACCTTCACCACATTTGGCATCTTTAGATTTTGATTCTGTTTTTTTTGTAGCATCTGCTTTTTTCTCTCCACATTTTCCTT
>DGOU01000198.1:0-4001 GCA_002390165.1 Lutibacter sp. UBA4458
TGTTTTAAAAGTTAATGAAGCAACTGTAGCTAATACCGTTACTACTTTGCCTGCTAATAGTGCTTTAAATGTTTCAAATAGCAATGTGGTTTTTAATTGGAATGATACAACAGGAGCAACGTCATATAATGTAGATATAGCAACGGATGCCGGTTTTAATACTATTATTGAAACGGGAACCACTACTAATAATACCTATACAAGTACAACTACATTAAATTCACAAACCGTTTATTATTGGAGGGTACAAGGTGTTAATTCTTGTAATACAGGAAATTATTCTTCTACCCAAAATTTTCAAACTGTTCCAAATAATACTTGTTCTTCAACTTCCAATAATACCCAAGTAGCTATTCCAGATGGNNTGTAACCTATGATGACGATACTTCAGCTACTATAATTTGTTCTGAACCTGTTACGGGAACAGCAAAACCAGCAAATCCATTATCTGCATTTAACAGTAAAAATTCAAATGGAAATTGGACTTTAAAAGTGGTGGATAATTATAATGAAGATATAGGTACTATTAATAGTTGGACTTTAGAAACTTGTGAAGCAAACGCAGTTACAAATTCAACATTAACTAATAATATAATGGATGTTGGCACGGGAGCTACTTATACTGTTGTCCAATCAGATGTTGAAGCAACTAGCGTGGGTTCAACAGCATTACAACAGCAATTTATGGTTACTTCATTACCTGAAAAAGGGACAGTAAAACTACAAAATGTTGCCTTAGCTATTGGAGATACGTTTACGCAAGATGATATTAATAATAGTAAAATAGCTTATACTAATTCAAGTAGTGTTTCTACAACAGATTCTTTTAATGTGGATATAACTAACGCAACCGGTGGATTTTTAGCTTCTCAGCAAATAAATTTCAATATAGATACTGCTTTAGCTTTAGATGATGCCTTTTTTACTAAAACTGGTATTTCAGTTTTTCCAACAGTTTCAAATGGTAATTTTAACGTGAAATCTCAATCTTATACTGGAAAAACAGAAATAGAATTATACAATATAAGTGGTCAAAGAGTTTATAAAACTAATTTAAATTTTAATTCCTTAGGTTTAAAACAAGTAAATGTAAAACAATTATCTTCAGGAGTTTATATTTTAAAAATAAGCTCTGATAACTTACAAGGAAGTAAAAAAATTATTATAAAGTAGAGGTGTTTTTTAAGAAATAGAAAAGAGGGATTTTTCCCTCTTTTTTTGTTTTTAAAAAAGATAGCTAAATCCTATTCCTAACAATTGTTTTAATTGAATTTTGGGACCTAAAATATCCAATACACCATCATTATTAATATCTTCTTTATGCTTTACATCATCATCAAAAAGAAGATGTGTGCCAACATTAGCACTAATATATTTGTTTATTTTTAAATCAAAATTTAATTCCCAGTTAACATCAACGTTACCATAATTATGCAAATAATCGGAATATAAACTTAAGCGATTAGCCATTTTAATATTCTCCATAACAAGTGTATTCCATTCACTAGTTATAAGAGTTCCGAATTCCATTTTAGTTTTTTTGGCTCTGGTAATTAAATTATTATTTTCATCGTAAATAGCAGGTTTTACCCCAAAAGCACCTTCGTTGGCAAGCGTTTGATTTAACACAAATGTAGTTTTATTAGTTACTGGAGATAAATAAATTTTTAAAGTGTGATTTTTTGAGGAATATTCAGACCCAATTCCAAGAAACATGTAACCTGGAGCAAATAATTTAGAAATAGGTTTATCTGTATTAGGATATTTATATCCATTAGAAAACTGAGTTCTAAAATTAAATTTTGCGGAGTAATACCAGTTAGATTCTACCACTTTTTTATAACCAAAAGTTGAATTTATTTCAAATAAATCTTCTGTTTTTCTAAGCTCTCTTTTATCTTCTTTGTTTAACCCATAATTTGCTTTTATCTCATTAAACCAAGTAATATGTTCACTTTTAAAATTTTTAGTAAACTTAGTTTTTAATATACCAGCCATAGAATTATTACCACCAGCACTCCAATTCACAAAGGAATTTTGAGTAAATAATAATTGAATATTATTAGTGTTTGTCCATTTAGAAATAGAATCTATTTGTATGTCGATAGAATCCTTTGGAGTAAAGGCGTAAAATTTAACAACAAAAAATAGGAAAATTATAAGGGTTAATTTAAATTTCATGAATTAAGATTAATTATTAAAATAGATAAACAAATAAACGTAATTATTTAAAAAATATTAAATAGAAAGCAAATAATTTAAGATATCGTTTTCGGATAAATTAATAGATTCAAATAATTTAGAAGTTTTACCATGTTCAATAAACTTATCGGGTATTCCTAATCGTTTAACTGTATTAGAGTGATAATTATTTGTAGAAGCAAATTCTAAAATAGCACTGCCAAATCCACCAGTTATTACGCTGTCTTCAATAGTAATAATAGTTTTAAATTTTTTAAAAATAGTATGAAGTAAAGCTTCATCTAAAGGTTTTATAAACCGCATATTATAATGTGCAACTTTGTTTTTTGGTAGTTTTTTTTGAATCTTTTTTATTTTATTACCAATACTACCAATACTTAAAATAGCTATTTCATTTCCTTCAGAAACACATACTCCTTTATAAAAGGGAATTTTAGTAAAAGGTTTTTTATAATCTATTAATGTAGCATTCCCTCGAGGATATCTAATAGCAATTGGAAAATTAATACCTAATTGAACAGTATATAAAATATTTCTGAATTCTAGTTCATTCATTGGAGCAAAAATCACCATATTAGGTATGCATCGTAAAAAAGCTATATCAAAAATGCCATGATGAGTTGCTCCATCTTCACCAACCAAACCAGCTCTATCTATACAAAAAATTACAGGTAAGTTTTGCAAGGCAACATCATGAATTACCTGATCATAAGCTCGTTGTAAAAAAGTTGAATATATAGTACAGTATGGAATTAATCCTTGTGATGCCATTCCTGCAGCTAAGGTTACCGCATGTTGTTCTGCTATTCCAACATCAAATGCTCTATCAGGTATTTCATCTAACATTAATTTTAAAGAAGAACCTGTTGGCATTGCAGGTGTAATTCCTACTATTTTTTTATTAATTTTAGCAAGTTCAATAATGGTTTCGCCAAATACGTCTTGATATTTTGGTGGTTGAGGTACTTTTTTAGGTGTAATTAATTCACCCGTATTTTTATCAAATTTACCAGGCGCATGATATTTTACCTGATTTTCTTCTGCTTTAAGTAATCCTTTTCCTTTGGTAGTTATTATATGCAAAAACTTTGGACCTTTAATAGATTTTAATCGTTCTAATTCAGTAAGCAACGCATCTAAATTATGACCGTCAATTGGTCCCGAATAATTAAAGTTTAATGCTTCAATAATATTATTTTTTCGAACTTTTTTACCAGCTTTAACATTAGTGAAATAGTTTTTTAATGCACCAACACTTGGGTCAATTCCCATGCTATTATCATTTAAGATAATTAAAATATTAGCATTAGTAACCCCTGCATGGTTTAAACCTTCAAAAGCCATTCCGCTGGCTATAGAGGCATCTCCAATTACCGCAATATGATGTTTGTTAAAATCGCCTTTAATTTTTGATGCAATAGCCATTCCTAGAGCAGATGAAATGGAAGTAGAAGAATGTCCTGTTCCAAAAGCATCGTATTTGCTTTCACTTCTTTTTGGAAAACCAGAAATTCCGCCTAATTGTCGGTTAGTGTCAAATATTTTTCTTCTTTCGGTTAAAATTTTATGCCCATAAGCTTGATGACCAACATCCCAAATTAATAAATCATTTGGCGTATTAAATATATAATGCAAAGCAATGGTTAATTCAACTACACCAAGGCTGGCTCCTAAATGCCCTTCTTTTGTTGAGACAATATCAATAATAAAATTACGGAGTTCTTGAGCAACTTGTGGAAGTTGATTTTTAGTTAATTTTCTTAAATCCGATGGATTATTAATATGATTTAATAAATTAG
>DGOU01000198.1:4078-4813 GCA_002390165.1 Lutibacter sp. UBA4458
GTTATTGTTATGAATAATCAAATAATTGCTAGAGCTCATAATTTAGTTGAAACTTTAAATGATGTAACTGCTCATGCCGAAATGCAGGCTTTTACAGCTGCTTCAGATTATTTAGGAGGAAAATACTTAACAGATTGTACGTTATATGTAACTTTAGAACCTTGTCAAATGTGTGCAGGTGCAAGTTATTGGGCGCAATTAGGTAAAATTGTTTATGGAGCTTCTGATCTTACCCGTGGATTTAAGGCGACTAACATAAAATTGCATCCAAAAACAAAAGTGGTTAGTGGTGTTTTAAATGAGGAGTGTAGTTTACTTCTAAAACAGTTTTTTATTGAAAAAAGAAATTTGAATTAACGTTTTTTTTCTTCTTCTTTTTCTTTTTCATGAAATTTTTCAAGTTCCTCTCTAAAATTTTTAAACTGAAAACTTTTCATATCCTTGTCTTTATATCTGTGATAAATAAATAAAGGCATTAAAACAAAAGCAATTAAAATAACTGCAATGCCTATAATTAATTCTGCATTAGTACCTTCTGTATTTTTAAGATAAAAACCATAACTCAAAATGCTAAGGAATACTATAAAAAGAATAAATAAAAGTTTTTTCATCTTATAAATTATTAAAACTCTACTAAGCTGTAACCTCAATTAGTTTTCTGCGGTAGGCAGTTAGTAGCCTAGATCTAGAAATATACCCATAATATTTCCCATTTTTAATAACAGGTAAATTCCA
>DGOU01000198.1:4832-4973 GCA_002390165.1 Lutibacter sp. UBA4458
TTAATTATTTCTGGTTCGCCATGAGCTAAATCTTCAACTTTTACTTTATCATAAAGAGTGGTATTAAACATAATACTTCTAATATCATCTAACCTAATTACTCCTAAAAATTCACCATCTTCACTTACAACTGGAAAATGA
>DGOU01000205.1 GCA_002390165.1 Lutibacter sp. UBA4458
TAAGTAGTGAAGCCAATGAAGCCAACCATATAAAACGTGATACACCAGTAATGTGTATTATGGGAAATCCACCGTATGCAGTTAGCAGTACTAATAAAGGTGACTGGATTCAAAATTTATTGAAAGATTACAAAAAAGACTTAAATGAGCGTAAAATAAATTTAGATGATGATTATATAAAATTCTTACGTTACGGTCAACATTATATTGATAAAAACGGAGAAGGCATATTAGCTTATATTTCTAACAATAGTTTTATTGATGGAATTACGCATAGACAAATGCGAAAAAATCTATTAGAAAGTTTTGACAAAATTTACATATTAGATTTACACGGTAATGCTAAAAAGAAAGAGGTTTGCCCTGATGGTTCACCAGACCAAAATGTATTTGACATTATGCAAGGTGTTTCTATTAATATTTTTGTAAAAACTAGTAAGAAAAAGAAAAATGAATTAGGAGAAATATTTCATTCTGAAATTTTTGGTAAAAGAGAAAAAAAATATTCTGCCCTTTCTGTTAATAGTTTTAAATCAATAAACTGGAATTCTTTAAAAATAAAGAAACCAAATCATTTTTTTATTCCAAGAGATTATAAAAGTGAAGACCAATATGTCAAAGGTTTTAGAATCAATGATTTTTTTATAAATCAAAATTCAGGAATTCAAACAAAAAATGATTCATTAACAATTAATATTAAAAAAAATGATTTAGAAGCCGTTGTACAAGATTTTAAACTCCTTGATGAAGAAGCATTAAAAACTAAATATCATTTAAAAGACACAAGTGGTTGGACAGCATTAAAAGCAAAAGAAGATTTACTAAATAATGTGGGCAACTACTATCCTATTTATTATCGACCATTTGATAAAAGAACTATTTATATGACTAGTAAATCTGGAGGCTTTGTTGGTCGCCCAAGGCTTAGTACTATGAAACATTTTCTAAAAGGAAATAATTATGGTTTAATCACAGTAAGACAGCAAAGCACTTTTGATTTTCAACATATTTTAGTAACAAATGCTATTATGGAAAGTGGTGCAATTTCTTTACAAACAAAAGAATGGGGTTATATATTCCCTCTCTATTTCTACCCAGAAATCAACGGTCAACAAACTATTGAGCAAATCACTGAAAGAAAACCAAATTTAAACATAGAAATAGTAACTCAAATAGCAAAAAAATTAGGGTTAACATATACAAACGAGAAAGAAACCATCAAAAATACCTTTGCTCCTATTGATATTTTAGATTATATCTATGCAGTTTTACATTCGCCAACATACCGTGAGAAATACAAAGAGTTTTTAAAAATAGATTTTCCACGTGTACCCTATCCAAAAGATGCAGAAACGTTTTGGCAATTGGTAAAATTAGGCGGTGAAATACGCCAAATTCATTTATTAGAAAGTGCAACAGTTGAAGATTATATTACAAGTTACCCAATTGGTGGAACTAATAAAATAACTAGAAAACTATCCAAAACAGATATTGGTTACGAGCCAATTAATGAAAACACAGGTAAAGTTTGGATAAATGACGAGCAGTATTTTAATAATGTACCATTAACAGCTTGGGAATTTTATATTGGTGGTTACCAACCTGCTCAAAAATGGTTAAAAGATAGAAAAGGCAGAGTTTTAGAAATGGAAGATATATTTCATTATCAAAAAATAATAGTAGCTTTAACCGAAACCGATAGGTTAATGAAAGAAATTGATAAAATAGAAATGGAGTAATAGGTTATGAGTAAAACCACAACCCATAATAGCCAATCATAAATTAAACACTTTAAGTTTAGAAAATTTGGCAAGTGATTTGTCTAAATGTTTACAAGCTAATGTTGAATATGGATATATAAATTTTTTTGATTATAATCCGTTAAAAAACACCTTTAACGAAGATTTTAAAACCATAGTTTTAGGAGAGAAAGCATATACTAATTCACAAAAAAAATATGTTTTGTTCGACACCTATTTTCAATACACCGCATTTATTAAAATGTATGGATTAGAAGAATTGGAAAAACCTTTATTTAAAAAAGAAGTTTATCATAAAAATAAAATTCTAGAAGCACAAATGGCAAAAGAATTTCAATTAACAGAAGAAGATGGAAATGAACTCGCTGTAATTTTTAAAGACACTATGGATTTGTTAGCTGTAGATAGTTTAGATTGGAAAGCTTTTCAAAATACATTTATTTATAAAATTGAAAACGATTGGTTTAGGTATTTAAATGATTGGAGAATTAAAAATAGAGCATGGATTTATAAATTTGGAGGAAATTATATGTTAATATCTCATAGTGAAGATGAAACGGAATTTATTTATAATGAAGCTGTTTTTAAAAAGGGAGAAGCATTAAAAAAATAATTATCAAAAAATTAAAAGGTCAAATTGTAAATATTTCTAAATATTTTAAAAGTAAATCCTATTTAAACAAACCTAAATATGTTCAAATTACGGTGGATAATGAATATCTTAAAAAAATGGATTACGCCATTAAACATAATTTACCATTTTACAAAATAGACATTAAATATCCTTGTGTTATGTATGATGATTTTCAAGACTTTGAAAACAGTAAACTAATAACTACTAAAGAATTTGATTTTATTTATGATTGTTCAGAAATTATAAAACAAGAAAAAATAAATTATAATTTCCAAATGGAAATTGACACAAATAGACTGTTGTAAATGGAATCAAAAAAAATAGACTATTGGAAACCAAATAAAGCTACGTACAATAAAATTCAGCAGTTAAAAGAATACATTAATTTTATTGCTCAACTTGAATGCAGCAATGAAAAAGACAAGAGAAATGCCGAAGAAATTATTTTTTTAATTGAAAATATAGATAAACAAACTACCTATAAAAATTGGATGGTTTGTTTAGATATTTTTGATCGTGAAGTGCAAGATGGTACAAATAAAAACGGTGGATTTTATTGTCGTAAATGGTCGGTATCTTTTGAAAGTGGTTTTTTAGAAATTACGGCAGAATCAAAACATACTTCCGAACCATTAGAACATTTTGGAGATGATTATTATTACTATGGTGGTGTTTATTTTGATAATAACATGAAAGGGAAACGCATTTTTTTAGACCAACCAATTACTGAATTTATAAATGATGTAAAACAATATAAAAAGTATATTACAAAAACTTTAAACGATGTTGAAATGGATATAAATGTTTGGTAATTATTTGAAATATAATGATTTACAAAATGAATAATTAAAAATTTCTTTATGTTTTTTTTAGGATGATTTTTTAGTGCTAAAACAGAAAAAACTAATATTCTGAAATTCGCATCGTGTTCGCCATCCCTCTTTTTTTAACAGGCATAGAAGTTATGTTAACAGCATAATCTCCCTTTTTTAAATAACCGTATTTGTTAGCTAAAGTGTTAATATCTTCTATGGTTTGGTCGGTACTTACAAATTTATCATAATAAATTCCTTTAACGCCCCAAAGTAAATTTAGCATAGTTAAAACTCTTTTGTTTGAAGAAAAGACTAATATATTTGATTTTGGACGCCAAGAAGAGATATGAAAAGCAGTAAACCCAGAATCGGTAAGCGTGGTAATAACTTCTGCATTAATAGCGTTTGCGGTTAGTGCTGCCTGATGACATAATGTTTTTGAAATAAAACGATCGTTTACACATTGCGCATAAACCTCTGGAATTTTAATTAATGGAGAGTTTTCAACACTTTCAATAATTCTACGCATTTGTTTTATAACTGCTACAGGATATTCTCCAACAGAAGTTTCACCAGATAACATTACAGCATCCGCTCCATCCATAATAGAATTTGCAACGTCATTTACCTCAGCTCTTGTTGGTACTTCACTATTAATCATAGTTTCCATCATTTGGGTAGCTATAATTACAGGAATATGTGCTTTTTTCGCCTTTAATACTAATTTTTTTTGAATTAAAGGTACTTTTTCCATAGGAACTTCTACTCCTAAATCTCCACGAGCAACCATTAAAGCATCACAAAGGGAAGTTAATTTATCAATATTTGCAACTGCTTCTGGTTTTTCAATTTTAGCAATTACCGGTATTTTAAAGGGCGAATTTTCTTTGATTAAAGTATTTATCTGAATTAAATCTTCAGGTGTTCTTACAAAAGATAGAGCCATCCAATCTACTTCCATTTTTATGGCAAATAATGCGTCTTTTATATCTTTTTCAGTAAGTGCTGGTAATGATATTTTTGTGTGAGGTAAGTTAACTCCTTTTTTTGATTTTAATTTTCCACCACGTAAAACTTTGGTTGTAACATTAGTTTTTCTATCGGTTTCTATTACCTCAAATAATAATTTACCATCATCTACTAAAATATGTTCTCCAGCTTTAACATCTTTTGGAAAATTCTGATAAGTCATAAAGGCTTTTTTAGCTGTTCCTTCACATTTTTCCGTAGTAAAAGTAAAAATGTCACCAACCTGTAATTTCACTTTTTTACCCATAACACCTACTCGTAATTTAGGACCTTGTAAATCTGCCAAAACTGCAACGTGGTAATCTTTTTGAGAATTAATTTCTCTAATAATTTTTATTTTTTCGGAAACATCGTCATAATCTGCATGAGAAAAATTAACTCTAAAAACATTAACGCCAGAATCCATCATGCTTTCAATAATTTCTTTACTACTACAAGCTGGTCCTAGTGTTGCTACTATTTTAGTTCTTTTTGTAATTTCTGCCATATTTAAAATATTAGGTGATTTTTTGATTTTAAGGTGGTTGGGTCAATTAAATAACAAGTAATTATTTGACTAATTTGTTTTAAGTTGGTAACTAAATTTTTTAAAAAAAGAGGATTATTACAGCCATCAATTTTATAAAAATAATCAATTTCCTTTTTTTCAGGAATTAAATAAGTGGTTTTACTGTAATTACCACCAAACAACCCACTTGTTTTACTAATTGCCTTTATAGAGCATTTATTATTTATTAAATAATAATTATTTAAACTTTTACAATCCATATATTCAAAAAGTGGATATTCTGAAGAGGAATCTTTAAAGTCTAAAGGTTGTTTAAACCTTTTTAATTTTGTGCTTAATTGCTGATTTAATAGATAGGCGAGTCTGTAATCTTCTTCAGTAGAATGAATTCCAATTAAGGAAAAATCTTCTTCTAAATCAAACAAACCTAACTCCATATCTTAAATCTTAATATTTTGCAAAATTACCACAGTTTGTGGTTACAAACTAATTATATTACGAAATCGTATTCGATAAAAATTATAAAGTTTTTGAAATTTCTTTTTGATATGCAAAATATGCCCGTTTAGAGGCAATTTCTTCTGCTTTTTTCTTAGAAGTGGCTCTTCCTTTACCCACTATTTTATCGTCAAAACTTAATTTTACACTAAAATGTTTAACAGGGTCATTTCCAGTGTCTTCATAAACATTAAAATTGAAATCTATTTTTTGTTTTTGACACCATTCAATAATTAAACTTTTATAACTGGTAATTAATCCTTCCAACTCTTTAACACTTTCATAGGAACTAATTACCTTTTCTTGAATAAATTTTTCACAATATCGGTAGCCTTTATCCAAATATATTGCACCAACTAATGCTTCAAAAACATTTCCATGAATATTTATTCCAAATTTTGATTTTGAAATATTACTTTTAACAAAATGTAAAAGATTTAAATCTTGTCCTAATACATTTAAATGTTCTCTACTTACAATTTTAGAGCGCATTTGGGTTAAATAACCTTCATTTCCTGAAGGCACAACTTTAAATAGATGAGAAGCAATAATAGCACTTAACATAGCATCTCCCAAAAATTCAAGGCGTTCATAATTAAGAGGTAAACCTGTAGATTTATCAATCTCTTTATTGGAACGATGTATAAAAGCTTTTTTATAATAATATAAATCATCAGGCTTAAACCCTAATAATTCTCTTAATTCATGTAAAAAAGCCTCGTCCTTTAAATTGCGAGATTTAATAATTTTTCGAATGAAATTCATTCAATAAATAAATGTTTTAATCTAATTTTTTAAAGAGTACACAAGCGTTATGTCCTCCAAACCCAAAAGTGTTGCTCATGGCAACTTTAACATCCCTTTTTTGAGGGGCGTTAAATGTGAAATTTAATTTGTTGTCAATATGGTCGTCATCCGTAA
>DGOU01000212.1 GCA_002390165.1 Lutibacter sp. UBA4458
TCCAAAAAATAGAAGAATAGATGCGGCAAAAGCTATTAAACTAACTAATTTGTAAGGTTTAAAAAATCTCTTTTTATTTGTTGAATTTAGTTTAGCTTCAAAACGGTTAAAATGACCAATTTTGGGCTCTTTAACATCAAACTGATTTTCAAAGTTTTTAAATATATTTTCTAAATTACCCTTCATAAATAGGAACTAAAAGTTGTCTTAATTTGTTTTTTGCTCTTGATAAGGTTGTTCTACTGTTTTCATAGGTTATATTTAATATTTGAGCAATTTCTTCACAATCATACCCTTCAATTAAATTTAAATTAATTATTATTCTATAATTAGTTTTAAGGTTGTTTACTTGTTTCAAAATAAAGTTAACGTTTACATTGTTTACTTCTATTTCTTCATTTATCATATCATTAATACCGACTTTTTCAAGATCAACTGTTTCCATAATGGTTGATTTTTTTAAACTGCTTAAGCTTTTATTTATTACTATTCTTTTTAACCAAGCGCCAAATGTTACTTTTTTACTATAAGAATTTAATTTTGTAAACGCAGCTAAAAATGCTTCCTGCATTATATCTTCGGCTTCAAAACTATCATTCACTATTCTTAAGGCACAATTATACATTGCTTTATAATACAGCTTGTAAATAGCAAATTGTGCTGTTTTATCTCCTTTTTCGCACTTGCTTAAAAGTATCCTAATATTTGGTTTGTCTAAATTCAAAAATCAATTTCTATTAAAAAGACTTCGTTAATTTTATACTGTTACAGTTTTAATTAAATTTAACTTAATTAATTGTAATAAAATTAACTTTTTTGGCACAACTATTGAAATTTAATTGAGAATAGTAATAAAAGTATTACTGTAAGTATTTGAAAACAAGAATTTTAAACTAATTTTGTATTTTAGGTTGCTTATTTAGAGTAATTTAAAATGACAAAATGACCCAAATAATAATATGAGCAAATCAAAATTTTTAAATCTGGACAAATTGTCACTTCAAAACATATTAGATGAAGACGCTGATTTAATTCCATTAATGACGCCAGAAGATGAAGAAGAAATTAATAAAGAAGAGGTTCCAGAAGTTTTACCCATTTTACCTTTAAGGAATACCGTTTTGTTTCCAGGAGTTGTGATTCCTATAACTGCTGGAAGAGATAAATCTATTCAGTTAATTAAAGAAGCAAACAAAGGAAATAAGATTATTGGAGTTGTAGCCCAAAAAAATGAAGCTATAGAAGATCCAACGGTAAATGATATTCATAAAATAGGAACAGTTGCACGTATTTTAAGAATGTTAAAAATGCCTGATGGTAATACTACGGTTATAATTCAAGGTAAAAAACGATTTGAAATTGATCAAGTAGTGCAAGAAAAGCCATATTTACAAGCTACTACTAAAGAATTTCCTGAAGATAGAACCGATGAAAAATTGCCTGAATTTGAAGCCATTGTAGAGTCTATTAAAGATATGGCAATCAAAATTATTAAGGAAAACCCAAGTTTGCCAACCGAAGCCACTTTTGCTATAAAAAATATTGAAAGCAGTCCGTTTCTAATAAATTTTGTTTCTTCTAACATGAATTTAAAAGTTCCTGAAAAGCAAAAACTTCTTCAAATAAGCAATTTGAAAGAAAGAGCTTTAAGTACCTTGAAAAATATGGATGTTGAATTGCAAAAGCTAGAATTAAAAAATGTTATTCATTCTAAAACAAGGTCTGATATGGACCAACAACAACGTGAATATTATTTACATCAACAGCTTAAAACCATTCAAGAAGAATTAGGCGGAGTTTCCTATGATGAAGAGTTGGAAGAAATGCGCGAAAAAGCTAAATCTAAAAAATGGCGTAAAGAAGTTAAAGAAGCATTTGAAAAAGAACTAGGTCGTTTACAAAGAATGAATCCTCAGGTAGCGGAATATTCTGTTCAACGAAATTATTTAGATTTAATGCTAGAATTACCTTGGAATGAATATTCTAAAGATAATTTCGATTTAAAAAGAGCTCAAAAAATACTAAACCGTGATCATTTTGGATTAGAAAAAGTAAAAGAACGAATAATTGAACATTTAGCAGTTCTAAAATTAAAAGGCGATATGAAATCACCTATTATTTGTTTATACGGACCTCCAGGTGTTGGTAAAACTTCTTTGGGGAAATCTATTGCAGAATCTTTAGATAGAAAATATGTTAGAATGTCTTTAGGTGGTTTGCGCGATGAAGCGGAAATTCGTGGACATAGAAAAACATATATTGGAGCTATGCCAGGCAGAATTTTAAAAGATATTAAAAAAGCAGGGACTTCAAATCCGGTTTTTGTGTTAGATGAAATTGATAAATTGGCATCTTCTAGCCATAATGGAGATCCTTCTTCTGCAATGTTAGAAGTGCTTGATCCTGAGCAAAATACAGCATTTTATGATAATTATTTAGAATTGGATTATGATTTATCTAAAGTGTTATTTATAGCTACAGCAAATAGTTTATCAACAATTCCTTGGGCTTTAAGAGATAGAATGGAAATAATTAATGTTTCTGGTTATACTATTGAAGAAAAAGTGGAGATTGCTAAAAGACATTTATTGCCAAAACAATTAAAGGAACACGGTTTATCTAAAGAGCATTTACAAATTGGTAAAAAGCAATTAGAGAAAATTGTGGAAGCTTATACGCGTGAATCTGGAGTTCGTGGTTTAGAAAAGCAAATAGCTAAAATGGTGCGTTATGCAGCAAAATCTATTGCCATGGAAGAAGATTACGAAATCAAAATTTCTATAGAAACTATTGAAAAAATATTAGGTCCATCTCATTTAGAACGTGATAAATATGAAAGTAATGATGTTGCTGGTGTTGTTACAGGTTTAGCTTGGACTCAAGTAGGTGGAGATATTTTGTTTATTGAATCTATTATTTCTAAAGGTAAGGGCGGACTTTCCATTACTGGTAATTTAGGAAAGGTAATGAAAGAATCTGCCACTATTGCTATGGAATATATTAGAGCAAATGCAAGTGATTTTGGTATTAATAATAAATGGTTAGATGATTATAAAGTGCATATTCATGTGCCTGAAGGTGCAACCCCAAAAGATGGTCCAAGTGCGGGGATAACCATGTTAACTTCGTTAGTTTCTGTATTTACACAGCGTAAAGTGAAACCTAAATTAGCAATGACTGGTGAAATTACTTTACGTGGAAAAGTGTTACCTGTTGGTGGAATTAAAGAGAAAATATTAGCAGCAAAAAGAGCAAATATTAAAGAGATTATTTTGTGTGTTGAAAACAGAAAAGACATTGAAGAAATTAAACCTTCTTATTTAAAAGGAATGAAATTTCATTATGTTTCTGAAATGAAAGAAGTAATTGATTTGGCATTAATGAAACAAAAAGTTAAAAACGCTAAAAAATTATAGAAAAAAAAGCAGCCAATTGGCTGCTTTTTTTTATGTTAATAAAACTTAGACATTTCTTATGTCTAAAATAAGCCCATTAGTTAGCTTTCCTTTTTTATCTAATTTGTATATTTTTTTTGCAACTTCTTTAGGAGAACTTAATTCCCCATTTTCATAAAAATCAATAAACCGTTGCACAGATTTAAAGTTTTCTTTAGGAGTATTTCTAGCTTTCGATTGCATATCTGTATCTACAATTCCAGGATATATAGAAACTATTTTAACGCCGTTATCATGATGTTTTTGTTCTTTAGAAATCACTTTAGTCATCATATCTACTCCGGCTTTTGAAGAACAGTAAAGTGACCAACTTGCATAAGGATTTACTGCTGCACCAGAGGAAATATTAATAATTTCTTTTTTGCAATCAAATCCTTTAGTTAATTTAATAAAGGTTGCATTTAAAACCATAGGAGCAATTAAATTAACTTGAATAGTATAACTAATATCACTGGCATTTAAATTTTCTATAGTATTTACTTTTCCTAAATCTCCAGCATTATTTATAAGTAGAATTTTTTTAGTAATAGAAGTGTCTAAATGAGAAAATAATTTTGTTAAAGTAGGCTCAATAGTTTCTGTTTTACTTAAATCACAAGAATATTGTTCAGCGTTATAAAATTTTTCTTTTAAGGAACGAGAAATCGAAAAAACACGATAACCGTTTTTATGATAAACTTTGGATAGTCCTTCTCCTAATCCCTTATTTCCACCTGTAATAATAACTATTTTTTCCATTTATTTGCTATAGAATATTCATATAAATTAATCCATTCGTTTACCGTTATTTTTTGCATTAATTCTGCGATTAAATCAAATGGTATTTCTTCTGATTTTTTAAAACGTATGCAGCTTTTCCCCATATCTAATTTACGTTTACAGTGTTTGGGATATTCTTTTACAAACCAATCATAAATTTCTTTATTGGCATAAATTCCCGAATGGTATAACGCTATAAAATTCTTTTGAGAAGCAATATTTGCAAAAGGTAGCGGTAAGTTAGTATCGCAGTGATACCCATTTGGATAAATACTTTTTGGTACCACATAGCCTATCATACCATAACTTATTTGCTCTTCAAAACCTTTAGGGATATTATCTAAAATAGTTTTTCGTAATTTTTTAAAATACGGAATTCTATCTTCAGGTATTTGAGAAATATATTCCTCCGGATTTTTAGCTTTTATTTGCATAGATATTTATTCAACTATGCTAATATAAAAAAATTATTTGTAAAACTTTTTGGATTTATTCCAAAAAACATCCATTTCAGAAAGAGGCATTTCATGAAGTGATTTCCCTAATTTTTTTGCTTCTTTCTCTAAATATTGAAATCTATTAATAAACTTTTTGTTAGTGCGTTCTAAAGCGTTTTCGGGATTTACTTTAATAAACCGTGCGTAATTTATCATAGAAAAAAGAACATCTCCAAATTCCGCTTCTATGTTTTTAGAATTACCTTTTTCAATTTCAGCATTTAATTCAGAAAGTTCTTCTTGTACTTTTTGCCAAACTTGTTCTGGTTTTTCCCAATCAAATCCAACTCCTGCAACTTTATCTTGAATTCTGTTTGCTTTTACCAATGCAGGTAATGATTTAGGAACTCCTTCTAAAACGGAATTATTTCCTTCTTTTAATTTTAATTGTTCCCAATTTTTTTTAACATCTTCCTCATCTTTAACCTTTACATCACTATAAATATGAGGATGTCTATAAATTAATTTTTCTGAAATGGCATTTGCTACATCTGCAATGTCAAAAGCATCGGTTTCAGAACCAATTTTAGCATAAAAAACAATATGCAGTAGTACATCTCCAAGTTCTTTTTTTACTTCTTGTAAATCGTTATTAAGAATGGCATCGCCTAATTCGTAGGTTTCTTCAATGGTTAAATGACGTAAAGATTGTAGCGTTTGTTTTTTGTCCCACGGACATTTTAAACGCAACTCATCCATAATGTCTAATAATCTGCCAAAGGCCTGAAGTTGCTGTTCTCGGGTATGCATTTTATGCTTCTTCAGTTTCTTCTTCTGGTATAGCTGTAAAATCAAAGTTTTTTGAAGCTAGTAAATTATACCATTGCAATACTTTTTTAATGTTAGAAGTATAAACACGTTCTTCATCAAAATTTGGTAAAATTTCTCTAAAATAGGAAGTTAAAACCTTTCCACTTTCTTTATGGCTTAAGGCCTCTTTTCCTTGTTCTTTTTCACCAATAGTTTTAAAAATTATACGTAAAGGAATTTCGTCTTCATAAGTGAAAATTGAAATTTCATTTAAAGCACTAATATTGTGCATTGCCGTAATTGGAAATTTTTTATTGTCTAATAAAGATTGAACAATAATGCCCCCTTTAGATTGTGCTTTAATTTCATATAAACCTGGTTTACCGTTAATGGCAACAATATCTTTTAATTCCATATATAATTATCTTCTTTTTAATTGTGGAAATTTCATCCTGTAATCTGGATTTATTTTTCCTTTGGTAATATTTTCTAATTTCTTTTTAATTAATCGCTTTTTAAGCGATGAAATTTTGTCAGTAAACATAATTCCTTCGGTATGGTCGTATTCATGTTGTACAACTCTAGCTGCCAAACCATCAATTACATCGGTGTGTTTCTCAAAATTTTCATCTACATATTCAATCGTAATTTTTTCATGTCTAAAAACATCTTCACGAATATCAGGAATGCTTAAACAACCTTCTGTAAAAGGCCATTCTTCACCTTCTTCTTTTATAATTTTTGCATTAATAAACACTTTTTTAAAATTTTTTAAAAAAGCTCTTTCATCATCTTCTAGTTCATCATCTTCTGCAAAAGGCGATGTGTCCACAATAAATAAACGTATGGCTTTTCCAATTTGAGGAGCAGCTAAGCCTACTCCTTGATCGCTAACCATAGTTTCTCTCATGTTTTCTAATAATTCAGATAAATTTGGATAATCTTTATCTATTTCAACACCAACTTTTCTTAAAATAGGATGACCATAGGCAGTTACGGGTAATATCATTTTGAGTTTTTTAGGATTGCAAAATTACAAAGAATCAAGTTATTAGTCAAAAATTAAAAGTGAAAAAAATATTTTAAGTATTATATAGATAAGATTGTAATATAATAGTAGCGCTTATTTCATCAATCAAAGCTTTATTCTGACGTTGTTTTTTATTTAAACCGCTATCAATCATACTTTGAAATGCTATTTTTGAAGTAAAACGTTCATCTATTCGTTTAATGGGAATTTTAGGAAATGTTTGACTTAATTTTTTAACAAAAGGAGCTATAAACTGTTCACTTTCACTAGGTTTATTATTCATTTGTTTCGGTTCGCCAACAACAAATAATTCAATTTTTTCATTTTTTAGATATTCCGTTAAAAATGAAAAAATATTTTTAGTAGCAATAGTTGTAAGTCCAGATGCTATTATTTTTAATTCATCGGTAACGGCAATTCCCGTTTTTTTTTCTCCATAATCTATTGCTAAAATTCTACCCAAAATATGTACAATTTGTTTAAAAGTGTTCAAATTTACAC
Source organism: Lutibacter sp. UBA4458 (assembly GCA_002390165.1). Lineage (GTDB taxonomy): Bacteria > Bacteroidota > Bacteroidia > Flavobacteriales > Flavobacteriaceae > Lutibacter. Next base: position 6,993 of record DGOU01000212.1, read on the forward strand.
AAATTGAATTATAAAACTATTTTTAACTTTATATTTGCTACCAAAGAAATTAAAAAATGAAGTTTTTAAGAGAACAAATTGAAAATGCCTGGGAGCATAGAGAACTATTAAAAAACGAAGATACACAACAGGCTATTAGAAAAGTTATAAAATTATTGGATAGTGGAACATTGCGTGTTGCAACACCAACAAATAAAGGATGGCAAGTAAATGAATGGATAAAAAAAGCAGTGGTTTTATATTTTCCTATTCAAAAAATGGAAACTCAAGAAGTTGGTATTTTTGAATATCATGACAAAATACCTTTAAAAACAGGTTATAAAAAAAAGGGAGTTAGGGTAGTACCTCATGCAGTGGCACGTTATGGAGCATATATTTCAAAAGGCACAATTTTAATGCCAAGTTATGTAAATATTGGTGCTTATGTAGATGAAGGCACTATGGTAGATACTTGGGCAACCGTTGGTAGTTGTGCGCAAATAGGTAAAAATGTTCACCTAAGTGGTGGCGTTGGTATTGGTGGAGTTTTAGAACCATTGCAAGCAGCACCAGTAATTATTGAAGATGATGCATTTATAGGTTCAAGATGTATTGTGGTGGAAGGAGTTCATATCGAAAAAGAGGTCGTTTTAGGAGCAGGTGTGGTTTTAACCATGAGTACCAAAATTATTGATGTAACTGGGGATAAACCTATTGAAATGAAAGGTAGAGTTCCAGCGAGTTCGGTGGTGATTCCTGGAAGTTATAAAAAGCATTTTCCAGCAGGAGAGTTTAATGTTCCTTGTGCTATGATTATCGGAAAGCGTAAAGAAAGCACCAATAAAAAAACGTCTTTAAACGATGCGCTACGCGATAATGATGTAGCTGTTTAAGATTTTTGAAATGGTAATGTAATTAAATTTTAATGTTCTATTTTTGCTAAAAATATTAAAAGCAAAAATAGAGCATTTGAAAATAGTTATTTTAGCAGCTGGTATAGGCTCTCGACTTGGAAATCCTTTTCCAAAGCCACTTACTCCTTTAAAAGACGGAGAAAGTATTATGGCAAAACAACTTAAAAATATTACGAAATATTTTGACATTAATGATGTCACCACAGTTGTAGGATTTAAAAAAGATTTAATAATGGAGCGTTTTCCAGAAGTAAATTATGTTTATAATCCTTTTTTTGATAGAACGAATACTTCAAAAAGTTTACTTCAAGCATTAAAAAAACACAAAGGAAAATCAGTTTTATGGTTTAACGGAGATGTTGTTTTTGATGAACAATTACTATCGGTTTTACAGGATAATATTAAAAACAACATCTCATTTATTGCTGTAAATACATCTAGTGTAGCAGATGAAGAAGTAAAATATACACTTAAAAATAAGTATGTTTATGAGCTTTCAAAAGAAGTTAAAAACGGGTTAGGAGAGGCCGTTGGAATTAATTTTATAAGTTCTAATGATTTAGAGGTTTTTATTAAACAACTTGAAAAGTGCAATGATAATGATTATTTTGAAAAAGGTATTGAAATGGCAATTGCTGAAGATAATTTAAAAGTTAAAGCCATTGATATTTCTAGTTATAATTGCATTGAAGTAGATTTTAAAGAAGATTTGAAAAACGCAAATAATATAGTATAGTCTTTAACTATGAGAACAGTACTTTTTTGCCAAAATCCGTATGCATTTGGAATTTTAGAACCTATTATGAAGGTTTTAAAGGAAAAAGAATTTGAATTCTTGTGGTTTGTTAAGGATTCAATTAAAGGCAAATTTCCTTTTGAAAATGAACCTTTTACTTCTGAAATTAATGATATTTATACTTTTAAAAGTGATGCGATTTTTGCTCCAGGAAATGAAGTTCCTTATTATTTAAGAGGTTTGAAAGTTCAAATATTTCACGGTTTTGCTGGTGAAAAAAAAGGGCATTTTAGAATTCGTCATTACTTTGATATGTATTTAACGCAAGGTCCCTATTTTACAAATCGATTTTTACAACTTCAAAAAAAATATAAAGATTTTAATGTAATTGAAACGGGTTGGCCTAAAATTGATATTTATGGAAAAGAACTAAATAAATATGACGATGAAAAAGCTGAATTATTAAAAAAATATCAAGCCAAAAAAATAGTGTTATTTGCCCCAACATTTTCTCCCTCATTAACGTCAGCTCCTTTTTTAATTGAAGAATTTAAAAAATTAGCACAAAACAAATCGTATTTAATTTTAGTGAAATTTCACGATTTAATGGCTATTGATTTGATAGAATTGTATAAGCAATTAAGTAACGATTTTTCAAATATTGTTTTTGAAGAAGAACGAAATATTGTTAAATTTTTATTGATGGCAGATATAATGGTAAGTGACACTTCGTCAGTTGTTTATGAATTTTTAATGTTGAACAAACCAGTAATTACTTTTAAAAGTAATTCGAAAAATATTGAGTGGGACAATTCAGCGTCATACGCTAATTTAAACAAAAAAATAACCTCTAATTTAAATGAAGATTTATTTAAAATTAATAGGCAAAATATTGTAAATCAGTATCATCCATATAACGACGGGAATTCAGCTTTAAGAATGGTGGAAACAGTTTACAAGCATATAAAAATAAATGGTGTTCCAGAAAAGCGAAAATTATCTATTTTAAGACGATTAAAAATTCATAAAATATTTGGTAAATTAGGATGATTACTACAGAGATAAGTAATGCTTTAAAAATATTAGAAAAACAACAAACCTTGTTGTATCCAACTGATACCGTTTGGGGAATTGGTTG
>DGOU01000123.1 GCA_002390165.1 Lutibacter sp. UBA4458
GGCTCTGTAAACATATTGTTAACCATTTTACTTTTAAAAATGTCTAAACCACCAAAACCTAAATGTCCGTTTGAGGCAAAAAATAATTGATTAGAATTATCAATAAAAGGAAATTGTTCTCGTCCTGCAGTGTTAATTTTAGGACCTAAATTTTTAGGAGTTCCAAAAGTGCCATCTTTATAGATTACAACTTCAAACAAATCGAATGAACCAATACTACCTGGCATATCGGATGCGAAATAGAGTTTGTCTTCTGTATTATTTAATGCTGGATGTTCTACAGAATAGTTTACATTATTAAATGGTAATTCGGTTATGTTTGTCCATTGTTCATTAATTAATTCGGCCTTATATATTTTCAAATGTGATACTTTTTTAGCATCTTTTCCTTTTTTTCCGTTCAAATAGTTGTTACGTGTAAAATACATGGTTTTTCCATCTTTTGTAAAAATGGCATTTGCTTCATGCATTTTAGTATTAATACTTTTAGATAATGGCTCTATATTTATTAAATTTCCAGAATCATTGATGTTTGCAATATATAAGTCCAAATAAGGCTCGTTATTCCAAGCGTATAAATTTCCTGTTTTTCGAGCAGAGGCAAAAACTATTTTATCGCCATAAAAAGAAGTTCCAAAATCAGAAAATTTGGAATTTCCATTAATTTTATAAACGGAATAATTATTTTTTAACTGCAATTTTTCTTTTTCTAAAGCAGGAATAGTTTTAATAACTTCAGTCGTTTGGTGTAGTTTTTCTTTATATTTTTGAAACCATTTATCCGCTTCATCATATTTTTTTATGCCCTTTAAAGTTTGCGCATATTTAAAATAATATTGAGGAGATACTGTATTTTGGTATTCGGTAAGTAAAAATTTATACCATTTGGTTGCTACTTTCATATTACTATTAAAATAGTAGCAATCTCCTAATTTTTGATAAATTTCTTGTGTTTTTGGACTTTCGTTACTATAAAGTTTAGCGGCATCCATATATGCTCTGTTTTCAAATAGATGATTTGCTCTATTTAAATTTTGTGAATTTACAATCTGTGTGGTAATTGTTAATATAAAAAGTGTGTATAGTATGTTTTTCATGGTCAAAGTCAATTTATTAGAAGAATCTTGGCGATTTATCAAATCCGTTTTGTAAGTTGAAAATATCTAAATTATAAAGCACAAATATTTCGTGAGAACCAGAACTAAAAGGTCCTAAGTTAGAGGTAGTATGATCGTAAGCATAACCAATTCTTAATTCAGGAGTTGCTTTGAAGTTAACCATGCCACTAATTGCATCGTTAACACGGTAGCCAACACCAACTTCTAATCTGTTGTTGTATAAAGCATTAAGTGTGAAATCGAAAACGGCATCTGCTCCTTTAACAATTTTAGTCATAAAGGCAGGTTTTAATTTAATTAAATCATTTATTTCATAAACATAACCACCAGTTAAAAAAACGTGCGCTTGTTTTGTTCCTTGGTATTTCCCATTTTCTCTATCTAAATATTGACTATTTAATAAGGTTGGGACTGAAAGACCAACATAATAGTTTTCGGTATTATAATAAATACCAGCTCCAATATTAAAGTAAGATTGATGAATGTTATCCGTAAAATTAGGATCCGTAAAAACATCCCCAGATTCTAAGGTAAACCCATTAAAATCTACATCAAAAAAGGATACACCTGCTTTTAAACCGAAGGATAAATTTCCATAATCTTCTAAATCTAATTTATAAGCAACGTCTGCATATAAATTATTTTGTTTTACAACATCTCCTATATTATCATTTACTAAAGAAAACCCTACTTCAATTTTATTATTAATTGGAGTATGCATAAAGAGATTTGATGATTTTGGAGAACCTGCAACACCAACCCATTGCGTTCTGTGAAGCGCACCAATATTAACAATTCCTATAGTGTTTGTTGTGTAAGCAGGGTTTATAACATTCATATTGTACATATATTGCGTGTATTGAGCATCTTGTTGCGACCAAATAACCGTTGACAATAGAATTGTTAGAATGGATAGAATAATTTTTTTCATATGTTTTAATTTTTCGCTAATGAATGATTAACGACTTATATATAATCTTTTTTGAATTGGTTTTCTATTATTTTTATTAAAGTGAATGATGAAATAATAAACACCTGCAGGAACTAAATTGCCATTACCATTTAATCTACCGTTCCAATCTGGTTTTCCAGCTTTTTGTGTGTAAATTAGTTTTCCCCATCTATTATAAAATTCAACTCTAAAGTTGGGATATAACACTTTTAAATTTCCAATATTAAAAGAATCATTTATGCCATCTCCGTCTGGAGAGAAACCATCATAAATTTCAATATCGTACTTGTCACAAGCATCTAAACTTACTGTAACTTGTAATGGACTTATACTTGAACAACCATCCGTATCAGATACAAAAGCGTAATAAGTTTGACCTTCAGCCAATGGCTCATTTAAAGATAAAGAAACTCCGTTTGGAAAAGCATCATACCAAGTAATAGGATAGTTATTAGTACTTGTTACTCTATCATTTAAATCAGAAATTGTAGGATTATCAATTACGCAAAATTCATTTCCAGAAACGTTTAATAACGGAACTCCAGGATCTGTTAAAACTACATTTACTACCATTCTTGAAGAGCTTTCACAACCTGTTGCATTGGTTTGAGTAGCCCAATAATCTTCCCCATTTACTAATGGTTCATTTTCATTTAAAGGACTTGTAGCGGTTTCAGATTCGTACCAATTAATGTTTCCGCCTGTTGCACTTAAATTTTCAACAGTAGGTTTATTTGAAGCGCAGAAAGTTTGTGTTGTTTCATTAATAGTTACAGGTAAATTATCTAATATGGTAACGGTAACTTTAAGTCTTGAAATACTTTCACAACCAGAAGAAGCATCACTTTCAGCAGCCCAATAATCTTCTCCGTCAATTAAAGTATCAGTAGTATTTAATGGAGTAGAATCCGTTTCATTATCATACCAATTTAAATTAGTTCCACTAGCTTGTAAATCTACAACTGTTGCATTATCAACGGTACAAAAAGTTTGATTGGCATTTGAAGTAGTTGGGGTTACAGGATTTATAAAAGTAACAGTAACCACTAATCTAGAATCACTTTCACAAC
>DGOU01000082.1 GCA_002390165.1 Lutibacter sp. UBA4458
ACAGATGCATTATGGCATAATAAAGCGACAGTACCTTTAAACTTACTTTGAAGGTTAATATCATTTGTTAAAACATCGAGACCTGTAAGAACTTTTTTCATATTGATAAAGTAAATAAGTATAGTATTTAGAGTAACATTAATATGCTACTCTAAATACTTAATCTAGGAAACTAATAAATAGTTAAATTGATGGATCATCAGGGGTATTAGTATTATTAAATCTTTCTTCAGCCGGGTATGGGTAAAAATTTCTATTTCGTTCACTTAAATAATCTTCTTGTTGAGATGGAACAAAATCAGAATGAATTCTTCTAGAGTCTTCTAAACGCAACCCAGACATAAATAATTCAATACTACGATTTCTAAATATTTCATCCATAATAGCATCTTTATCATTTATATCTCCAGCCCAAGGCTCTAAATTTGCATTAACTCCAAAAATATCATTGTCTTTTTCTCTTACTAAATTAATATTAGCAATTGCATTATCAAAATCACTTTTCATCGCATAAGCTTCTGCTTTTATTAATAGCATCTCACCAGGTAAATAAACGGGGATACTTTGGTTTCCAAATTCAAAAAATCCTTTTAAGTTTTCAACGCCATGCCCTCCAAATTCTGGAACTTCAACTTCATCAGATGGAGATAAATAGAAATCAATTCTACCGTCATTTGCTTCAGGAATCAAAGAGCCTGTTAAACCAAAATTATCTTGTGGTTTTGTATCTGGAGCATTTTCAACTGCAAAAACAAAAACTGCATTTTTGTTTGTTGCTCCATCATATATCCAAGCTGACATTGAATTTAAATCAACTGAATTTGCTGCAGCAATGGCTGCATCGTAATTCCCTGCAAATAAATTATATCGACCTAAATATGCATTAATCATATTTGGTAAATCCATTCCTTGAATATATACTAAAAATTCATCAGAAATTGGATTTGCATTAATATCCTCATTTGCACTGGTCAATAAATTAATACACTCAGCTAGCACATCGCTTCTAGAACTAAAACTAGCATTTCCATCTGAGTTATTGTCTATTGGAGCAGATTCAAAATTCTGTATTAAGTAACCTAAAGTCATTGCCTTAAAAAACTTTGCGTAAGCTTTTAAACCAGATTTAGTCCCCGGGTCCATTTCAATAGCGTCAACATTTTTCAATATTGATTCTGCAGCACCTTTATCTCTCAATAATCTATTCCATAATCGAGTAATTCCTGCATTATCATTTGGTAAACCAGAACCCCCAGCTACCAATTCTCCTGGTGTAACATAAGTCAATAAATTTCCTAATTCTCTTGTAGACAAACCTTGTATCTCAACAATAGGAGACAATGTAGAGGTTGTAAAATGACTTGTCATTCCTACGGCTACTGTGATTAGCCCTGACTTCGAAGTTAAAACCTGATCTTCTGCAGGTTGATTTACATTAAGAAAATCTTCCTCACAAGAAGAGAACACTAATACAGTTAATAGTAATAATTTAAATATATTTTTCATCTTTTTCTAATTTAAAAATTAACAATTACTCCAAGTCTATATACTTGTGGTATTGGCACATTTGCCATATCCTGACCTCTTACTCCATTTGACTGCCCCTCTGTATTTACCTCAGGATCAAAACCGTAATAATTATCTATTGAGAACAAGTTAGTACCACTAGCAAATAATTTGACATTTTCGATTACTGGATTGTCTAATCGCCAATTATAATATAAAGAAATTTCTCTCATTTTTATATAAGATCCATCTTCTATAAATGATTCAAATATAGAAAAATTAGGGTTTGAACTTCCTCGTGGTATTTCTCCTCTTAATTCTTGAGCAGTTTGCTGACCTCCTTTAAATAAGTAGCCCATTCTTTTATCCCAACTCATCACATCATTTCCTTGCACAAAATCAAATTGAAATCTAACACCAAAATTTTTATATTCAAATTCATTTATTAATGAAGCCACAAAATCTGGATTCGGATCACCGATAATTTTTTTCAAAATAGCTCCTGTTGGCTGTCCGTTAGCATCATAATCTTGTACTGGAACTTGTACCGTTTGACCATTACTTAATTCTCTATCCTCATAATGCCCTTTAGCTCTTTGTACAAAACCATTATCATCTAATAATCGACCTCCATTAGCATCTGTTGCGAAAAAAGTCCCGTAAAACACCCCTAATGCCTCATTAGTCTGAGCCACAGATGTTCCCCACATACCTAACGATAATCTTGTACCTTCAACATAAGTAACCTCATTTTTATTTTGACTAAATGTTCCAGTAATGTTCCAGTTAAAATCACCTTCAAAAGGCTTTGCTCTAAGTAATATTTCATAACCATTATTAGTCATGCTACCAACATTATCAAAACGATTTTCAAAACCTGTAGATGGTGATAGTGTTCTACCAATCAATAAATCCTCAATGTCTTGATTGTAATAAGAAAACTCTAATCCTAATCTACCATTAAACATTCCCATATCAAACCCAAATTCTGTTTCCGTTTGTCTTTCTGGTCTTAAACCTTCATTCCCCTGCAAAGAGCTAGGGAAATAACCAATTTCACCATTATAATTTTGTTGATTATAATTAGTAAATATTTGATATGGATCTAAAGCTGTTAAATTACCAGCTTGACCCCATGCTGCTCTTAATTTTAATGAATTAACAGTGCCACCAATAGATTCTTGCCAAAAATCTTCATCAGAAATATTATATGATGCACTAATTTTTGGATAAAATTGTTGTCTTTCATCTTCTCCAAAAACAGATGCTCCATCAATTCTTCCTGCCAATGTTAAAAATAATTTATTTTTATACGCTAGAGTTTCCTGCAAGAACCCACCCCAATATGAAGCTTCGCTTCTAAAATCATTTCCGCCAACAGCATTACTTGGGTCAGTTACTATAACACCTTCAATTGGACCTACTTGATCATTTCTTACACTAAAATATTTATTTTCTTGTTGTTGATAGCTATAACCAAAACCCGTAGTAGATTTTAAATCATCTGTAATATCAAATTGATAACTCATAGTCAGATCTGAATTCATCAACGATGAAGCGATGGTTGACTTTTCAGTTTCTCCATTTGGCCTTGTATTTACACCCCTAGGAATATATAATAATCCTTCAGAGTTAGAATGATCATAACCAAAAATATAATTAATTCTAAATCCTTCAAAGGGAGTCGCAGTTAATTGAAGGTCGGATATTGATCTAAAATTTTCTTGCGAAGCATCAATTCTATCAATTGTCTCTCTTGGACTAGGCATCCAAAGTCCAACACTCGGATAATTTCCAAACTCATCAGGATCTTGATTGTGAATATTATCTGCAAATAGTAAAGCAGTAATAGGTCCATAATTTTTACCATTTGGCATATCCTGACTTTCATTTAATGATAAATAAGAACCAACTGACATATCAAGCCAACTATAAAGCTCTTGATCAATCCTTGCTCTAAATGTTTTTCTATTAAAACTAGTATTTCGAACTATTCCATTATTATCGAACAAAGATCCAGATACAGCATATTTTGTTTTATCTGAACCACCAGTTACATTAATTGAGGTTTCATAACCGCTTGCATCATTAAAAATATAGTCCTGATAATCATATCTTGTTGCTGGCACTGCTACTCCATCTCCATTCCATTCTAATTGTGTATCATTATAGGGTAATGTGTTTCTTACCTTATTTAAATTCATACTTGCTGAAAAAGTAACTTTTGGATCTCCAGAAACTCCTTTTTTTGTGAATATTTGAATTACACCATTACTTGCTCGTGATCCATAAATTGCTGCTGCTGCTGCTCCCTTTAATATTTCCATTCTTTCAATATCATCAGGACTGATATCAACCAATCTATTTTGTGTGTAACCACCTAAATTAATAGCTTGTTGAGATTGATTGTTTACAATTACACCATCAATTATATAAAGAGGGTCTGAACTTCCTGTTAAGGTACTTGGACCTCTTAAACGAACAGACATACCACCTGCAGGGTTACCAGAATTTCTAGTAATATAAGCTCCTGCAACTTGACCTTGCAATGCTTCTCCTACACTAACAACAGTTTTTGCATCGCTTAAGTCTTTAGTGCTAATTGACGAAATTGCAGAACCTAATTGTTTTTTTGTTGCAATACCTGAAGTACCTGTTAAAATAACTTCATCTAAACGCAATAAGTCATCTTGTAATATTACATCCGTTATTTCACCAGTTACATTAATTTCTTTAGTAGAATACCCTAAAAAAGAAAATACCAAAACATCATCTATTGATGCTGTAATTTCATAGTTTCCATCAAAATCGGAAGCTGTTCCTTGATTCGTTCCTTTCACTTGAATGTTTACACCTGGTAATCCTTGACCAGAAACATCTTTTATACTACCTTTAACTGTGTTTTGAGCATAAATAAAACTTACAGAAAATAATAGTACAAGAAAAGAAAGCATAATTTTTTTTCTCATAATTATTTAAATTTTGATTAATAAAAATTAATAATAGTGCTAATTTAGAAAAAAAAAAAATCAGATTATGCGCTTTTATGCTCTTTTCTATAAATATATAGTTATTGGTGCTAATCTTTTTAATTACCTTATTTTATGTTGTTTACAGGTATGTAATATATATATATTTGATTAAATAGATACTTAAGTTACATTATTATTATCCAAAATACATGTTGAATTTTAATAAAAATAAATTACGAAAACGTTTTAGTAAGGAAAAAATGCGTGTATTTGTCGTTTTTTATTATTTGAGAAATAAAAGGATTATTTTCTTTTGCTAGTATTTTAAACTTATTAATATAAACTATCCATAAATAGAGAGCCTAAAAAAATCACGTTAAAACGAACATGATTATAAAGTAATACTTTGATTAGACACTATTCATTAACTCTCGTGGTTTCTTATACTTCCACCAGAGCTTTTATCTTCGTCAATTATTTTAGGGCTTCCTTTATAGTTAATGTCAGCTCCACTAGTAGCTTTACCTTTAAATGAATCGCTTACATTAACCTTAATATTGGAACCGCTACTTGCCTTTGCTATACAATTTTTAGTTGCTAATGAGTATGCTTTAATACCACTTCCACTTGATGAATTAGCATTAAAACTAACTGCTTTACCATCTAAGTAAATATCGGCGCCACTTGATGTTTCACAAGTTAAT
>DGOU01000041.1:0-3353 GCA_002390165.1 Lutibacter sp. UBA4458
ACTTAAGACCAATTGAAAATAAGGATGCAGTAGCTTTATTCCATTATAGATCAGATGCTATTACCAATAAATTTCAAGGATGGGTTCCTAAAAAAATAGAAGACGCCTATGAATTTATTAAAAAAAATCCCGCAGAATTTGATATTGTAGATTCCTGGTTTCAAGTAGTTATTATTGAAAAAAAAACAAAGGTATTAATTGGTGATATCGGTGTGCATTTTTTAGATACCGATAAAAAACAAGTGGAATTAGGAATTACTATTGCTAAAAACTATCAAAAAAAAGGATTTGCAACAGAAGCCTTAAAAGGAATAATTTATTATTTGTTTAATAATCTGAATAAACATAGAATTACCGCTTCTATAGATCCGGAAAACATAAATTCCATAAACCTTTTTAAACGAATTGGCTTTAGAAAAGAAGCACATTTTAAAAAGAGTTTATTTATAGATGGAAAATGGGTAGATGACGTAATTTATGCTATTCTTAAAAATGAATGGAAATGAAAAAAGATATTAATACACCCCAAGTTTCCAATGTTTTTGTGGCAGTTGTTAAAGAGTATAATAAGGAATTTCAATGTGAAGATTGGAATGCTTATATATTAAACACAAAAGATGTAGCTATTGAAATGGTGTTAATTGTTAGCAAAGGATATGATGAAGATAAAGGAATTGAAACAGCTATTTTACGACATAAAATTGATAAATTACCTGCTAACTCTTTTGCTAAAATAGAACTAATTCAGAATGAAGTTTTAAAACTTACCAATATTTTTAATGTTACTTTTTTTGAAAATAATAAAATGCTGGACAAAAAATATATTTTTAAAAAAGGAACCATTAAAGAGGGTAATTTACGTCAAATACCAATGTTAAATAAACGAGGTATTTTAATTAAATAAACATTGGTAACTAATTACATTTTAGAAATTCTCTCTGCTAATTGAGCTACTTTTTCCCAGTTAGTATATTCAATTTTAGTGTTTTTATCGGTTGGACCTTTGGTCATCCACATAATTAGTTGAATCATAATCCTATCCCAAAAAGGATACTTTTGATAATCTAATTTTCCAGCAAAAACTTCAACCAAGGAAGGTTTCCAATGTATAGTTTTAAAAAATTTTACTACATAAGGATTTGTTTCTGGAGTGTTTTTTTCTGGTTTTCTGGCAACTAAATTAACAGAAATAAAAACGGTTTTAGTAGCGTCTAATTCTTTTTTATGGGCATTAATAAAATCGATAATTTTTTTATGATGCACACCATATCGTATGCTTGATGCAATAACAAAAATTTTATAATCCGAAATTTTTGAACCAAAATTCTCTATGGAATATAAACCTACCTTTTGTTTTTTTTGCTCTAATTTATCTTTAATAAAATCACATATTTTATGAGTTTGCCCGTCTATGGAGGAGTACAAAATTCCAATTTTATCACTCATAATTAAACTCTAATTTAAGAGTAACAAATTTACAATAACATTTAAGTTGTAAAGATGATATAAATCAACAAGAAACCATATAAAAAGAAAAACCAGCTTAATTAAGCTGGTTTTGAATCTTAAAAAATTTATGAATAAATATTAAATTACCTTTACATTTATTGCGTTTAAACCTTTTTTACCTTCTGTTAGCTCAAATTCAACCTCGTCTCCTTGTTTAATTTCATCAATTAATCCAGAAATGTGTACAAAGTAATCTGTGCCTGAATTCTCTTCTGTTACAAAACCAAATCCTTTAGCTTCGTTGAAAAATTTTACTGTTCCTTTTTTCATTGTTAAATAAATATATTAAAAAACAAATATAAACTTATTTCAATTGAAATCATATTTTTATCAAAAAAAAAAGGATTATTTAAAATAAATTAAAAGAGTTAATTATCTGCTAATCTAATAGTTCTGTCAGTTTTGAAAATATTTTTTTAGGATTTTTATGCTTGTAAAGTACCGCATAAACCGCATCAATAATTGGCGTTTTAGCTTTGTTTTTTTCATTTAATAAATAAGCACTTTTTGTAGCGTAATAACCTTCAGCAATCATACTCATTTCCATTTGAGCACTTTTTACGGTGTAACCCTTACCAATCATATTACCAAACATACGGTTTCTACTAAAAATGGAATATCCTGTTACTAATAAATCGCCTAAATAAGCTGAGTTATTAATATTTCGTTTCATTTTATGCACTTTTTTTATAAATCGTTTCATTTCTCTAATAGAATTAGACATTAAAACGGACTGAAAATTATCTCCATAACCTAAACCATGTGCAATGCCAGCAGCTATTGCATAAATATTTTTTAACATAGCTGCATATTCCGTTCCAATTATATCATCCGATAGTTTTGTTTTAATATAATTACTAGATATACAGTCGCTTAACATTTTTGCTTTTGCTTGATCTCTACATGAAATTGTTAAGTACGATAACCGTTCCATAGCAACTTCTTCGGCATGACAAGGACCAGATATTACCCCAATATTTTCAATAGGAATATGAAGTATTTGATTAAAATGTTCCCCAACTATTAATCCGGATTCAGGTACAATTCCTTTAATTGCTGAGAATATAATTTTATCAGAAAAGTTTTCTGTAATTTTATTTAATTCTGTTTTTAAAAAAGCAGATGGAATTACAAAAATTAAAACATCGGCATAGTTAACCATTTCGTTAATATCACCAGAAAGTTTTAATTTTGAAGGATGAAATTCAGCAGAACTAAGATAATTAGGATTATGATGTTCTTTTTTTATATAACTAATTGCATTTTTATTACGCATGTACCAGCCAACTTGGTCTAAGTTTTCACACAACATTTTAACAATTGCAGTAGCCCAACTTCCGCCTCCAAAAACAGCAACTTTAGGTAATTTGTTCATTACTTATAATTTTAAAGCCAAAAGTATAAAATCTAAATTAAATCGATTTTAGTTCTACTAAATTTTTAATGTGTTATTGAAAGATTACTTTTGTACATTTATACCTTTATTTTACTAATATACATTTCTCATTGAGCGCACTTAAACGATTTTTTAAAGACACCCTTATTTACGGAATTGCAGCGGTATTGCCACGTGTAATCAATTTTTTATTAGTAAAAGTACAAACGGATGCGTTACCAACTACTAATTATGCTGAAAATACTAATTTTTATATTTGGGCAGCGTTATTTGCAATTTTGTTAACTTTTGGGTTTGAAACCGCTTTTTTTAGATTTTATAAATCCGAGAAAAATAAAGATTCTTTACTTTCTACTGCTTTTTTAAGTGTAGCATTTTCCGCTTTTGTTTTTATAATAATAGCAACATTATTTTCTAACTTTTTTACTTCTATTTTTGATTTTGGACA
>DGOU01000041.1:3428-4890 GCA_002390165.1 Lutibacter sp. UBA4458
AAACTTTTAAATGTTTTTGTAATTGTGGTAATAAATTTAATTTTCTTAAAATTTATTCCAGAATATACTAAAGAAGGAAAGCAACTACCAACCCTTTTAATTACCGCTTTTAATAGTACAAAAATTGTAAATTTTATTTTTATTGCTAATTTAATAGGAAGCGCTGTTTCGTTACTATTATTGCTTCCATATTTATTAAAATTTAAATGGACTTTTAACACGGTTTTATTTAAAAAGATGATTTCCTATTCATGGCCGATTGCGGTAGCAGGAATTGCGTATGTAATTAATGAAAATTTGGATAAAATTTTAATAGGAAAATTAATGGATAAAAATGCTATGGGAATTTATGCTGCTTGCTATAAACTTGCCATATTTATGAATTTATACATTATGGCGTTCCGTTTAGGTGCAGAACCTTTCTTTTTTAATCACTCTGACCAAAAAGACGCTAAAGAAACGTATGCTAAAATTTTAAATTACTTTATAATAATTGGCGCATTAGTATTTGTTAGCATTGTGGTTTTTATAGATATTTTAAAACAATTATTTATTAATCAAGCTTATTGGGAAGCAATAGGTATAGTCCCAATTGTGCTGTTAGCTAACTTATTATTAGGTGTTTATCATAACCTTTCTATTTGGTATAAATTAACCGATAAAACACGATATGCCATGTTATTTTCTATAATTGGAGCAATAATTACCATTGTAGCAAACATCACTTTAATTCCGGTTATTGGGTTTATGGCTTCTGCTTGGGCAACGTTATTTGCTTACGGTGCTATGATGCTTTTATCGTATTTCATTGGAAAAAAACATTACAAAGTACCCTATAATTTAAAAAAGTCAGGAAGTTATTTGGTAGCTTCCATTATTATTTCATTTGTTTCGTTTGAATATTTTAGAGAAAATTATTTAATTTCAATTGGATTAGTTTTTGCATTTGGAGCTTTAATTTTTTGGAACGAAAAAAAGGAAATAGTTGCAATTATTAAACGAAATTAATATGAAGAAAATTTTACTTTTTGTTTACGTTTTACTATTCCATTTTACCATTGTATTATCTCAGAATAACGTAAAAGTTAAATCGACAAAAAGCAATAATGTTTCTATTATTAAAAAGGAGTTTGTAATTCCAAAATTAAATAATATTTCTCATAAAATTTGGGTGTATTTACCTCCAAATTATGCCGAAACTTCTAAAAAGTTTCCGGTAATTTATATGCACGATGGTCAAAATTTATTTGATAATAAAACTTCTTATATTGGAGAGTGGCAAGTAGATGAAATTTTAAATAAACTGTTTAAAAAAACTGGAAAAGGTTTTATAGTTGTTGGTGTTGAAAATGCTGGAATAGAACGGATTAATGAATATACGCCTTGGAAAAATAGCAAATATGGTGGTGGAAAAGGAGCAATATATGCCAATTTTTTAGTGCATACTTTAAAACCTTATATA
>DGOU01000152.1:0-1358 GCA_002390165.1 Lutibacter sp. UBA4458
AGAGATAACAGCAAAAATATAACTATAGAATTAAACAAAAAGGAATGTAAACAACAAGTAACAGGAATAATTAGAGATAAAATAAGTAAAAAACCATTACCAAACACCACCATAACTTTATATCAAAATAATAAAGTTATGGATACAAAAATAGTTGGTGAAAATGGCGAATATCAATTTGAATTAAAATGTGCTACTACTTATAAATTAAGTGTATTTAAAAATAATGCTGTAGAATCCTTCCGAATAAAAACAGCTATTGAAAATGGAAGAATACTTCACTTAAATTTTGATATAGAGCCTTTAAAATGTGTTCAATATGTAAATGGTATAGTTACGGAAAGCATAACTAAAAATGCTATTCCTGGAGCAAAAATAAAACTACTAGACGGTACTAAAGAAGTTAAAAGTACTCTATCAGATTCAAACGGAACTTTTTATTTTGAATTAGATTGCAATAAAAATTATACAGTAAGTACTACAAAAACTAATTATACTTCTACCAAAGAAACGGTTAATACATTTAACAAAATCGGTCATCCTCATAATATGAGTTTAGTTCTTGAACCAATAATAAAAGCGAAAGAAAAAAATGGAGTTAAGTATATAGAAACCAAATCAATAAATTTTGAATTAGATGAATTTAAGTTAACTAACGACGCTAAATTTGAACTTAATAAAGTAGTATTTAATTTAAATCAAAATCCAACTTTTAAACTAGAAATAAATTATTATACAGATAGCCGAGGTCCAGATAAATATAATATGGAATTAACTCAAAAAAGAGCAAATGCTTCAAAAGACTATTTAATATCTAAAGGAATTGACGCCTCCAGAATAAAAGCTAAAGGATTTGGAGAAACCAAACTTCTAAATCGTTGTAAAAACAATGTAAAATGCACGGATGCAGAACATGCAATAAATAAAAGAGCTGATTTTATTATTATACCAAATTAGTTACAAAAAAAAGACGCTTAGTTTAGTTAAGCGTCTTTTTTACTATAATTCTAAATATTATTAAGCTTTTCCTTTACAAGCTTTTTTACAATTTTTTGTTTGGCATTTTGAACACATTTTATTGGCGCTATCTGTATTTCCTTTACAACTAGCTTTATCTTTGCAATCTGCTTTGCCCTTACAACTAGCTTTATCTTTGCAATTAGCCATGTTTTTGCAATCTAATTTACCTTTGCAACTTTTAAAACAGTTTTTGTAGTTCATATTACTACTTACTTTAGTAGAATCTACATCTTTAGATGCCACTTTTTTAAGTTTCATGTTGCAAACAGGGCAATTTCCTTCCTTATCATAAGTTTTTCCATGCTCACAATCCATAGGACATTGATATGCAGCATTTG
>DGOU01000152.1:1367-8074 GCA_002390165.1 Lutibacter sp. UBA4458
TTAGCTCCTTTTTTAGCTTCTTCTTTACAAGAAACAATAATTACGGCTACCGAAAAAACTGCTATTAATGCGATTGAAATTCTTTTCATTTTTAAAATATTTTATATTTATCTTGATTTTTGTGTAATAATACAAAAAAATATGATACCCTCATTAGTTTTTAAAATTTCCATTTTTTTTGAGTTTTTGAAAGTAAAAGGCAGGAATTAAAACCAAAACTAAAACCGGGTGAATTAATAATCTTCGAACATAAAATAGTAATAGGTAATTATTTTCTTGATGAAATTTTAATATCAATATTAAACTAATTGTTAAAACAATAAAAGCTATTACATATAGTTTAAAAGCAAACCGAACTATTTTATAATCATTAAAAAATAAATAAATAATACCAATGGAAACCATGCCATTTAATGCATACCTGATAAAAATATTCACAAAAAATAAGCTTAAATTTAAAGTAGGAACAGGCTTATTTAAATAATCTGCTTTAAAAAAATTTACCAACGGATCATATAAATGCGGTGCTATAAATTCTCTTATCCCAATTAAAAAGAAAATTAAAATAATTAATCCTAAAATTTTTAATCCGTTTTTCATTTTTTATAAGAAGCAAATTTTTTAACCCAAATAAACCAAAACAAAAATGTAAGTCCGTAAATTAATAAAGGAAACACAATTTCATGTAATGTTTTTTGATAAACTGGATATTTATATATAGCAATAGAAATTATTGCTATTCTAACAATATTAAAATAATATATAAGTAAACCTCCACCAATAATAAATAAAACAGTGTTTTTAAAACTTCCTTTAAATGCAATAATAAAAGCAATATATAAAATAATAATGCTTATAGAATTACATCCTTCAACAATTCTCGCTACCGGTTTATTATTCACTAAAACATTTATAGAAACCTCCTTAGTATGTTGCTGCATTTCTACATTATAACCAACAAAATTTAGTAGACTTTGTGTCTGATTAGCAACATTTTCTGTTATTGGAGCACAAGTAAAAATTGGCTCTTTAATCTGATTTTTTTGTAAATACCAAGCATACAAAACAAAAAGCAACGCATAAACACCAAAAAATTTTATCAAAAAATAAACTACTGATTTATTACTTTGCACTTAAAAAGAATTTTATTTTTGCATAAAACTACAAAATCCTATGAACTTTTCGGTATTAAAACAATCTATAACTTCAATAACAGATAGTAAATCTACAATTTCCAATAAATTACAATCCATTTGTAATTTATTAAAAAACGAAATAGATTATTATAATTGGGTAGGCTTTTATTTTAAAAATGGAGATAAAAACGAATTAAAACTTGCTCAATTTGCAGGAAAACCAACAGAACATACAGTCATTCCTTTTGGAAAAGGAATTTGTGGACAAGTAGCGGTTAGCAATGAAAATTTTGTAGTACAAGATGTTACCAAGCAAAATAATTATATTTCTTGTGGATTTCAAGTTAAAAGTGAAATTGTAATTCCAATTTTAGTCAATGAAAAAAATATTGGGCAAATTGATATTGATTCTCATAAAACCAATCCTTTTTCCAAAGAAGATGAAGTCTTTTTAGAATTTGTTTGTGCCAAAGTTGCAACACTTTTTAAACAATAAAAATAAAGTCTTTTTTTACTATAAAAAAAATAAAAAATTAATGTAAAAAATAATTTTATAATTAAGTAAGCGACTTATATTTGCACATATTTTTACTAACCTGTTTTTAAATACCAATGTTACATAAAAAACCCATAAAATATGTTCGTAAAAAAATTGCTTCACTTAATAGTAAATTGAAAAAGGAAACCCACATTAAAAAAATGAAAAACTACAGTGAAATGGTAGATAATTTTCATAAAAAAATAAAAGAGAATTAACTTTCATTCAACATTGTTTAAACTGTTGATTATTACTAGATTTGCTAAACCAACAACACACTAATGAATACTACTAAAAAAGCTAAAACCGCATTAATATCTGTATTTAATAAAGATGGATTAGAGCCAATTATTAAACAATTGGACGCATTAAATATTAAGATTTATTCTACAGGAGGAACTGAAAGTTTTATAAAAAACTTAGGAATTAATGTTATTCCTGTTGAAAATTTAACCTCTTATCCTTCTATTTTAGGAGGCAGAGTTAAAACATTACATCCAAAAGTTTTTGGTGGAATTTTGGCTCGTAGAGAAAACGCAGAAGATTTATCGCAACTTACAACGTATGAAATTCCTGAAATTGACATTGTAATTGTTGATTTATATCCCTTTGAAAAAACAGTTGAAAGTGGAGCTTCAGAACAAGATATTGTTGAAAAAATTGATATCGGGGGTATTTCGTTAATTAGAGCTGCTGCTAAAAACTTTAAAGATGTTTGTTGTGTTTCTTCCATAAATCAATATGAAGATTTTCTAAACTTCATTTCCAAAAACAATGGAGAAATAACCTTAGAGCAGCGCAAAAATTTCGCAGCTAAAGCCTTTGCTGTATCTAGTAATTACGACACAGCAATTTTTCATTATTTAAATAAAAATGAAACTGCTTTTAGAGCTTCATTTGATTCTGTTTCTACTTTAAGATATGGTGAAAACCCACATCAAAAAGGATTATTTTATGGAAATTTAGAGAGCTTATTTGAAAAACTTCACGGTAAAGAGTTGTCCTATAATAATTTACTAGATGTAGATGCTGCTGTAAATTTAATGAACGAATTTAAAAATGATACGCCAACATTTGCAATTTTAAAGCATAATAACGCTTGCGGTTTAGCACAAAGAGAAACTTTGAAACAGGCTTATTTAGATGCTTTGGCAGGTGATCCGACTTCTGCTTTTGGTGGTGTTTTAATTTCAAACAAAAAAATTGATGAGAGCACAGCAACAGAAATTCATAAACTATTTTGCGAGGTTGTAATTGCACCTAAATTTGAAAAGAAAGCTTTAGAAATATTAAAAGGTAAAAAAAATAGAATTATTTTAATTCAAAAAGATGTAAAATTACCAACGGCACAATATAGAACAGCTTTAAACGGACTTTTATTTCAAGATAAAGACAACAAAACAGATAACCAAAGCGTTGTTACAAAAGCAACAGATAAAAATCCTTCTGATAAAGAATTAGAAGATTTATTTTTTGCTTCTAAAATTTGTAAACACACCAAATCAAATACCATAGTGCTAGCCAAAAACAAACAACTTTTTGCAAGTGGAACCGGACAAACAAGTAGAGTTGATGCTTTAAATCAAGCTATTGAAAAAGCAACACACTTCGGGTTTAATTTAAACGGTGCCGTTATGGCAAGTGATGCTTTTTTCCCATTTCCTGATTGCGTAGAAATTGCTCATAATGTTGGTGTAGATGCTGTAATTCAACCTGGTGGCTCCATAAAAGACCAATTATCTATTGATTATTGCAATAATAATAAAATGTCGATGATATTTACAGGAACTCGCCATTTTAAACACTAATTTTAGTAACTTTGAAAGATTTCAAAAAATAATTTAATAAAAAGTATAATATATGGGTTTTTTCGACTTTATGACTGAAGATATAGCTATTGATTTAGGCACAGCCAATACGCTTATTATTCATGATGGTAAAGTAATTATTGATGCTCCTTCCATTGTAGCTCGTGATAGAAGTACAGGAAAAATTATTGCAACTGGTAAAAAAGCCAGTTTAATGCAGGGAAAAACACATGAAAATATTAAAACCATTAGACCGTTAAAAGATGGAGTAATTGCTGATTTTGAAGCTTCAGAACAAATGATTAAGGAGTTCATTAAAAGTATACCTACTATTAAAAAACGTTTTTTTTCTCCATCATTACGCATGGTAATTTGTATTCCTTCTGGCATTACAGAAGTTGAAAAACGTGCAGTAATAGATTCTGCAGAACATATGAATGCCAAAGAAATTTATTTAATTCATGAGCCAATGGCTGCAGCTATTGGTATTGGTATTGATATTATGCAACCTAAAGGAAACATGATAATTGATATAGGAGGAGGAACAACAGAAATTGCTGTTATTGCTTTAGGAGGTATTGTTTGTGATAAATCGGTTAAAGTTGCTGGTGATGTTTTTACTGCGGATATTGCTTATTATATGAGAACCCAACATAATTTATATGTTGGAGAAAGAACTTCTGAAAAAATTAAAATTCAAATAGGAGCCGCAACCGAAGATTTAGACAGCCCACCAGAAGACATGTTGGTACAGGGTAGAGATTTGTTAAGTGGAAAACCTAAACAAGTTCAAGTTTCCTTTAGAGAAATTTCAAAAGCTTTAGATAAATCTATTTTAAGAATTGAAGATGCAGTAATGGAAACCTTATCTAAAACACCACCAGAATTAGCCGCTGATATTTATAATACAGGTATTTATTTAGCAGGTGGAGGATCTATGCTTAGAGGATTAGACAAACGTTTATCTAGAAAAACAGATTTACCAGTTTATGTAGCTGAAGATCCACTTAGAGCAGTAGTTCGTGGAACAGGTATCGCATTAAAAGATCTTACAAGATTTAAAAATGTGTTAATGAAATAATAAATTCTCACTTCGTTTTTTATGCAGCAATTATTTTATTTAATTAGAAAATTTAGATACTTTCTGCTATTTTTAGTTTTAGAAATTATTGCATTAATTCTTGTCGTTCAAAATCATTCTTATCAACAAAGTAAATTTATTAATTCTGCAAATTTTATTAGCGGTGGAATTTACAGCAAAGTAAGTTCTATTACAGATTTTATTAATCTAAAATCTGAAAATCAACGACTATCCGAGGAAAATAACCAACTAAAAAACTGGATTGAAAAAAACAAACTAGTAGCTAAAAATAAAATAATTAGCCAAATTGACACTAGTATTTATGCACAAAAATATAAGTATATTTCTGCTAAAATCATCAATAATAATTACACTAAAAGAAACAATTTTTTAACCCTAAACAAAGGCGCTAAACAAAACTTAAAAATAGATTTAGGAGTTGTAAACAGCAAAGGAGTTATTGGTGTAATAAAAAGTGTTTCTAAAAATTATGCTACGGTTTTATCTATACTAAATAGTCACTCTAAAATTAATGTAACCATAAAAAATGATAATCATTTTGGAACGCTATTTTGGAACGGTAAAGACTATAACATTGCTCAAATAAGCGATATTCCTAGGCAAGCAATAATTAAAAAAGGAGATACTATTGTTACTGGAGGAAAATCTGCAATTTTCCCTAAGGGAATACATGTTGGTGTTATAAAAGATTTTAAATTCGAAAACAATCAATTTAAAGAAATAAACGTTACCCTTTTTAATGATATGAGTGCATTAAGCTATGTACAAGTTATTATGAACTATCAAAAAAAAGAGCAAAAAACCTTAGAACAAAACACTCTTAATGAATAATTTAATTTTTAAAAATATTATTCGATTTATTTTACTTGTTTTATTTCAGGTACTCGTTTTTAATCATATCAACTTGTTTGGTTATATAAATCCGTTTATTTATATCGGCTGGGTTTTATTATTTCCTATAAGAAAAAGTAAAAATGCACTTTTACTAACTAGTTTTTTTCTTGGTATATTAATAGATACTTTTTCAGACACTGGAGGAATACATACAGCTGCAATTGTACTTATTGCTTATTATAGGCTACCTATTTTAGAATTAGTAACTGGAAAAACTGATTTTGATTATGTGTTATTTAACGTTCGAAATCTTCCATTAAACAAATTATTATTGTTTATTTCTGTTTTAGCTTTTTTAGATAGTTTTATAGTGTTTTTATTAGATTACTTCAGCTTTTCGGATATTTTTCCCATTTTATCTAACACCATTTCAACAAGTATTTTAACTATAATAATTAGCTTTTTTGGAATTTTATTATTCACTAAAAAACACAAATGAAACGAAAAGGGCTTTTATATTTCTCTATTATCTTAGTAGGATGTGTATTTTTAATTCGGCTATTTTATTTGCAAGTTTTAAATAATTCTTACCACAACCCTATTAAAAATAATTCTGCAGTTAAGGTAAAATATAGTTATCCTGAACGAGGTTATATTTATGATAGAAATGGAGTTCTTATGGTTGCAAATCAATTATCATATGATATTATGGTAATTCCAAGAGAAGTTAAACCTTTAGACACTTTAGAGTTTTGCAGTTTATTAAAAATTGATAAAAGTAACTTTATAAAAAAATTAAATCGAGCAAAACACTATTCCACCAGAATACCTTCAACATTTGTAGCGGCAGTTTCTAAAACGGATTATGCGTATTTACAGGAAAAAATGTATAAATTTCGTGGGTTTTATATTCAAAAAAGAACATTAAGAAAATATCCCATCAATTCTGCACCAAATGTGTTAGGTTATATAAGTGAAGTAAACGAAAAAATTATTAAACAAAAACCGTATTATCAATTAGGAGAATTAATTGGTACTGCAGGAATTGAAAAAACCTATGAAAACACTTTGCGCGGTATAAAAGGAGTGCAATATATTCAACGCAATAGGTTTAATAAAGAAATTGGACCTTATAAAGAAGGAATTTATGACACTCTACCAATTCCAGGCAAAGACATTAATATTACCATAGATACCAAACTGCAACAATATGGAGAAGCTTTAATGAATAACAAAAGAGGTGGTATTGTTGCAATTGAACCTTCTACAGGTGAAATTTTAGCTTTAGT
>DGOU01000254.1 GCA_002390165.1 Lutibacter sp. UBA4458
ACTTTTCATTTTTCGGCAAACTATCTAAAGCTGAAAACCCTTTTTTATAAACTAAACTTGCATATCGGCGAGGAACGTTAGTAGCTATAAATTTTAATTTATTCTGTTTTGCAAAATCTACTAAAGGTTTATAATCCGTTTTAAAATTTTTCCATAATCGAGCTAAAGTATCTAAACCTTTTTCTGTTATTTTTCCAGATAGATAATTATTTAATACTGTTTGATTATCTGCTTCAAACATTTCTGCACCTAATACTAAGTTTTTAGTTTTATAAATATCTTTGGTTACTTCTAATTCAAGCCAATGAGAAATTGGGTTATTATGATATTCACCAAACAAAACTACATTAGCTTTACGTAACTTTTTTATCATATTCTGATACGAAACTTTATGTCCTTTTACATTATATAATTTATATGCAGGTTTGTTTTGACCAAAAAAGTTAAAGCTTATTAAAAAAATGAATATTAAAGTGTTAATTTTTCTCATAAATACTATTTGAATATTAGATAGGTTGTTCACAAATTTATAACTTTGTTACAAATATTAATATTTTTAATAGAATGTTAGTTATTTAACACCTAATTTTTAACTAATTTATAATTTCTAATTAAATTTTGAAACTTATAAAACAAACTATATTATTATGAAATACGAACCAATTAACAATAATCTTTTTATAAAAAACAGAGCAAAGTTTGTAGCTGAAATGAAACAAAAATCTATTGCTGTTTTTAACTCTAATGATGTTTTTACAACAGGAGCAGATAGCAATTTACCTTTTGAACAACACAGAGATATTTTTTATTTAAGTGGCATTGACCAAGAAGAAAGTATTTTACTTTTATTTCCAGATGCAATAGATCCAAAACATAGAGAAATCTTATTTTTAACTGAAACCAATGAGCATATTGCTATTTGGTATGGCGCAAAATATTCAAAAGAAGAAGCGGCAAAAGTTTCAGGTATTAAAACGGTATATTGGTTACAAGAATTTGATAAAGTTTTTTATGATTTAATGACGGAAGCCGATACTATTTATTTTGACACCAATGAGCACTATCGCCAAGCTGTAGAAATTGAAACAAGAGAAGATAGATTTATAAAAAAATGCAAATCTGATTTTTCTGCTCATAAATGGGAAAAAAGTGGGCAGATTATGCAAAAATTACGAGGCGTAAAAGAACAAGAAGAATTGGATATTATTCAGCACGCTTGTAATATCACTGAAAAAGGTTTAAGACGAATTTTACCTTTTGTTAAACCTGGCGTTATGGAATATGAAATTGAAGCAGAGTTTATGCATGAGTTTTTAAGAAACCGATCTGATGGTTGGGCATACACCCCTATTGTTGCATCAGGTTACAGCGCTTGCGTTTTACATTATATTGAAAATAATAAAGCCTGCAAAGATGGCGATATGCTTCTAATGGATATTGGAGCAAAATATGCAAACTATTCTAGTGATATGACGCGAACTATTCCTGTAAATGGGCGTTTTACGGATAGACAAAAAGCAGTTTACAATGCGGTTTTAAGAGTAAAAACTGCAGCTACAAAAATGTTAGCTCCAGGAGTTTTATGGGCTGAATATCAAGCTGAAGTAGGTAAATTAATGCAATCTGAATTATTAGGCCTTGGTTTATTGGACAAAGCAGATATACAAAACGAAGACCCTAACTGGCCAGCTTATAAAAAATACTTTATGCACGGAACATCACATCATATGGGGTTAGACACCCATGATTATGGGGCTTTAAAAACTCCTATGAAAGCAAATATGGTATTTACTGTTGAACCTGGAATTTATATCCCTGAAGAAAAAATGGGTATTAGAATTGAAGACGATGTTGTGGTTCAAAAAAATGGGGAACCATTTAATTTAATGAGAAATATACCTATTGAAGTAGAAGAAATTGAAGATTTGATGAATTCATAAAACTTTAAATAATCCTTTTTAACTAAAAAACTCAATGGATAATTCATTGAGTTTTTTTTATGCAATTTTCCTCTAAATACTATTTTATTTACTAAATGTAGCATTACCGATTCTTGGACCAAATGTAATTGACTATTTGCATTTTAAATAATTTAACCTATCTAAATTCATAAATCTAGACTCATTTTTTGTAGCTTTGGTTTGCCAAAGGCTAATTTTAATTATGCAAATATCATTTACCCAATTTAAATACGTTTTTAATTCATTTATAAAATCAGTACGCAACTTTCTTTTGGGGATTTTTATTTTTGGACAATTAGCTTCTATTCATTCTCAAAATCAAAACTTTTATATTCCAGATTCTTTAAAAACCAAAAGTTATAAAGAATTATATTTAAATATTGACGTATTTAATTCCAATCCTGAAATAGCCAAATTTTATGCAAATGCCTATTTAAATAAAGCTAAAAATGAAAAAAACACTATTAAAATAGCGAACGGATATTCCCAATTAGCATCTTTAGCTAGTTTAAATTATAAATATAAAGCTGTTTTAAACTATTGCGATAGTATTATTAACCTAACTAAAAACAGTGAGGGATTTGTATATCCTAGTTATGGATATATGGTAAAAGGTAT
>DGOU01000012.1:0-5276 GCA_002390165.1 Lutibacter sp. UBA4458
GAACTTGGTGCTGGTTTTCATACCGAATATTCAGGAATGAAATTTGCCTACTTCTTTTTAGCCGAGTTTATTAATATGTTTATTATAGCTTCTATAGCTGTAGTTTTATTTTTTGGCGGTTGGTTATCTCCTTTTGGAATTACCGACGGTATTACTTGGTTTCCTGAAGTGCTTTGGTTTTTAATAAAAGTGTTAGTAATTATCTTTTTAATGATGTGGTTTAGATGGACTTTCCCTCGTTTAAGAGTAGATCAATTGCTTACCCTTGAATGGAAATATTTATTGCCATTAAACCTAGCTAATTTAATGATTATGGCAATAATAATTTGGATGAATTGGACAATTTAATACTTGAAATATTACGATAATGAGTTATTTTTCAGACATATATAACGGAATAAAAACCTTAATTACAGGAATGAAAGTTACTGGAGGGTATTTTATCCATGCAAGAAAAGGAAGTTTAACACAACAATATCCTGATAACCGAGAAACTCTTAAAATGTTTGATCGTTTTAGAGGGGAAGTAGTAATGCCACACGATGAAAACAACCAACACCGTTGTACAGGTTGTCAATCTTGCGAAATTGCTTGTCCTAATGGTTCTATTGAAATTATTTGGGATAGAGCTGTAGATCCTGAAACTGGCAAAAAGAAGAAAAAAATAGACAAACATATTTATCACTTATCTATGTGTACTATGTGTGGCTTATGTATAGAAGCATGTCCAACAGATGCAATTGTTTGGGCTCAGAATTATGAAAATTCTGTATATGACAGAAGCTATTTAACAAAAACATTAAATCAACCAGGTTCAACAGTAATAGCTGGTGTAGAAGATTAATACTATGGAAGCAATTTTATTTTATATACTCGCAACGTTTATGGTAATATTTGCCGTTGCATCTGTAACCTCTCGTAAAATTTTAAGAGCAGTAATCTACTTGTTATTTGTCTTAATTTGCATTGCTGGTTTGTACTTTTTAATTAATTACAACCTGCTTGCAGCCATTCAATTAACCGTTTACGGAGGTGGTGTTATTGTGCTATTTATATTTTCAGTTTTATTAGTACATCATGTTGAATTAGAACTAGAAATAACACCTTTAAAGAAAAAAGTAATTGCAGCTATTCTAAGTATTTTAGGATTAGGAATTACACTATGGTCTATTTTCACTTATACTTTTAAAACCGCAACATCTTCTTATTCTTCTATTGAAGTAAAAGATATAGGCTTTAAACTATTAAGTTACGGTGATGGAGGATTTATTTTACCATTTGAAGTAATAAGTGTGCTTTTAGTAGCGGTAATGATTGGAGCTATTATAGTAGCAAAAGGAAAAAAATTAAAAGAAAATTAATTAAAAATGATTGCAGGAATCAATATTTACGAAATTTTAACCTTAACAAGCATCTTATTTTTTATAGGAGTTTATGGTTTTTTTACAAGAGAAAATTTGATTACAGTTTTACTGTCAATTGAATTAATTTTAAATGCTTCCGCAGTAAATTTTGTGCTTATAAATACCTATTTATATCCAGATTTATTACAGGGTGCAATTTTCACCATATTTATAATAGCATTAGCTGCAGCAGAAACAGCATTAGCAATAGCTATTATAATTAATTTGTATAAACTCATTTATTCTGTAGAGGTAAAAGATACAGAAACTATGAAATATTAATAGTTTATACGAAAAAAAATAATTAATAAAAGACAAGAATTTAAATTATAAAAAATGGATTTTAGTTATACTATTCTTATTCCGTTAATTCCTTTAGCACTATTTGTTATTTTAGGAATATTTAGTAAAAAAATACCACCATCAATTTCGGGATGGATTGGTTCATTGGGCTTAGGAACCTCCTTTGTTTTATCATGGTACACAGCCTATGCTTATTTTTTAGTTGAAGGGAAATTAAATGGCGTTTATCAAACATTTATATATAAATATACTTGGCTAAATTTTAGCGATAAACTTCATATTGATATGGGAGTTTTAATTGATCCTATATCTGTAATGATGTTGGTAGTAGTTTCAACCATTTCATTTATGGTTCATGTATATAGTAGAGGCTATATGAAAGGAGATGATGGTTATACTCGCTTTTTTTCTTATTTAGGTTTATTTAGCTTTTCAATGTTTGGTTTAGTATTAGCTACTAACCTTTTTCAAATGTATATTTTTTGGGAATTGGTTGGAGCTTCATCCTTTCTTTTAATTGGATATTATTACACAAAACCATCTGCTGTAGCAGCAGCAAAAAAAGCTTTTATTGTAACTAGATTTGCAGATTTAGGCTTTTTAATAGGAATTTTATTAGTAAGCTATTATTCAGGAACTTTTGATTTTCAAGAAATTAATAATTTACAAGGAAGTATAATAACAAGTTGGGCATCAACATCCTTTATGGGATTGTCTGTTTTTACCTGGGGCCTTATACTAATTTATATGGGTGGTGTTGGTAAATCTGCTATGATGCCTTTTCACATTTGGTTACCAGATGCAATGGAAGGTCCAACTCCTGTTTCTGCATTAATTCATGCAGCTACTATGGTGGTTGCAGGTGTTTACCTAGTTGCACGTTTATTTCCTGTATTTTATTTTGTTGAAGACGGATTTGCCCTACAAATTGTAGCTTATATAGGTGCTATTTCATCATTAGTTGCCGCTGTAATTGCCATAACACAAACAGATATTAAAAGAGTTTTGGCATTTTCTACGATGTCACAAATTGGTTATATGATGTTAGCCTTAGGAGTTTCTAAATATGAAGGTCACGAAGGTTTAGGATATATGGCATCTATGTTTCATTTATTTACACACGCCATGTTTAAAGCATTATTATTCTTAGGCGCTGGTTCTGTAATTCATGCAATTCATAGTAATGAATTGAAAGATATGGGAAGTTTACGTAAATATATGCCTATAACTCATATAACATTTTTAATAGCAGCGTTATCTATTGCAGGTTTCCCTGGATTTGCAGGTTTCTTTAGTAAAGATGAAATTTTAGCAGCAGCTTTTGAAAACAATATGCTAATTTATGTTAGTAGTGTTCTTGTTGCTGGTTTAACCGCTTTTTATATGTTCCGATTATATTTTGGAATTTTTTGGGGAAAAGAAACACAATATAAACACACGCCACATGAATCTCCTTTAACTATGACAATACCATTAGTGTTTTTAGCATTTATGAGTATTGCTGGAGGGTATATTCCATTTAGTGAATATATTTCCGCGGATCGTATGCCTTTTGAAGGTCATTTAGATTTATCTTTAGCAGCTATAGCTACTTCACTAGGACTAATAGGAATTATATTAGCTTACGTTTTTTATAAAAAAGAAAATAATTTACCTGAAAAATTTGCACACGCTTTTGGAGTGTTTTACAAATGGACCTTTCACAAATTTTATTTTGATGAAATCTACTTATTTGTAACTAAAAAAATAATATTTGGAATTGTAGCCTTTTCTGCATCTTGGTTTGACAAGTATATTGTGGATGGAACTATGGTTGGAATAGGAAACGTTACCGTTGCTGTTTCTAACAAAATAAAAGGATTGCAATCTGGTAAAGTACAAGATTACGCAATGGCTTTTGTTGGAGGAAGCGTGGTAATCGCAATGGTAATATTTTATATATGGATAAATTAATTTAAAGAAATGGATATTTTATCACTTTTTGTAATTGTACCTATTATAACTGTTTTAGCATTAATTTTTGCTAAAAATTTAAAACAGTCTAGAATAGTTGCATTAATAGGAATGGCAATTCAATTTGCCATGTCTATCAATTTAATTTTCGCTTATTTAAAAGAGCGAGCTGTAAATACGGATATTATGGTTTTTACCAAAGATGCTCTTTGGTTTCAAAATTTTAATATTCATTATAGTATAGGTGTTGACGCAATATCAGTAGTTATGATTGCCTTAACTTCAACCGTAGTATTAGCAGGTATTTTTATTTCTTGGAAAATAAATGATTTACCAAAAGAATTTTTTGTCTCGCTAATTACCTTGGCATCCGGAGTTTTTGGATTCTTTATTTCTACAGATTTATTTACTATGTTCGTTTTTTACGAAATAGCGGTAATTCCAATGTACCTTTTAATTGGTATTTGGGGCTCTGGGCCTAAAGAAAATTCAGCAATGAAATTAACATTAATGTTAATGGGTGCTTCCGCAGTTTTATCTGTTGGTATTTTAGGTATCTATTTCAATTCCAATGCAGATGGCGGTCCATTAACTTTTAATATTTTTCAAATTGCTTCCGTTAATATACCTGTAGCAGCACAAAATATATTTTTCCCATTAGTATTTATTGGGTTTGCAGTTATTGGAGCTTTATTTCCTTTTCATACTTGGTCTCCTTCTGGTCATGCATCTGCACCAACCGCAGTATCTATGCTACACGCTGGAGTATTAATGAAATTAGGAGGTTATGGTATTTTTAGAATTGCAATGTATTTATTGCCTCTAGGCGCTTTAAACTGGTCTAATTTCTTTTTAATATTAGCTTCCTTTGGTGTAATTTATGGTGCTTTTGGCGCAATTATGCAAAAAGATTTAAAATATATAAATGCTTATGCATCAGTAAGTCACTTGTCTTTGGTTTTGTTCGCATTATTAATGATTAACAAAATTGCCTGGACAGGAGCTATAATTCAATCTTTATCTCACGGACTATTAACCGCCTTGTTCTTTGCTTTAATTGGAATGGTTTATGGAAGAACCCATACTAGAGAATTGTCTAAATTAGGAGGTTTAATGAAAATATTCCCTTTTATAGGTGCGTTTTATGTAATAACAGGTTTAGCATATTTAGGTTTACCTGGATTTAGTGGTTTTGTAGCAGAAATGAATGTTTTTGTTGGTGCCTTTCAACATCCCGATATGTTTCATAGAATTTTAACGGTTATTGTGGTATCCTCTATTGTGGTTACTTCAGTATATGTGTTAAGAATGGTTGGAAAAATTATGATGGGACCATTAACAAACCAAGAACATGCAAAATTACCAAAAGCAACTTGGTATGAAAAAGTAGGTTTAGTATTACTTATGATACCGGTAGTTATTATTGGTGTTATGCCATTAGGATTAAGTGAAATGTTAAAAGCAAGTATTCAACCTTTTTTAGAAAGGTTATTATAAAAAATTAAAAAAAATGAACTTAGAAAGTTTACTATTAATGCGTTCAGAAATAGGGTTATTAGCAATTATTATATTGCTAATTATCTTCGAAATATTTTCTAACAAAAAACAAAAAGCGGC
>DGOU01000012.1:5327-6865 GCA_002390165.1 Lutibacter sp. UBA4458
ATGTTTAGAACCAATGCTCTTTTATATTTCTTTAAAACAACCCTTAGTTTAGGTGTTTTAATTTTATTGTTACAATCTGCAGATTGGTTAAAAGAAAAAGTAGTTGCCGAAAATAAAGCAACAGAATTTATTGTTTTAATTCTTTCCTCTCTATTAGGAACGTATTTTATGATTTCTGCAGGTGATTTTTTAATGTTCTATATCGGACTTGAATTAACCACCTTACCAGTTGCTGCTTTAGTAGCCTACGAAACCTACAAAAGAAAATCTGCTGAAGGAGCAGTTAAATATATTTTATCATCTGCACTGGCATCTGGAGCATCTTTATTTGGTATTTCGTTATTATATGCCACCACCGGAACTATTTATTTTGAAGCAATGGCCGAAATTTTAGCAAGTTCTAATTTGGCTATTTTAGGAATGATATTTTTCTTCTCTGGTTTAGCATTTAAAATATCGTTGGTACCATTCCATTTTTGGA
Source organism: Lutibacter sp. UBA4458 (assembly GCA_002390165.1). GTDB lineage: Bacteria > Bacteroidota > Bacteroidia > Flavobacteriales > Flavobacteriaceae > Lutibacter. The sequence continues at coordinate 5,809 of DGOU01000012.1, forward strand.
CTGCAGATGTTTATGAAGGAGCACCAATTAATGTAGCTTCTTATTTATCGGTTATTTCAAAAGGAGCTGCGGTAGTAATTTTAATGATAATATTATTCACCGTTTTTAAACCTTTAATTCCTGTTTGGACTAAAATTGTTTATATCGTAATTATTGCCACAATGTTTGTTGGTAACTTATTTGCATTAAGACAACAAAACATGAAGCGCTTTTTAGCATATTCATCAATAACTCAGGCTGGTTTTATATTATTAGGTTTATTATCTATTGACCAATTAGGAACTGCTACTATTATTTATTTTGTAGCTATCTATATATTTTCAAATTTAGGAGCTTTTGGAGTAGTTCAAGCAATTTCTACAGCTTCAAATAAAGAAAACATGGATGATTATGAAGGCTTATATAGAACAAATCCAAAATTAAGTTTAGTAATGATGCTTGCCTTATTTTCATTGGCTGGTATACCACCATTGGCTGGCTTTTTTGGTAAATTCTTTTTATATGCTGCAGCTGCAAGTAAAGGATATTATATAATGGTATTTATTGCCGTAGTTAACGCTACCATAGCACTTTATTATTATTTATTAGTGGTTAGAGCAATGTTTTTGCGTAAAAGTGATCATCCAATCCCTTACTTTAAAAGTGGAAATTATATGAGATTAGGTTTACTAATAGCAGCAATTGGTATTTTAGTAATTGGAATGTATAGCCCTATTTATGAATACATCTATTCATTCAGTAATGTTTTTTTAAATTAATTTAGTATGAGACTAGGAGGCAAACATTTATTTGGTAGTATTGGAGAGCAACGTGTAACTTTTGTTGAAAAAAAAATAACTGAGGATAGAAAAGATTTTTTAAAAACTTTACTTGAGCATAATGGTTTTGAAGTGGTTATTCAAGAAGAAAAACGTAAAACTGAAGAAGACCCCCAATTATATACCGTTGGTGTTACAGATATGACTTTTAACCCAACTGTTTGGGTTTTTCAAAGACGTTTAAAAACGTTAGATGGAAGAAAGGTAACTCATGATTATTGGAACCAAGAAACGGAAGA
>DGOU01000012.1:6942-10370 GCA_002390165.1 Lutibacter sp. UBA4458
AAAATACAACTTAATCCTTATACATTTTATCAATAAGTGCTTTATATTTTTTTTGAATTATTTTTCTTTTAATCTTTAATGTTGCGGTTATTTCACCGGTTTCAATACTAAATTCTTTTGGTAGCAAGGTAAATTTTTTAATTTTTTCAAATTTTGAAAATTCTTTCTGAAGATCTTCAAACCTTTTTTCAAACATACTTTTAATTTGGTTGTGGTTTATTAAATCTTCTACACTTGTAAAGTCAATTTTATTTTTTACTGCGTATTTTTTTAAATTTTCAAAACTAGGAACGGCAAGCGCTGTAACATATTTTCGTTTCTCTCCAATTACAGCAATTTGTTCAATAAGAGCATCGTTTATTAAAGTAGTTTCTAATTTTTGAGGAGCAATATATTTTCCTCCAGATGTTTTTATTAAATCCTTAATTCTATCCGTAATAATTAAATTACCTTTTTCATCTATTTTTCCTGCATCGCCAGTACAAAACCAACCGTTTTTAAAAACTTCATTGGTTTCTTTAGGTTTTTTGTAATATCCACGCATTACACCTGGCCCTTTTACTAATACTTCATTATTTTCGCCAATTTTTATTTTAGTTCCTTCTATAACTTTTCCTGCGGAATGAAATTCAAATTGGGTATATCCAAAAAGAGTTGCGGTTGCAGTAGTTTCTGTTAAGCCGTAACCACATTTAATATTTATTCCAAAAGAGTGAAAATAAGCAACAATTTCTGGTGCAATTGGAGCTCCGCCACAAGGCATAAATTTTATACGTCCGCCAAATACGTCTCTAAGTTTAGAAAGCACTAAAGTATCGGCAATTTTATATTTTAATTGTAAAAATTTAGGAACAGGAAGCTCTTTTCTTTTAAAATTATTATGGTATGCATTTCCTGTATTCAACGCCCAATTCATCAATTTAACTTTCATAGGAGATGCTTCCTTTTTTTTATCTTGAATAGCCGCATAAATTTTTTCAAAAATTCTAGGAACGGTACACATCACCATTGGTTTCACTTCTTTTAAAACTTCTGCTAATTGTTTAGGATCTTTATTGAAATACACCTCCATTCCTCTGTGTAAACAGAAAAACACCCAACTACGCTCAAAAATGTGACTTAAGGGTAATAAACTTAACGAAACATCGTTTTCTGAAACGCTAAGCTCAAAATCGTGAGCTCTTAACGATTCCATAAAATTAGTGTGGTCTAACATAACTCCTTTAGGCTCTCCAGTTGTTCCAGAAGTGTAAATAATACTTGCTAAATCATTCGATTTTGCTTCAGAATATCTTTTTTGAAGTTCAGTTTTTATAGTTTCATTGGTTTTGACATTTACAAAATCATGAAAATATATCGATTTTTCATTATTGTTAAGCTTAATATCTTTTGATAAAGCAACAATTAATTTTAAATAACTATTTGTTTTTAAAATTTCTATTGCTTTGTCGTAATTTTCTTGTTCACCTACAAATAATATACTAATTTCAGAGTCATTAATAATATATTCAGCTTCATTTTTAGAGCTTGTTGCATAAATAGGAACGGTAACTGCTCTAATGCTCATAATGGCAATATCAGCGATAATCCATTCTGCCATATTTTGCGCAAAAATAGCTATGTTTTGTTGCTCTTTAATTCCGAAATTTAACAAAGACTTAGACACGTTTTTAGTTTGTTCGCCAAGTTTGTTCCACGAAATTCCTTTCCAATTATTAGTAGCAGAATCTTTATAATAAATAGCGTTTTTTTGTTGGTATTTAGCTACTTTTTCTCTAATTTCTAATCCAATTTGATTTAAGCTCATATATTATATGTCTTCAAATGTTTTAACCGTTAAATTACTAATTACATTTCCGGTATGTTTAATTGCTAAAGGCTCAAATAATAATACATGAACTTCATTTTCAGCAATTGGTTTATGCTCTGTACCTTTTGGAATAATATATAATTCTCCTTCGTTTAATTCAATAGTTTTATCTCTAAATTTAATTTTTAATGAGCCTTTTATAATTAAAAAAAGCTCATCTTCATTTTCGTGAGTATGCCAAATAAATTCTCCTTTTAATTTAGCCAATAATAGCTGTTGTCCGTTTAATTCTCCAATTTTTTTTGGAGTCCAGTGTTCATTAAAAAGTTTAAATTTATCTGAAAGGTTTATCGATTTCATTTTGCTAAAATACAAAGAATAATCATGATTAATCATTCTCAAAAATTTATATAAAACAAGCATAAATACTATTAATTATGCAACTAAATATTTATGTTAAACAGCTCTTTTTCAAAAAAAAAGCTTTAAATCTTTATGCTTTCTTTGAAATCACTAAATTTGCACTTTCTTTTTAATAAAAAAACAAAAAATGTACAGAACACATTCTAACGGAGAATTACGTTTAGAAAACCTTGGAGAGCAAGTAACTTTAGCTGGCTGGGTTCAAAAAATTAGAGATAAAGGATTTATGGTTTGGGTTGATTTACGCGATAGATACGGAATTACCCAACTTATATTTGACGAAGATCGTACCTCAAAAGCCATTATGGAAATGGCAAAATCTTTAGGAAGAGAATTTGTAATTCAAGTTAAAGGCGAAGTAATTGAGCGTGTTTCAAAAAATAAAAATATTGCTACCGGTGCTATTGAAATTTTAGTTAAAGAATTAACTATTTTAAACGAATCAAAAGTTCCTCCTTTTACCATTGAAGACAAAACAGATGGTGGAGATGAATTACGAATGAAATACCGATATTTAGATATTAGAAGAACTCCAGTTAAAAACAATTTAATGTTTAGGCATAAAGTTGCCATGGAAGTTCGTAAATATTTATCGGATGATGGTTTTATTGAAGTAGAAACTCCTGTTTTAATAAAATCTACGCCAGAAGGTGCGCGCGATTTTGTAGTGCCAAGTAGAATGAACGAAGGTCAGTTTTATGCATTACCACAATCTCCTCAAACCTTTAAACAATTGTTAATGATTGGAGGAATGGATAAATATTTTCAAATTGTAAAATGTTTTAGAGACGAAGATTTAAGAGCCGATAGACAGCCTGAATTTACACAAATTGATTGTGAAATGGCGTTTGTTGAGCAAGAAGACATTATGAATGCTTTTGAAGGTTTAACCAAACATTTATTAAAAGAAGTTAACGGAATTGAGATTGAAAAGTTTCCAAGAATAACCTACAACGAAGCAATGAAACGCTTTGGAAATGACAAACCAGATATTAGGTTTGGAATGGAGTTTGGAGAATTAAATGAGGTTGCTAAACATAAAGATTTTGGGATTTTTAATGCAGCAGAATTGGTGGCTGGAATTGCTATTCCTGGTGGAAATACTTATAGCAGAAAAGATATTGATAAATTAGTGGAATGGGTAAAACGTCCACAAGTTGGTGCTTTAGGAATGGTTTATGTTCGCTGTAATGAA
>DGOU01000040.1 GCA_002390165.1 Lutibacter sp. UBA4458
TGATAAGGATTAGTTCCTCCAATAGAATATGCCCCCCACACACCGATTTCAAAATTGCTAATGCTTAAACTTGTAAAAGGCTGAATATTCGGTGAGCTTCCACCATATCGAGTACCACGCCAAACATAACGGCTCATAATATCTGCGCCGATATCAAAACCTAACTTGCTTTCTTTGGGTGATTCTTGTCCATAACCTACTACACTAAAACCTGTAAGAAGAAAAAGAACCAAAACTGTAATTACTCTTGTTTTGTTCATAGCAATAAAATTCGTATTAAAATAATAATACATTGGCAAACAAAACTAATAGATACACACTACTAAAGAAATAGTGGTTTTCACCTAATTTACTTATAAGTATTATATGCAAAATACTGAGTAAATTACCTATTTAATTTCTTCAAATGTTTTGGAAAGACAAGCCGTTTATAGCTCTATTAAATTATTTTTTATGGCATATTTAACTAAATCAACAGTTGATTTAAGCTTGAGTTTTTGCATAATATTATTTTTATGGGAATCTACAGTTCTTATGCTTATATATAATTTATCTGCGATTTCCTTGTTAATGAACCCTTCAGCAACAAGCTTAATTATTTCAATTTCACGATTAGTTAAGTTGGGAATTTTATTTAACAATTTTGATTCCGACTTTGTTTTTTTAATAATTCCTTTTAAAATAGTATCTGAAATATCTTTGTTATAGTATTCTTCTTCATTGCTAATTGAATAAATTGCTTTGAGTAATTCATCCCTTCCGGTATCTTTTGGCAAATAACCCTTTGCACCGGATTTTATCGAATTCAGTATAAATTCTTCGTCATTATGCATTGATAAAATCAAAACTTTAATATCAGGGTATTCCTCTGTAATTATCCTGGTAGCCTCGATACCTGACATTGAAGGCATTGAGATATCAGCTATTACTATATCAGGGGAAGATGTTTTTAATTTTTCAAGTAATTCTTTCCCATTAGCAACCTCTTCAATAATTTCGATATTGTCAACATCGTTTAATAATGACTTTATTCCATCCCTAAAAAGAAGATGATCATCCGCGAGTAATATTTTTATTTTATCCACTTCAAATATTTTTATATGGGATAAATGCTTTTACAGAAGTTCCTTTATTTTTAGAAGATAAAATTTCTAATTTTCCTCCTAAAAGATTTACCCTTTCTTTCATATTGGAAATACCATTGCCATTGTGATATTTACTATTAAGATTAAAACCTTTTCCATTGTCCTTAACAATAAATATTATTTCTTTTTCGGTTTCTGTATAATTTATATCAATGCAAGTAGCATCAGCATGTTTTATTACATTGTTTAATGCTTCTTGAGCAATTCTATAAATATAAGTTTCTGTTTTATTATCTAAATTATTTTTTTGCTTTAAATATATAAACTTAACATTTATCCCTGTACTTTTCTTTATTTCTTTATGAAGATTATTCAAGGCGGTAATTATCCCGAATTCATTGAGCACAGCTGGCATAAGGCCGTTTGAGATATTTCTGATATCTTTTAATGTTATTGAAAATAAATTCCGGGCTTCGTTCAAAATCTCCCTGGTTTTCGTTTGGTTTGTATTTAAAGCCCGTTCAATCATCATTTTAATGGCAAGTATTGATTGTCCTAAACCATCGTGCAACTCCCTTGAAAGCCGCTGTCTTTCAATTTCCTGACCATCAATCATAGATCTTAATCGCATAATTCTTTCCTGTGTTAATTTTTCTGATTGGTCTTTTAGCTTAATAGTCATATTATTAAATGCATTTGTCAGGTCCCCGATTTCATCATTATTTTTTACTGATAATGTGGAACCATATTCTCCAATTGAAATTTTATCAGCAGCATTTTTCAGTTTTCTTATTGGGGCAGTTATCATTTTTGATATCAGGACTACAATTCCGAAAAACAATATTGTAATAATAATACTTAAATAAAGGATATCGTTTCTAATTGAGTAAATTGGAATCATGGCTTCTTTAGTGTCTATTTCAGCAAGAACAACCCAGTTAAGACCATCAATATCTACTTTACTGTATGAACTTAAAACAGAAATATTCCTATAATCATCTATTACTTTAGTTCCAACAATACCTTTAAAAGCTTCTTTTACCCCAGTTGTTTGTACTCTTGTATTAAAGACCGAGTTATCCTGAAACCTGGAAGTGCTTCTCATTAAATAATCATTACCTACCAAATAGGCTTCTCCTGTTTGTCCAAGTCCATTATGTGGATTATCCTCAAACATAATATTGTTTATTGCGTCAATCGATACCTCAAGTGCTACCATATAGTTTAATTTATTTTTTCCTGATGATATTGATTTTCCAATAAAAATAGCAGGACTATTAATTGTATTTTCAAACTTAAAATCTTCAATAACAGGCTTATCTGTTTCTTTTACTTTTTGCCATAAATTTTGTAAGGGTAAAATACATAAAGTGTCAATTAATAAATTTGCTTGAAAAATATTATGTGAAATATCCATATATATTACTATGCCGGATGTATTGCATAAAATAAATCGCTTATAACAATTGCTGGCATGGAGATAAGCATTTAAATATCTGTTATATTCTTTTTTTAAATGTTCAATGTACTCACTAGTATCTGATGTGTTTTGAATATATTCAAATTCATTAATATTTTTTTTAATATCTTCTGAATTGGCAATATTATTTATATCCTTTATTCTTTGATTAAAAAAATCCTCAATACGATTTTTCTTTTCAATTCTTACAGAGGTAAGTTGATCAAAAGTACGCAACATTATTGCATTCTTTGCTTTTTGATAAGAATAGGTTCCAACGATTATAATAGATATTATTATCAATGATAAGAAAGTAATACTGACTTTTCTAAATATTGAAATTCTCATCTGCTATTTTTTGACTAAACAAATTTATATTAATTTGTAGTAATTAACCTGTTGTGCATTTGAAAAAGAGAATAAAAAAGTTGTTCATCGAACAATAAATATTCGTATATTTAATAAATATCCAAACAATTAAATTATGAACAACTTTAATCATGTTTAGGTTGAATACCTCGAGACTTGCCTCGTTCAAATTTACTATTTTGTGATTCGATGTCACAAAATAGTAAATATATCGACAAGAATCATAATATATCCGTTTTGCAATATCATATCGTAAGAGTGCAAAATACCGTAGAATTGTTTTTTCGGATAAAGTTGATGAAGTTTTAGTCACAACTTGTGATGAATTGGAGAAAAGGTATGATGTACGATTTTTGGAAATAGGAACAGATAATAAACATGTTCATTCTTTATTTTTTAACCTGAATTTTTTTACCTGATTAATTCACGAATGATACAGATTAGAATTTAATCAAGTTTCCATTCGAGAATACCTCCTGAGAAGTTTTCCTTTAGTTTAATTTCTAATCTCATTGATTTTGTTTTTACACTTGAGATTTCGATAGAAGTAAATTCATCTTTTAAAACCGGATATTCACCATGTTTTGATACTTCTTTCCATTCTCCGTTTTTCAGATATAATATCTTCCATGTTTCAGGAACTCTGCAACCGCCATTTGGCCCATCATCGAACCAATATATATGGATATTACTAATTGTTGTTTCTTCTTTAAAATCATATTGTACCCATTCTGTTGTTCCTTTATGATCCCAAAATGTAAACCTTGGTATTTCGTGATCGTTAGAATTTTTGGGATTAAGCTGATCGTTAACTGCAAGAATTTGATCATGAGTATATAATGCAGACACTTTGCTTTCAGATGCTATAGTTGGCGGTGGAGTTGGGTTCGCTGCCGATTTTTCGTAGGGGAACCAAACTGCCATTTCGCCATTTCCCCTGTGCGCCCATGCGTAATATGGAATAGCAATAAAGTTTTGTTCTTTTTCTATTGTTGAATTACCTGATTTATCAATGGACAACGATTTTGATATTCCTTTTAAAATGACAACGCTGTTAATTAGGTTTTCTTTGTATTCATGCGTAAAATCAGCATTTTTATCTAATAGAAGATTTCTTACTTTCCCTCCGTTATCAACCCATTCTGCACAGTAAACTATAGGGCCTCTTTCAATAGAATATTTGCCAATATCTTCTTTAACTTTTTCATTTGCAATAACTTTTCGTGCAAGCATCGGAAATTCAATTTCGATAACATCTTCTTTTTCCCATTGTCGGTTTATTTTAGCATATCCATTGCTGATGCTATATTTTATTTCTTTGTTATTGATTTTAATTATGGGTTTTTGATCCGACCGGTTCATATAATGATATAAATCAGATGGCACGGGTTTGTTTTGAGCCCATCCGGGAATTCTTAATGAGACAGTAAATTTTGATTTGATTTCAGGTTCAATATTGATTTTTACATTTCCATCCCAGGGATAATTGGTGGTTTGAGATATATTTATTTCCCCGAAATCCATATTTATATTTGCCTTATTCCCAATATATAGATTGATGAATAAATCATCTTTTGTATGTGCATATACATATCCGGGCAGTGATGGTAAAAAGCGAGCAACATTTGTAGGGCAGCACGAGCAGCTAAACCAGGGTTTTCTTTCATGACTACCATCAGATTCAAGTGGGTTTGGGTAGAAGAACTTGTCGCCATGAATTGAAACTCCCGAAAGAAATCCGTTATATAGCGTACGCTCTAAAACATCAATATATTTTGCGTCCCCGTTCAATAAAAACATTCTTTGGTTCCAAAGTATATTGGCGACAGCAGCACAGGTTTCGTTATATGCACTCAGGTTTGGCAAATAATAATTTTCACCAAATGCCTCGCCGGCATGTTTAGCGCCAATTCCACCTGTGATGTAAAGTTTTTTCGATACTACATTATCCCATAATTTATCAACAGCCTTATTGTAGTTTTTGTCGTTTGTGAGAGCTGCAATATCCGTCATTCCGGAATACATATAAGCTGCTCTTACGGCATGTCCTACAGCTTCAAATTGCTCAGTTACAGGTTTATAATCCTGGGTATATATTTTGTTGTTTCCGTCTTCACCATAGACATATAGTTTGTGGCCGGCGGGATTTCCCCTTTG
>DGOU01000068.1:0-14445 GCA_002390165.1 Lutibacter sp. UBA4458
ATGATTAAAAAAATATTTAGAAAGCTTAGTAATTTTTTCTGGGAAATATAATCCTTTATCCGGAGCTAAGCCTTTAACTACGGCTTCTTTAAAAGAAACATTTGGTGCTTTTTTATTTAAACTATAAAAGTTCATGTTATCTATTTTCTAAAATTTTTATTCCTTTATTATTTATTTTTGATACGTGTATATCGAATGCAATTCCAATTTTACTATATATATTTTCCATAGCATCTGATACTTTTATTGCGGTTTTTTCTCCATTACATAAAGCAAAAATAGAAGGACCTGAACCTGAAATTCCACAACCCAAAGCGCCAGCATTTAAACAGGCTTGTTTAACATTATCAAATCCGGGTATTAATTTTGATCTTTCTGGTTCTGCTATATAATCTTTTAAAGATCTTCCAATTAAATTGTAATCATTGGCATAAAGCCCACTTATTAAACCTCCAACATTTGCCCATTGTTTTGTGGCGTTTTTTAGGGTTACCGTTTCCCTTAATAATTTTCTTGCATCAGAAGTTTTAATTTCAATTTGAGGATGAATAACAGTGGCCATTAAATTTTTTGGAGTTGGAATTTTAATAATATCCAATGGATTATAACTTCTAATTAAAGTAAAACCTCCAAAAAGGGCAGGAGCAACATTATCGGCATGTGCAGTGCCTGAAGCTAATTTTTCTCCTTCCATAGCAAAACGTACTAAATCTAAATTATTAAAAGGACTACCAATTAACTTGTTTATTGCCCAAACTGCACCAGCAGAACTCGCAGCGCTACTTCCAATTCCACTACCAGGTTTAATTTGCTTATTAATTTCAATTTCAAATCCAAAATCTAAATTAGTTTCTTTTAACATAGTTAAAGCAGCGACACCTGCAACATTTTTAGAAATCTCTAAAGGTAAATCTTGACCAATAATTTTTGTGATTTTTATACCTTTTTGAGGAGCTTTACGAACAACCATTTCATCGCCAATAGTATCTAATGCAAACCCTAATACATCAAATCCACATGAAACATTTGCAACCGTTGCTGGAGAAAATATTTTGATTTCCTTTTTCATACTTTAATTATTTCCAATTCTAATAATATCAGCAAATAATCCTGAAGCCGTAACATCTGCACCTGCGCCTGCACCTTTAATTATTAAAGGTTGCTCTTTATAACGTTCCGTATAAAATAAAACAATATTATCTTTTCCATCTAAATTATAAAACGGATGATTAAAATCTACTTCTTGTAAGCCAACTTTCGCTTTCCCTTTATCAAATTCAGCAACATATTTTAATCGGCAATTATTTTTAGCTGCATTATTTTGTAATTTCTTAAAATGACTAGATTCCTTTTTTAAAGTTTCTATAAAATCCTGAACAGAAGATGCTTCTAAACTAGATTTAGGCAAAAAAGATTGATTTTTAATATCTTCTAATTCTAGTTTAGTGCCACTTTCTCTAGCTAAAATTAATATTTTTCGCATTACATCTACTCCACTTAAATCTATACGAGGATCTGGCTCTGTGTAACCCTCAACACCTGCTTGTTTCACCACTTCATAAAACGAATTATTTTTATCAAAATTATTAAAGATAAAGTTTAAACTACCAGATAGAACTGCCTGTATTTTAGTTACTTTATCTCCAGATGCAATTAAATTTTTTAAAGTATCAATAACAGGTAATCCTGCACCAACATTTGTTTCAAATAAAAATGGCGCATTATATTCTCTAGATAATTTTTTTAAAGTATTGTAATTTGAATAACTAGACGAACATGCAATTTTATTACAAGTAACTACCCCAACATTTTCTTGTAAATAATCAGAATAGAGGTTTGCAATGTTTTCATTAGCAGTATTATCCACAAAAATGCTATTTCTATAATTAAGTTTTGTCACTTTTAAATGAAACTTTTCTAAATCTAATGGTGCTGCACTAGTTAAAGATTCTTTCCAATGGTTTAAATCTAGGCCTTCCTCATTAAAAATCATTTTTTTAGAATTTGTTAATGCAATTACTCGTACTTGTATTTTTAAATTATTTAACAAATAGTTTTGCTGATTTTTAATTTGCTCTAATAATTTTCCGCCAACATTGCCAACACCTACAATAAATAAGTTCAATTGTTTTATTTGATCTTCAAAAAATGTAGAATGCACTGTGTTAAGTGCTTTTTTTATGTCTTTATGTGCAATTACTGCGGATATATTTTTTTCAGATGCACCTTGTGCAATGGCTTTAATATTTACATTGTTATTGCCTAAAGTACTAAACAGTTTTCCACTTATGCCTTGATGATTTCTCATATTTGCACCAACTAAAGCAATGATTGCATTATTATTATCTGTTACTACTTCTTTTACTGAATTTTGACTAATTTCTAATTGAAACTCTTTATGAATTGCTTTAATAGCTTTTTTTACTTCCTGTGAATTTATAGCAATACAAATAGAATGTTCTGATGAAGCTTGTGTAATTAGTGAAATGTTTATCGCTTCTTTTGCTAATGCACCAAAAAAACGTTGTGCAATACCTGGAATTCCTATTAAGCCACTTCCTTCTAGTGTTAATAGACTAATGTTTTCAATATGACTAATACCTTTTATGGAATTATGAGTGGTAGCTTCTGAAGATATTAAGGTTCCTTTTGCATTCGCTTTAAATGTGTTTTTAATTAATATTGGTATCTCTTTTACAAGAACTGGTTGTATAGATGGTGGATATAAAACTTTTGCCCCGAAATGAGACATTTCCATTGCCTCTTGATAGGTCATTTTTTTAATAGAAAATGCTTGTTTTACTATTTTTGGATTAGCAGTAAACATACCATTTACATCTGTCCAAATTTCAAGTAATTTTACATTTAAGGCAGCGGCTATAATAGATGCCGTATAATCTGATCCTCCACGACCTAAAGTAGTAATTTCATTATTTTTATTTGAAGCTACAAATCCTGGTAATACGGTAATGTTGCATTTTGAACCAGCAAAAAAGGCTTGTATATTTTTATTAGTAACTTCAAAATTTACTTTAGCGTTTCCATGATTAGAATTTGTTTTAATCAATTCCATTGCATTTTTCCAACCAGATTGAAGATTGTTTTCTTTTAAAACCGCNNTGTTAGCTCATTAACTTTAAAAACTCCTTCTAAAACATCTGCTAAGCTAGAAAATAGTTTTTCTAAGGCTAATAATAACTCTTTTTGATTTTTAGGTTTTATTAAGTCTTTAACAATATTAAAATGCTTTTCTTTTATTTCTTCAACTAAAATTAGATATTTCTTGTTTTTCTGTTTTGCTAATTGAGCAACTTCTAGAAGTAAATTTGTAACTCCGCCTATAGCAGAAACCACAACTATTTGATTATTATTTTCTTTAATAATATTTACAACTTGATTGATTGCTGTTGCATTAGCAACCGAAGATCCTCCAAATTTTAAAACTTTCATTATTTATTTTTTACTGGTAATTACTTTTATTTTTTACTGATTATTCCTTGTTTCATTTTTTTGAAAACGAATAATATAACGGATAATATGAATAGAATAATAACCCTAAAGGGTAATAATAATTGTAGAAGTTGTTGCCATAACAAAAAAGCGCATACCAGAAGCGATTTTTAATACCATATATGTTTTTGTTATTTGCATAGGTCAAAAGTAATAGTTTTTTTAAATATTCAAAACTTTAAATAATAAAATATTAAATATTTATTTTTAACACTATAAAATAGTTATTATCCTAATTTTTATCAAGATTTCTTAGAGATACTTTAAATCATAATTAATGATTTCAATTATTCTAAATCTACAATAACCTGATTTCTAATTAAATCTTTAAAATTTTCTTGTTTTCGAATTAAATAATCTTTGCCTTTAAATACCATAACTTCTGCAGGTCTATAGCGAGAGTTGTAATTAGAAGCCATTGTAAAACAATAAGCGCCAGCATTATGAAAACAAAGAATATCTTCTTCACGTATTTCATTAATTCTTCTATTAGAGCCAAAAGTATCCGTCTCACAAATATATCCAACTACAGAATAATAGCGTTCTCTTCCATTTGGATTAGAAATATTATGAATATGATGAAATGAATTATAAAACATTGGACGAATTAAATGATTAAATCCGGAATCAATTCCTGCAAAAACCGTTGAAGTTGTTTGTTTTACTACATTTACATTTGCTAAAAAGTAACCAGCATCACTAACTAAAAATTTACCAGGTTCAAACATTAAAGTTAAATCTTTACCATATTCTTCACAAAATTCATTAAATCTAGTAGAAAGTTTTTCGCCAAGCTCTTCAATATTAGTAGAAATATCATCCTTTTTATAAGGCACTTTAAAACCACTTCCAAAATCAATAAAATCTAAATTAGTAAATTCTTTAGCTGTATTAAATAAAATTTCAGTTGCTGCTAAAAAAACATCAATATCTAAAATATCAGAACCTGTATGCATATGAATTCCATTAATATGCATTCCTGTATTTTCTACAACTCTTTTAATATGAGGGACTTGATGTATTGAAATTCCAAATTTAGAATCGATATGTCCCACGGAAATATTTCTATTTCCGCCAGCCATTATATGCGGATTTATTCTTAAACACACCGGAGTTTTTGGATATTGATGTCCGAACTGTTCTAAAATAGATAAATTATCAATATTAATTTGAACACCTAACTTTGCCACTTGTTCAATTTCTTGTAAGGAAACGCCGTTGGGCGTGTAAATAATATCTTCAGGTTTAAATCCTGCTGCCAAACCTAACTGAACTTCTTGAATAGAAACGGTATCAATTCCTGCTTTTAAGGTGTTAAAATATTTTAAAATACTAAGGTTTGAATTTGCTTTAACCGCATAATTTATCTTTAATTTTTTTACAGGAGAAAAAGCTGTACAAATTCTATTATATTGAGTTTCTATTTTATCTACATTATAAACATATAACGGACTTCCATATTTTTCAACTAAAGCAGTTAGCATTTCATTATTCATATTAAGCTTGTTTTAAAGTTTTCAAAAATAGAAAAGAATTTAATTTTGAAGAATATTTATAATAATTATAACACTATTTAACAAGTTGTTAAATATTTAAATAATTTGCATAAAAAAACTCCCTTCAAAACGAAGAGAGTTTAGAAAATTATAATAATAATTCCTATTTTTTTGCTCTTTCCGCAGTTAACTCAGCAATTTTAACTACAACATCCGTAGCTTTTTGAATTGCTTCTGCAGCAACAAATTCGTATCGACCATGAAAATTATGTCCGCCTGCAAATATGTTTGGGCAAGGTAAACCTTTATAAGATAATTGAGAGCCATCTGTTCCACCTCTAATTGCGCTAATTAACGGGGTTATGTTTAATTGTTTCATAGCTTCTTCTGCTATATCCACAACATGCATTACTGGTTCAATTTTTTCACGCATATTAAAATACTGATCTGTAATTTCAACAGCTACAAGGTTTTGACCTATTTCTTTATTCATTTCATTTGCAACCTTTTGAAATACTTTTTTTCTGTCTTCAAACAATTTAAGGTCATGGTCACGAATAATATATTGTAATACCGTTTTTTCAACTTCACCATTCATAGTATGCAAATGATAAAAGCCTTCATAACCTTCTGTTTTTTCAGGAACTTCATCTATAGGTAATTTACTTATAAAGTCACTTGCAATTAACATAGAGTTAATCATTTTTCCTTTAGCATAACCTGGATGCACAATTTTTCCTGTTATAGTAACTTTTGCTCCAGCTGCATTAAAATTTTCGTATTCTAATTCTCCAACAGCACTTCCATCCATAGTGTATGCCCATTCTGCACCAAATTTTTCAACATCAAACATATGAGCTCCTTTACCAACTTCTTCATCTGGAGTAAAACCAATTCTAATTTTTCCGTGTTTAATTTCAGGATGATTAATTAGATATTCCATTGCAGAAACTATTTCGGTTACACCTGCTTTATCATCGGCTCCTAAAAGGGTAGTGCCGTCTGTAGTAATTAAAGTCTGCCCTTTGTATAAAAGTAAATCTTCAAAATAACTTGGAGATAAAACAATGTTTTCTTCTTTACTTAAAACAATATCTTTTCCATCGTAATTTGGATGAAATTGAGGTTTTACATTTTCCGCAGTAAAATCTGGACTGGTATCTATATGAGCTATAAAACCAATAGTTGGCACTTTATAATCTACATTAGATGGTAAAGTTGCCATTATATAACAGTTTTCATCGAGCGTTACATCTTCTAAACCAATTTCATTTAATTCATCTACTAACATACGAGCTAAAGTCCATTGTTTTTCAGTACTTGGAAAAGCTGGATTTTCTGGGTCGGACTGCGTATCTACAGTCACATACTTAACAAAGCGATCTATAATTTGTTGCATATTTTTAATTTTTTTTCAAAAATAGTCATATACGCAAGTTTACGCAATGTTATTATCATAAATTATTCTAAAAATTGAATGGTTTTTAAAATGGAAATAGAATTACAAATTCTATTGTCAACAAACGAATCTCCATAAATTTCAGCAGTTGCATTTATATACGATTTTTCAGAATTTTTAATCGTTATATTTAGTTGATGATAGGTAAATCCGTTTTTTGTTCCTTTAACTAAATACCAATAGGAAGGTTTTTTAATAAAGGGCTCCTGTTCAAACTCATATTTATTTAACTTTTTTAAAATTAGTAAGGAATCTATTTTATTAAAATAAGATTGGTTTAGTTCCAAGTTCTCTTTATGAAACGAAACCCCAATTATAAACGATTTGGTTAATTCCTTAATGGTATCAGCAGCATAAATTTCAGAAGTACTAGCATCATAGTAATAATTTGTTTTCCAAGATTTTGGAATGTTTATAGTAAAGTTATTATTAAAATCTTTTATTCTATGAAGATTATTCATTTTAGAAGAAGAGCAAGTCATTTTTTGCTCTAATTTTGATGATTTTTCACAACTAAAAACAGAAAGAATAATAAGAAGAAAAAGCAGATGTTTCATATAAAAATAATTAATTAATTTCCATTTTAGCAAGTATATTATTACCAGATAACCAAGCCAAATTTTTATTTACAAATTTAATGGCATAAAATCCTTCATTACTAAGTTTTTCCCATTTTTTACCAGAATTACCTGAATAGAAAATGCCATTGGTTGAAACTGCAATTATTTTTTTTCCTTTTGAATTAGGAACATATTGTATGCAACTAACATAATTAGGAGATAGATTTGTAGCAATAGCAGTCCAAGTTTTTCCGCCATTTGTAGTAATTGCTTTGTTTGTAGATTTTTCAAACTTATTGGTGTAATTTCCTCCGGCAATAATCCCATTATTCTCATCATAAAAATCGATGGTATAAATGCCTGTAGTAGCTTCTCCTTGAATTATTGGTGTATTACTCACTTCCCAAGTTTTTCCTTTATCAGAAGAGTAGAATACACGAGATTTTAATCCGCCAGTTGCTAACCAAACTTTATCTTTTATAATTTTTATATTAGTATTGCTTGCTGCAAAAGCTGCTTCTCCTTTTTCAATTTTAGGCAGATTGGAACAAGGCATTTTATGCCAAGTATTACCAGCATTGTTAGTTGTAATTATAGATAAACAATTCTCAGTTGGGTCGCCCATTGCTATGCCATTTTTATCATCAAAAAAATGCATAGAATCGTAAAACACTTTTTTATTAACTTCTTTATAAACTAAAACTAAGGAATCGTTTTTAATTTTATATAATAATGCCGGATTTGCAACACTTAAAATAAAAATATCATTTGTGGTAGATGTAATTGTTCTAAATTCAGGCTTAATAGTGTCGTATTTAATTTTGTTTAAATTGGAAATTATACCTTTATTGTTTATAATTCCAAAAACACCGTTAGAACCGGCAAATGCTACAGAAGTATCGTTTAAAACTGTTATTGCTCTAATGCTGCAATCTTCTATTTTAAACTTTTTGATTTGAATTTTTGGTGCTTTTACTTCTTGTTTAGCATTGCATCCTAATAAAAATGTAATAAGTAAAAGTATGCTGATTTTTTTCATGGATGAATGGTTTGATAACCTTCAAATATAGCCATTTATTTACATAAAAAAAGACAGGAAAACCTGCCTTTTAAAAATTTTATTACTTAAATAATTAGTTTAAAAAATCATTAGTAATATACATTTCTTTATCAAATTTATTTTCTAATGGAAGTACTTTTAAAGGGGTAATGTTTTTATTTTTTATAGTACTTTTAGCTGAAAGACCTCTAATATCATCTAAAGCAGCTTTTAAAACCACTTCATTTTCATCTCCAAATGGTAAAATATTATTCCAAAAATTATATTCAACTACCTCAATATCAGGAGTAAAACCTTGCGTATAATCACTTTCACCTAATTTATTAAATATCTGAAATACAATTGGTTGCATCGCATTTTTATGATTTGCATTGGCAGAAGATTGGCTTGTGAAATCTGAGCCTGGAGAATCATATAAGGTTATAGAACCAACATTTTTACCATACGTTGTTGTGCCAATAACTTTAACAGGCATATAAGGTTTTAATCCATTAATAATCATTTCACTTGCAGAAGCAGTACTGCCAGAGGTTAAAACATATAATCGAGTTATTCCATCCAATTTATTTATAGTTTCTTCGCCTGTTTTTGCACCAGTAGCATCAAAATCATTTTGTGTGTCTTGAAAAGTGTACGTACTATTTTCATTAGAATGTTTGCTGTTGAATTTTAAATCTGCAAATTTATCATCTGTACTTGTGGTACCGTCAATCATACTTGCTAAATAAGAAGATGTAGCAACGGAACCACCGCCATTTAAACGTAAATCTAAAATAAATTCATTAACCCCTGCAGCTTTAAAATCAGCAAATTCAGCATTTAATTCATCATTATAAGAAGATCTAAATCCATTATAAACTAAATAGCCAACTTTTCTGCCATTTATATTATCAAAAACTTTAGATAAATAAACGGGATTATCCGATACTTCAACTGCAGTAATAGTTTTATCGCCAGTAGAAGTTAAGGTTCCATTATTTTCAGTTACAAAAGATAAAGTTACCGTATCGTTAGATAATTTACCCACTGTATTGTTATAATTAGTTTCATTTAAAACAACACCATCTATTGCATTTATAATATCACCACGTTTTATACCTGCATCAAAAGCAGGAGAATTATCGCTAACATAGCGAACATATAAAATAACATCACCAATACTATTAATACTTACACCTTGCAATCTAAAACCAAAAGATAACGATATTCCTTGAAATTGCTTTTGTTGTTCAACATAATCTTCAATAAACCAAGAAAACCGATCGGTATTACCTGCATCATAAAGTAAACTGTTAAATAAACTTTCTGGTGTGGAAAAACTGTTTAAATAGGTAGAATAGCTATCAGAATTATCATCTTTTGAATCTGCCAAGGCAGGCACATTAGTTTGCCAATTGTACCAAGAATTCATTGCTTGCCAAACAAAATTATTAATAGGATTATCTATATTAGAAATAGAAGGAGAGATTATTTCATGTTTTTTATTACATCCGATAGTTAATCCAATTAGAACAAGAATCAATCCTAAATAACGATAATTTTTCATTTTGAGGTTTTATAGTTTATAATTGTGTCGAAATTTATGGAAAAAATTACAATATTTATAGTTTCTGTTACAAAAACGTAACTTGTTCGTCATAATTGTGAAACCGACTTAAAATTAGTAGAAACCAAACTTAAAAATGAAGCAATCGGAGTTTTTAAATACTGTAATACCCTTTAAAGATAAAGTATTTCGTTTAGCAAAACGATTATTGGTGTCTACAGAAGAAGCGGAAGATGCAACACAAGAATTGTTTTTTAAGCTTTGGAAAAATAGAGAAAAACTAGGAGATTATAAAAGTGTAGAGGCTTTTGCTATGACAATGACTAAAAATTATTGTTTTGACAGACTTAAATCTAAACAAGCTAGTAATTTAAAATTGGTTCATAGCAATTATAAAGAAAAAGATCTTTCATTACAGAAAAAGATAGAATTAAATGATAGTATTAGTTTAGTAGAAAGGTTAATAGAAAATTTGCCAGAACAACAAAAGTTAATCATTCAATTAAGAGATATAGAACAATATGAGTTTAAAGAAATTGCAGAAATGTTACAAATTAAACAAACTGCAATACGAGTAAGCTTATCAAGAGCAAGAAAAACAATTAGAGAACAATTAATAAAACAACATAATTATGGAATTAGCTAACATAGAAAAGTTGTTGGAAAAATATGAAAATGCAGAAACTACTATTGCAGAAGAAAATGAGTTAAGAACTTATTTTTTAAGTGATCATGTAGCTCCACATTTAAAAGAGTACCAAAGTGTATTCCATTATTTTTCAACTAGTAAAAATGAGCGCTTTACCAAAAGCATCCAATTAAAAAGTCAACCACGGAATTGGAGATGGTTAACGGTAGCAGCCTCATTAATTTTACTGGTAAGTGTTTATACTGGTTACCAAAAAAACCAGCAAAATAAAGCCGAAAAAATTTATGCAAACACACAAATGGCATTAAATATGCTTTCGGTAAATTTAAACAAAGGAACTAATGCAATTGAAGAATTGCAAGAGTTTGAAACAACAAAAAACAAAATTTTTAAACAATTTAAATAAACTAAAAATGAAAAAAATAATTTTAATAGCAGTATTGCTAATAGGTTCCTATACTTCTTTTGCTCAAGAATCTATTTTTGACAAATTTGAAGATATGGATGATGTAACTACCGTAGTAGTTAACAAAGAAGCCTTTAGAATGTTAAGCACTTTTAAAGGAGATAATGCAAAATCGAATGATTATGTACAAATGGTTCAAAATTTGAATTCATTAAAAGTATTTACAACCGAAAATAATGAAATTGCCAGTCAAATGAAAAATGTGGTTGGTTCTTATTTAAAAAAAGCTAAATTAACTGAATTAATGCGGGTAAAAGATAAGGATGCTAATGTAAAAATTTATGTAAAAAAAGGAAAAGATGACACCCACGTAAGTGAATTATTAATGTTTGTAAATGATATGGCTAATAAAACCAGTCAAGAGGCAGTTATACTTTCTCTTACTGGGGATATTGATTTGAATAAAATTTCCGAAATCACGGATAATTATATTCCTAAAAATGATAAATAAACTAAAAAAAAACATAATGTTAAAATTTAAAATAAAAGGAATTTTATTAGCAGCAGCATTAGTCCTAATATCTTGCAACACAACACCTACTTTGCAGAAATATATTGTAGATAGTAAAGAAAACAACGAGTTTATGTCTGTTGATGTTCCTGCAAGTATTATACAATTAAAAAATGTTGATGTTTCAGATAGTGCAAAAAACACCTTAAACACTATTAAAAAAATGAATTTCTTAGCACTTCAATTAAATGAAAACAATGAGAAATTGTATGTATCTGAAAAAATGAAAGTGGAAAAAATTCTTAAAAATCCTAAATACAAACAGTTAATTAGGTTTAAAAGAAATAAAAGTAATGTTAGTGTTAATTATTTAGGAGATGAAAATGCTATAAATGAAGTAGTTGTATTCGGATCTGATAATAAAAAAGGATTTGCCATTGTTAGAATTTTAGGAGAAAACATGAATCCTTCTGATATTTTAAAACTATCTCAGGATATAAAAATTGATGGAAACTCTAACCAAATGAATCAATTAGAGAGTCTTTTTAAAAGTTTAAACTAAAAAATTAATTTTTATAAAAATAATATAAGCCATACTCTACTACAGTATGGCTTTTTAACTGCTTATTAACAACAAAATTAATTTAAAATAGTATTTTTGAAATCTTAATTAAATGCAATAAACTAATGAAAAAAATAATACTTGCTATATTTTTAATTTCTTCAACATTTATAGTAGCTCAAAAAACAGATTATCGTGCTGAAAAAACAAAAATTAACAATTTAGTTCACACCAAATTAAAAGTAGATTTCAATTTTCAAGAAAGTCAAATGAATGGCGAAGCCTGGGTAACACTATCTCCGCATTTTTACCCGACGAATAAAGTAGTTTTAGACGCTAAAGCATTTACAATTAAGCAAGTAAAAGTAGATAGCAAACCAGTAGCTTATAATTATTCAGATAACGAAATTACTATTGAGCTAGGTAAAAACTACACTAAAGATGAATCTTTTACCGTATATATAAAATACATTGCAAATCCTGAAAAAGTAAAACAAAATGGGAGCGAAGCCATAACCGATGCAAAAGGATTATATTTTATTGATCCTAAAGAAGATGACCCTGATAAACCTACAGAAATCTGGACACAAGGTGAAACAGAATCTAATAGTTGCTGGTTTCCAACAATAGATACTCCAAATCAAAAAAGCACTGAAGAAATTTACATGACTGTTCCAGATAAATACGTAACGCTTTCTAATGGTAAATTGGTTAGCCAAATAAAAAATGCTAACGGAACAAGAACTGATTATTGGAAAATGGATGAAAAACACGCACCATATTTATTTTTTATGGGTGTTGGCGATTTTAGTATTGTAAACGACTCTTGTAATGGTATTCCTGTAAACTACTATGTAGAAAAAGAATATGAACCTGTTGCTAAAGAAATTTTTGGCAAAACTCCTGAAATGATTACTTATTTTTCAAATATTACTGGAGTTCCTTATCCATGGAATAAATACGACCAAATTGTAGTGAGAGACTATGTAAGTGGCGCAATGGAAAACACTACTGCTGTGGTTCATGGCGAAGGAGCCCAACAAAAAAAAGGACAATTAATTGACGAAAATATTTGGGAAAACACCATTTCTCATGAGTTATTTCATCATTGGTTTGGTGATTTAGTAACGACTGAAAGCTGGTCAAATTTAACGGTAAACGAATCTTTTGCAACGTATGGAGAATATTTATGGCTTAAACATAAATATGGAAATGATAAAGCAAATGCATTAATGTATGAAGATCAACAAACCTATTTAAATAGTAAAAGTGAAGCTAAAGATTTAGTTAGATTTTATTATAAAGATAAAGAAGACATGTTTGATGCCGTTAGTTACCATAAAGGAGGAGCAATTTTATATATGTTAAATGATTATTTAGGTGACGATGCTTTTTTTGCAGGACTTAAAGAATATTTAATAGAACATAAATTTGGAACCGCTGAAGCCGAAGATTTACGATTAGCTCTAGAAAAAGTAAGCGGTAAAGACTTAAACTGGTTTTTTAACGAATGGTATTATGGCAGCGGCCATATAAAAATGGATGTTTCTTATGATTTTAACACCATTAATAAAACAGTTACCGTAAATGTTAAACAAAAAGAAAAAACATTTGTGTTTCCATTAAGTATTGATATTTATGAAGATAATACTAACGTAAGACACAATGTATGGATAAACCACTCAGACGAGTCATTTACTTTTAACTTTAATAAGTTGCCTAAACTTATAAATATTGATGCAAAACACGTTTTACTAGCAGAAATTAATGAAAATAAAACTATTGCTAATTATCTGTATCAATTTAAACATGCACCACATTATTTAGATAGAAAATTAGCATTAGAAGAAATTGCAAAAAATCAAACTACTAGTAAAGAAGCGTATTATGCACTAATTAAAGCGTTTAATGATCCATTTTATAAATTAAGAATATATGCTTTACAACATATTGATTTATTTCAGAAATACAATAAAAAAGATGCTATTGCAAAAATTGTTCAACTAGCTCAAAATGATAAAAAAACATTAGTAAAAGCAGCTGCTATAGATGTGCTGGGCAAATTAGTAGATCCAGTTTATAAGCCAATATTTGAAAATGCTTTAAATAGTAAATCTTTTGCAATGACAAAAAGCGCTTTAGTGTCTTTATATCAAATAGATAAATCTTCTGCATTAAATAAGTTAAATACTTTAAATAAAGACTCTAAAGAAAATTTAGCTTCAGCAATTACTACCATTTATATAAACGAAAAAG
Source organism: Lutibacter sp. UBA4458 (assembly GCA_002390165.1). GTDB lineage: Bacteria > Bacteroidota > Bacteroidia > Flavobacteriales > Flavobacteriaceae > Lutibacter. The sequence continues at coordinate 14,016 of DGOU01000068.1, forward strand.
ACACTACAAATTTACCTTTTATAGCTTCTAACGTGCTTTCAGGAATGTTTAATTCTAGTGATAAACAAGTTCAAAATTTATACGGACAAGGCTACAGAATGATTATAGAGAGTAATAATGTTGAAGCAATAACTAACTTAACAGATAGATTTGTAATTTTAGGAAAGAAATACAAAAAATTTAAATTTGATAAAATGGCGGTTAATATGATGAATCAAATTGTAAACGTGCAAATGAAATCAAAAAATACTAATAAAGAAGAAATAATTTTAGTTATAAGAAAAGGAATTGCTCAATTACTCATGTAAAGTAACATTAAAACAAAGTGAAAAGGGCTATATCTATTCTAGGTAAAGCCTTTTTTTATGGTATATAATTTTTAAAAGTACCATTTTTATAAAAAACTACAATCCGTTCAATATCAGAATCC
>DGOU01000068.1:14525-18550 GCA_002390165.1 Lutibacter sp. UBA4458
TTTCCATTTAGCAACCAATATAATTCCACTTCAGGAAATGCTTTTAATATTTTTAATACAAATTCTAAACTAGGTTTATTTCGTCCAGATAGTATATGAGAAATACTTGAGCGTTGCACTTCTATCTTTTCAGCAAGTTGTGCAGCAGTTATTTCATAATAATTTAGCATTATTTTAAGCCTAGAAGCAAATTCCTCTATGTTTACCATTGTAACATTATTTATTAATTACAAATGTAACTAATGTAAAATCCACATCAAAATTAATTGTAATAAAGTTGTTTTAAAAATCAATTTATGTTAAACTAACAATGCAATTAAAAGTGATTAAATCCCTTATATTAAATTTATTATGGAATTTATATCAATTTTATTGATACTTGCTAAATTTAATGAAAATTGCTATTGCAAAACTAATTACAATTGTATATCAATAATCTAATTTCACTTGTTACAATTGTAAACAATGTTATATTTACATTTGTAATTTACTAAACACAATGAATACATTAAACGCAACCAAATTAATAACGGATTATCCTAAAATTTTTGAGAAGAACTTAAAAGGAAGAAGAATATTATTTGAAAATATAGAACCTTTAATAAAAAACCTTTCTACTAAATTTAAAAAAGAAATACTCGGCTATTCTGAAAATAACATTCCTATTTATAAAATTAGTGTTGGAACTGGTACTACTAAAATTTTAGTATGGTCGCAAATGCATGGAAATGAAAGTACAGGAACAAAGGCTCTCTTCGATTTTTTCAATCTTATTGAAAATCCTTTAGAAGATTTTACAGAGCAACTTCAAACTATTCTTGAAAATTGTACTATAACTTTTATTCCTATATTAAATCCGGATGGAGCAATTCTATTTACAAGAGAAAATGCCAACAAAATTGACTTAAATAGGGATGCTGTAACGCAAAAAGCAACTGAAAGTAAAATTTTACGTAAGGAATTAGAGCAATTTAATCCATCATTTTGTTTTAATTTACATGATCAACGTTCAATTTTTAATGTAAAAGGCACATCTAATCCAGCTACCTTATCCTTTCTAGCTCCTTCTGAAGATAAAGAAAGGACTTTAACTAAAGGAAGAAAGGAAACTATGAGCGTAATTGTAGCAATGAATTCGTTATTGCAAAAAGTTATTCCAAATCAAATTGGAAGATATACCGATGAGTTTTATCCAACTGCTACTGGAGATAATTTTCAAAAGTTAGGTTACAATACTATTTTAATTGAATGTGGTCATTATAAAAATGATTATGACAGAGATATAACCAGAAAATTTAACTTTATGGCATTATTGCAAGGCTTTTATTATTTAGCAACTACTACAGATCATCAAAATTTTAAAGCCTATTTTGATATTCCGAATAATGATAAGCTTTTTTTAGATAAGATTTATAAAAATGTAAAAATGCCAAATAATAGTTTGCAAGATATCGGAATTCAGTATGTTTTTAAATATCGTAATCACAATTTTATTAGAGAAGAACATATTGAAAAATCAGGAGATTTATCAAATTATGGTTCAAATACGATTATAGAATCAGAAAATTTAGTTTTTAATCAATTAAAATTGTCAAATTCGTAAATATATTATGTTTAAATGATTTTTTTTTAATAAATTTGCACTATTACAATTTATTTTTAATAAAAACATAGTATGAAAAAATTTGTATTAGACGAAATAGATCATCAAATATTAGATATTTTAATAGAAAATGCAAGAACGCCATTTACTGATATTGCTAAAAAACTAGTGGTATCTGCAGGAACTATTCATGTTCGTGTAAAAAAAATGGAAGATGAAGGAATTATTAAAGGTTCTACTTTAAGCCTTGATTATGAAAAAATGGGGTACTCTTTTATTTCGCATGTTGGAATCTATTTAGGGAAAACTTCAAAAACAAAACAGGTAATTAAAGATTTAAGGAAAATACCAAACGTAACTATCGCTTATGTTACCGCTGGAAAATATAATATTTTCTGTAAAATTAGAGCAAAAAATACTACTCACGCCAAAGAAATTATTTTTGAAATAGATGATATTGATGGCGTTTCAAGAACGGAAACAATGATTTCATTAGAAGAAAGCATTAATGACAAAACTAGGTTAATGCATTCTATTTTTAGGGAATTATAAAAAATAACTTTTAAAAACCTTAACATATTTTGTTAAGGTTTTTTTATACACAAAATTCTTCTATTTTTGGTTTCTTGAATTAAAAAATTCAAACTCTACTAACTAAAATAGAAAATTAATGGATTTTAATCGTCAAGGTTATTCTGATGAGGAACTTATAGAATTATACAAACTAATTTTAAAACCTCGCCTAATTGAAGAAAAAATGCTTATTCTTTTAAGGCAAGGTAAAATTTCTAAATGGTTTTCTGGTATTGGTCAAGAGGCAATACCTGTTGGGGTTGCAAAATCATTATCATCCGATGAGTTTATTTTACCAATGCACCGAAATTTAGGTGTATTTACGACTAGAAACATTCCTTTGCATCGTTTATTTTCTCAATGGCAAGGTAAAAAAGGAGGTTTTACTAAAGGTAGAGATCGCTCTTTTCATTTTGGCACAAAAGAATATAATATTGTTGGAATGATTTCTCATTTAGGGCCACAACTTGGTGTGGCAAATGGAATAGCATTATCCTATAAATTAAAAAATGAAGCTAAAGCTACGGCAGTTTTTTGTGGCGATGGTGGAACTAGCGAAGGTGATTTTCATGAAGCATTAAATGTAGCATCCGTATGGAATTTACCTGTATTATTTTGCATAGAAAGTAATGAATACGGTTTATCTACACCGTCTAGCCAACAATTTAAATGTAAAAACATAGCGGATAAAGGAATTGGTTATGGCATGGAAAGTTATATTATTGATGGAAATAATATTTTAGAAGTTCATAAAAAGGTAAATGAATTGGCTAAAAGCGTTCGAGAAAACCCAAGACCAATTTTGCTTGATTTTAAAACTTTTAGAATGCGTGGTCATGAGGAAGCAAGTGGAAATAAATATGTACCGCATAACTTACTAGAAAAGTGGGCGTTAAAAGATCCTGTTGTTAATTATCAAGATTTTTTAAAAAATGAACATATTATTACAGAAGAATTAGAAGTAGCCATCAAACAAGAAATTGTTGAAGAAATACATAAAAATTTAAAAATAGCTTTTGCAGAAGAAGATACAATTTCTACTATTGAAAATGAACTAAAAGATGTTTACGCACCTTCACAAATAAATATTCAAAACCCTTCAGAAACAAAAGAAAATATGCGTTTTGTAGATGCCATTTCTTTAGGGTTAAAACAAAGTATGGCGCAATATCCTAATTTAGTAATTATGGGCCAAGATATTGCGGAGTATGGTGGCGTATTTAAAATTACAGATGGTTTTTTAGAGCAATTTGGAAAAGAACGAGTTAGAAACACACCAATTTGTGAATCTAGTATTATAGAATCTGCTTATGGATTAGCAATTAATGGCTATAAATCTGTAGTAGAACTGCAATTTTCTGATTTTGTAACTTCTGGATTTAACCCAATAATTAATTTATTAGCAAAGTCATTTTATAGATGGGCTCAAAATGCCGATGTTGTTTTAAGAATGCCTTGTGGTGCAGGTATTGGCGCAGGTCCTTTTCATAGTCAAACTAATGAAGCTTGGTTTACCAAAACACCTGGTTTAAAAGTAGTTTATCCAGCATTTCCAACTGATGCAAAAGGTTTATTAGCAACAGCAATTGAAGACCCAAATCCAGTTATGTTTTTTGAACATAAGGCACTTTACAGAACCGTTTATCAAGATATTCCTACAAATTATTATACTATTCCTTTTGGGCAAGCTACTATTTTAAATGAAGGAAATGAAGTAAGTATTATAACTTTTGGAGCTGGTGTTCATTGGGCCATAAAAGAAATTAAAAACAACAATATTAACGCTGATATTATAGATTTAAGAACTTTACAACCCCTTGATACCGAAACTATATTTAAAAGTGTTAAA
>DGOU01000207.1:0-1258 GCA_002390165.1 Lutibacter sp. UBA4458
ATCATCTTGCACATTAAAAATAATAATATTCGTTTCAATAGGTTCCACATTTTTAATTAATGCGCATTTTTGTAACGCACTACCAATAGTTTTTGCGTGATTATGATCCGTTCCTAATCGTTCTACATGGTTATCTAAAGCATAAATTCCTGCTGCAGCTAAATAGCCAGACTGTCGCATAGCGCCACCAAATAATTTTCTAATTCTTAATGCTTTTTCTATATGTGCTTTTGTTCCTAAAAGAACTGACCCAACCGGAGCTCCTAACCCTTTGGACAAACAAATGGAAATAGTATTAAAAACCTTTCCATATTGTTCTGGTGTTTCATTTTTAGCTACTAAAGCATTAAATAATCGAGCGCCATCTAAATGCATTGCTAAATTATGTTGATTAGAAATTTTACTAATTTTTAAAATTTCATCATAATTCCAACAAGCACCACCGCCTTTATTTGTGGTATTTTCTATGGCAACTAATCTAGAATATGGCACATGAATATCCGATCTTCCTCCTGAAACGGCTTCTTCTAACTGGTTTGCAGTAAACATTCCTCTATTTCCATCCATTAAATGCGAGGTTACTCCTGAATTAAATGCTGCTCCTCCTCCTTCAAAATTATAAACGTGTGCCCATTTATCACAAAACATTTTATCTCCTGGTTGTGTATGTAATTTTATTGCAGTTTGATTTGCCATTGTTCCGGAAGGAAAAAACAGTGCATCTTCCATACCAAACATTTCTGCCATTTTATGTTGAAGCTTATTAACAGTTGGATCTGACTTAAATACATCATCGCCAACTTTGGCATTCATCATGGCTTTTAACATTCCTTTTGTAGGTTTGGTTACGGTATCGCTTATTAAATTAATTTGCATAGTTTAAAAATGAAAGGTTATTTTTGTATTTCTTAATCATTGAAATGATAACTAACGAACATATAAATAAATTACAGGAACGCACTGGCAAGTTAAAAACTTACTTGGATATTGACAAGAAAATAATTGAAATATCTAATGAAGAAGAACAAACTGCAAATCCTGATTTTTGGAACAACCCAAAGGAAGCAGAAATAGTTATGAAAGCTATTCGCTCAAAAAAACAATGGGTGGAAGATTTCACTAAAATCACTTCTAATTTAGAAGAAATTTCTATTCTTTTTGAGTTTTATTCTGAAGGAGAAGCAACCGAAGATGAAATTGAAAAATTATACCATGCAACAATTACTTTAGTTGAAAATTTAGAATTTAAAAACATGCT
>DGOU01000207.1:1345-4034 GCA_002390165.1 Lutibacter sp. UBA4458
ATGTATTTAATGTGGAGTGAAAAGCAAGGATTTAAAGTTAAAGAGTTAAATTTTCAAGCTGGTGATGTAACAGGAATTAAAACCGTAACCATTGAAATTGAAGGCGAATTTGCCTTCGGTTATTTAAAAGGTGAAAATGGTGTACACCGATTGGTACGGATTTCTCCTTTTGATAGTAATGCAAAACGACATACTTCCTTTGCATCGGTTTATGTATATCCTCTGGCGGATGATAGTATAGAAATAGCCATTAATCCGGCAGATATTTCTTGGGAAACTATGCGTTCAAGTGGTGCTGGAGGACAAAATGTTAACAAGGTAGAAACAGCCGTTCGTTTACGTCATAAACCTTCTGGAATTATGATTGAAAATTCTGAAACACGTTCTCAATTAGAGAATAAAACAAAAGCCATGCAATTATTAAAATCTCAATTATATGAAATTGAATTGCAAAAGCAACGTGAAAAACGGAATGAAATTGAAGCTAATAAAATGAAAATTGATTTTGGTTCTCAAATTAGAAATTATGTAATGCATCCTTATAAACTTGTTAAAGATGTTAGAACCAATTTTGAAACCGCAAATGTAGATGCCGTTATGAACGGAGATTTAGATGGATTTATAAAAGCATACTTAATGCAACAAGGTCAAACGGAAACCTCAAACGAATTATAATGAACCAAAAAATAGATACTATAATTTTTGATTTGGGAGGTGTACTTGTAGATTGGGATCCTAAAAATGTATATAGAAAAGTTTTTAATGGAGATGAAGAAAAAGCTAGCTGGTTTTTAAATACTGTATGCACATCAGAATGGAATATTGAGCAAGATGCTGGAAGAACCATTGAAGAAGCAGTAAATGTTAAAATTGCCGAATTTCCACAGTATGAAAATTGGATTAGAATATATTATAAGGAATGGCATCATATGTTTTCTGGTATCATAACTGAAAATGTGGAACTTCTATATAAGTTACAAAAAACCGAAAACTATAAAATATATGGATTAACTAATTGGAGTGCAGAGAAATGGGAGTTAGCCTTAGAATTATTTCCGTTTTTTAAAAATTTTGATGGCGTAGTAGTTTCTGGGGTTGAAAAAACTAGAAAACCATTTCCTAAAATTTATAATATTATTATAGACAGGTACAAAATTATTCCTGAAAGAACTATTTTTATTGATGACAATAAAGAAAATATTACAGCAGCACAAAAAATAAATTTTATTGGTATTCATTATAAGCCAAATGAACTTTTAATTAAAACTTTGGAAACTTATAAAATAAATTTTTAATTTTTTATGATATTTTTTAAATAAATAGCAAATAAATACCCATAAACCGTTATTAATTCATAATAATGTGTATTTTTGCGAATGTTAAAGATAAAAATTATCAATTTATAAGTTGATAATTAAAAATTGTTTGAAAAATTAATTGATCCCAAATTTATGAGAAGAGTATTTTTACTGCTAATCTTACTAGGTCCTGCGCTATTATTTAGCCAAAACTCAAAAAAACCTATTTATACTATTTCTGGTAAAATAATTGATAGTAAAACCAAAATTGCTATTGAAGATGCTACCATAATTTTTAAAAATATCGATTCAAAGGAAATTAAATACGGAGGTATTACTAGCCAACGTGGTAAATTTTCTATTGATGTAGAACAAGGAACTTATAAAGCAACCGTTGAATTTATTTCCTACAAAACAAAAACATTAAATATTTCCACTATTAATAGAGATTTAAATATTGGAACTATAACTCTAGAAATGGATGTTAAAAACCTTGGAGAAGTTGAAGTTGTAGCGGAGAAAAGCACCTTAGAATTCAAAAAAAGAAAAATGGTTTTTAATGTTGGCAAAGATATTGCTGCAAGTGGCTCTACAATTACACAAATCTTATCAAATATTCCCTCTGTAGATGTTGACCCTTCTGGAAACATAAAATTAAACGGACAAGATAATGTTGCGGTTATGATTAATGGTAAAACAACCTCTCTATCAAAAGCCGATGCTTTAAAATCATTACCTGCTGGTTCGGTAGAGAAAATTGAAGTAATCAATAATCCTGGTGCAAGTTATAGCGCAACCATTGGAGCCATAATTAATATTGTCTTAAAAAGAGGAAAAGATGAAGGCTTAAACGCTTCTTTAACTGGAACTGGTGGTTTTAAAGATTATTATGGAACGTTATTAACCTTAAACCATAAATCAAAAAAAATAAATTTTTTTACAAATACTAGCTATTTTCATAGAAATCCAATTCAATTGGCTACCACTAAAAATGAATATTTTAATAATGGTGTAACTACTTCCTATTTAAATGAATATTCTGAAAGCGAACAACCTACTAACGCTTTTGTAAGTACTATTGGAACAGATTTTTATTTATCTAAAAAAAGTACGTTAACAACAACATTAAATTATACTAATCTTGATTCAAAAAATCATTCAAAAACCTTTTCTAATATTTTGGATGCTTCCAAAAATTCTACCGCTACCAACAACCGTAGTAATGATGGGACTTTTAACGATGAAATTCTAGAATTTGTGGTTAATTTTGAACAAAAATTTGCTAAAGAAGGACAAATATTAACCGCTTATGTTACGCATAGTAACGATAAAGAACATTATATAAATAATTTTACCAATACAAACTCTAATTTTTCAGATGATAATTTTAG
>DGOU01000207.1:4138-20367 GCA_002390165.1 Lutibacter sp. UBA4458
AATTTTGGAGATACTCCTTTTGAATATGTGGAAGTAAACACTTCTAAATTAATAGATTTTAAAGATACCAACCATGCTTTTTTTATTATTTATGGTAAACAATTAAACAAATTATACTATCAAATAGGATTAAGAGCAGAATTTTTAAACTATAAAATTAATTATGCCTACTTAAATACCACTCAAAATAAAAAATACAATAATTTATTTCCAGATTTTGTTATGGATTATAGTTTTTCGGACACTAAAAGTTTAAGCTTAAGTTATAGTAAAACCTACTATTTACCTGGTTATTATGAATTACAACCATTTGAACAAAAACTTAGTGAAACCATAACCTACAAAGGTAATGAAGATTTAAACCCAATTTATTTGAATAATTTTCAAATGGCATATAATTATATTGGTAAAAAAATATCTTTATATTCTAGAATACATTATACCATTTATACCGATTATTGGCAATATGTAACTTATGAAACCGGAGAGCAAGTTAATGGGCTTAACAAATTAATTACTAAGCCAATTAATTTAGGTAAATTAAATTATGCTGCAGCAATTTTTACAGCAATTTACAAACCATCTAAAATAATTAGTTTTACCGCAAATACAACCATTGCTAATTTTGATCAATCTGGAGTATTCCAAATTGTAAACTCTGCTAATAAAACCATTACGCAAGATTTTAATAGTAACAACACCAATGTTGATTTTAGTTTACTAACTAAAATTAGCATACCAAATTGGTTTAGTGTTCAAACTAATGTTAAACACTATTTAAAATCAAAAGGTCCAGTTTCTACAAGACAAGCTTATACCTATGCTAATTTTGCTATTAGTAAAGATATTTTTGATAAAAATGCTACAATTAGTATAACCTCAGATGATATTTTTAATTCCAGTAGATTAAAACGAACTAGATTTGATACAAATTATATTTCTGATGTTTATAGTAGAAATCAATACCCAACTATTTTAGCTTCGTTTACCTATAGATTTAACCAACGTAAACAAGATAGAAAAGTAAACTTCAATAAAAAGGAAGACGATATAAAAATAAAATTTTAATCGTTATTTTTGCCAAAACATTTTTTATGAAAATATATCACAATCCACGTTGCAGTAAAAGTCGCCAAGGGTTAGCAATTTTAGAAGAATCTAATAATCCTTTTGAAGTTATAAAATATTTAGATAAACCATTTGAACAAAAAGAGTTAACGGAACTAATTAAATTATTAGGAATAAAACCTATGGATTTAGTTCGAAAAAATGAAGCAATTTGGAAAGAAAAGTATAAAGGCAAAACTTTATCCGATTTAGAAATTATTTTGGCAATGGTTAACCATCCAAAACTTATTGAACGCCCAATTGTAGTAAATAAAGGAAAAGCAGTTATTGGCAGACCGCCGGAAATAATTAAAACTATTCTTTAAAATCTTCATCCTAATTTTAATTAATATTTAACAAGCGTTAACACTCATTAACGTTTATCCATTTTTGTAATGCATATATTTGCAACAAAATAAAGTTACACTATCCTTTTATATGAAAAAAATTATACTTTTAGCATTAAGTATCATCTCTTTTGTTTCCATTGAAGCTCAAAATAATCCAAATTCAAAAATAATTATCACCGGAAAAATTTTAGATAATGAAACTAAGCAACCATTAGAATATGCAACTATAGTGTTAACGCCACTAAATGGAAAAAATATAACTGGTGGTTTAACAAATGCCCAAGGTAATTTTACAATTACAGTAAAAAAAGGAAATTATAATATTTCGGTAGAATTTATTTCCTTTAAATCCAAAAAAATTAATAATTCATCCTTACTAAAAAATACTAATTTAGGAAGTATATTTTTAAAGGCAGATGCTCAGGCATTGGATGAAGTAGAAATTATTGCTGAAAAAAGCACAGTTGAAATTCATTTAGATAAAAAAATATATAATGTTGGTAAGGACATGACGGTTAAAGGAGGAACAGCGTCAGATGTTTTAGACAATGTACCTTCTGTAGATGTAGATGTGGAAGGAAATGTAAGTTTACGAGGAAATGATAATGTTAGAATTTTAGTAAACGGAAAACCATCAGGCTTAGTTGGATTAAGTGGCACAGATGCTTTAAGACAGCTTCCGGCAGATGCAATTCAAAAAGTTGAAGTTATAACAAGTCCATCTGCTCGTTATGATGCCGAAGGTACAGCCGGAATATTAAATATTATTTTAAGAAAAGGAAAAGCTCTTGGCTTTAATGGATCCTTAACAGCAACAGCTGGAAATCCAGATAACTTAGGAGGTTCTGCAAACCTAAATTTAAGATCAAAAAAATTAAATATTTTTTCAAATATTGGTTATAACTACAGAAAAGCTCCAGGAAATTCAAATAATTACACTACTTATTTTGATGAATTTAAAACCGTTTTAAGCGCTAAAGAAGAAAATAAATGGTACGACAGAAAAAGAAATAGTTTTAATTCTAGATTTGGAATGGAGTATTATTTAACTAAAAAAAGCACCATTACAGGGTCGGTTTTATACAATGAATCCAATGGTTTAGATTATTCAACCAATACAAGTAATGAATTTAATAATATTGATGCATTAACCAAAACAAATGATAGAATTGAAAAAGAGAAAGAAAATAATAAAACCACAGAATATTCTTTAAACTTTACACAAGATTTCAAAAAAAGTGGCCATAAATTAACTTTTGATTTTCAGTATGATAACACTAATCGAAATAGTTATGCCGATATAACCGATTCAGATATATTTCCTACCCAAACCATAAATAATCCTGAAAGGAATTCAACCTTGCTAAAATCAAATACCTATTTAATTAAAAGTGATTATGTATTACCCTTTGGTAAAAATTCTCAATTTGAATTTGGATTTAAGTTTGACTTAAACAAATTAAATTCAGATTATTTAGTAGAAGATTTTGATGAAAACACTGCTAGTTATTATAATAATACCAACTTTTCAAACAACTTAAAGTTTGAGCAAAATATTTATGCTGTATATTCTCAATATGGCAAGAAAATAAATAAATTTTCTTATTTACTAGGTTTACGAATGGAAACCACAGATAGAAAAATCAACTTGATTCAAACCAATGAAATTGATAACAAAAATTTTACAGAGTTTTTTCCTACTATTAATTTAGGGTTTGAATTTAATGATTCTGAAAGCCTAACTTTAGGATTTAATAGAAGATTACGCAGACCAAGACATTGGTTTTTAAATCCGTTTGAAACACGAACCAGTGAAACGTATATTAGAAAAGGAAATATTGCTCTAGATCCAACTTATACCAACGCATTAGATTTAGGTTATTTAAAAAAATGGAATAAATTCACTTTAAATTCTTCTGTTTATTATCAGCACTCCATAAATAATTTTGAATTTGCTCAAAGAGAAGAAACAAGAATTATTGATGGAACACCAACCTTAGTAATTATTAGAAATCCTATTAATTTAAGCTCACAAAACAGATATGGGTTTGAATTTACTGCCAATTATAATCCTTTTAAATGGTGGCGATTATCTAATAGTTTTAATTTTTACAGTTACCAAACTAAAGGAAATTATAATAATATAAGCTATAATGCTAATGATGTTAGCTGGTTTACTCGTTTTAACTCTAGAATTACCTTACCAGGCAAAATAGATTGGCAAACCCGTGCAATGTACAGAGGCCCTAGAGAAACCGCACAATCTAAAAGAGAAGGAATGTTTATGGTTAATTTAGCTTTTAGTAAAGATTTATTTAAAGATAAAGCCACCCTATCCTTTAATGTTAGAGATTTATTTAACTCTCGAAAACGAAAATCAACAGATTATACACCAACCACAATTACTACTGGAGAATTTCAATGGAGAGAACGTCAAATATTATTAAACTTCACGTACAGATTTAATCAAAAAAAGAAAAAAGGACGACCTCAAAAAGGCTATGATGGTGGCGGTGAAGATGAACAGTTTAAGGCATAAAAAAAAGAGGCAATTAAAATTGCCTCTTTTTATATATCTAAATATAATTTATTCCTTTTTTTTACCTTCTTTTCTATATTTAATAATTTCCTTAATGTTACCATATAACCAATAAGGAACTACAAATGACAATAAAAATAACATTAACCAAAATCCCATTGTAAAAATGGATAAGAAAATTAAAAAACCTGAAAACTGAGATAAATCCATATTAAATTGTCTAATTGTTATAATTAATCACAAAACTACTATTTATTTTTAAATTCACAATATTTTTTTATTTTTTTTAATGCGTTACATATCTTACAAATAGATTTAAAAAAAATAAGTAATTTTAAAGAAGTTAAAAGTCACTTTTTGTAACTTTGAGCAACATTATTACTACCTCTAAAATATTTAACAAATTAAAATTTAATCATTATAATATTTTATTATGAAATACAGAATTGAGAAAGACACTATGGGTGAAGTTAAAGTTCCTGCAGACAAATATTGGGGAGCTCAAACAGAACGATCAAAAAACAACTTTAAAATTGGTCCAAGTGCATCTATGCCACAAGAAATTATTGAAGGATTTGCTTATTTAAAAAAAGCTGCTGCACATGCTAACTGCGAATTAGGTGTTTTAGCAAATGAAAAAAGAGATTTAATATCTAAAGTTTGTGATGAAATTTTAGATGGAAAAATGTACAATCAATTTCCTTTAGTAATCTGGCAAACCGGTTCAGGTACACAAAGTAATATGAATGCCAATGAAGTTATTGCTAATCGTGCACAAGAACTTGCAGGAAGAGTTATTGGTGAAGGAGAAAAAGTTATTCAACCAAATGACGATGTAAACAAATCACAATCTAGTAACGATACTTTTCCAACAGGAATGCACATTGCTAGTTATAAAATGTTAATAAAAACAACGATTCCTGGAATTGAAAAATTGCTAAAAACATTTGTTGCAAAATCTATTGAATTTAAAGATGTTGTTAAAATTGGAAGAACTCACCTAATGGATGCAACACCGTTAACCGTTGGACAAGAATTTTCTGGTTATGCATCTCAATTAGACCACGGGTTAAGAGCTTTAAAAAATACATTACCACATTTAGCGGAATTAGCTTTAGGTGGAACTGCTGTTGGTACAGGATTAAATACCCCAAAAGGATATGATGTTTTAGTAGCCAAAAAAATTGCTGAATTTACAGGATTACCTTTTGTAACTGCTGAAAATAAATATGAAGCATTAGCGGCACATGATGCTATTGTAGAAAGTCACGGCGCATTAAAACAATTAGCAGTTTCATTAAGTAAAATTGCACATGATATTCGTATGATGGCTTCTGGACCTCGTTCAGGTATTGGAGAATTAATTTTACCTGCAAATGAACCTGGAAGTTCTATTATGCCCGGAAAAGTAAATCCTACGCAAGTTGAAGCATTAACTATGGTTGCTGCTCAAGTAATGGGTAATGACGTTGCAATTACTGTTGGAGGCGTTCAAGGTCATTTTGAATTGAATGTATTTAAACCAGTAATGGCTGCTAACTTTTTACAATCTGCCCGCTTATTAGGCGATGCTTGTGTTAGTTTTAATGATAATTGTGCCGTAGGAATAAAAGTGAATACAGAACGAATTAATGAGTTATTAAATAATTCATTAATGTTAGTAACTGCTTTAAACCCTAAAATCGGCTATTATAAAGCAGCAGAAATTGCTAATACAGCACACGCTAACGGAACAACTTTAAAAGAAGAAGCTGTTAGATTAGGTTATGTAACAGCCGAACAATATGACGAATGGGTAAAACCTGAAGATATGTGCGGTACTTTAAAATAAGAAGTTATTCTTATTTCTATAAAAAAAGCATTGAATAATTTCAATGCTTTTTTACTTAATTCGACTATAGTATATGTAAAAATATCTCTTAAAAAATGATTCTTTATTTTAATCAATTATTTATTTACAGTTATTTAGTTAAAATAAAGAAAGGGTCTTGATTTTCAGTCCAATCCCAAATTTGTTCTCCATTTAACCAAATTTTTCTTTGTATTACAGCTCCTGTTGTTCTCTCATAAGAAGTTTCAATAGTATCTGTATCATTATCATTCCATCTGATATAGGTAATAGGTTTCTCTTCTGTATCAGCTGTATTTTGAAAAATTCCTATTCTATATTCATTTTCATGTTTATAAATCATAAAATTTCTAGGATTATCCATGTTTCCATCATAAACTTCTTGGGTTTCGCCGTTAACTACATAAAATAATTTTATTTTACTTTCATCAATATGATTTGGGTTATTAGGATCTAATAAATCCTCATTTAGTGAGTTAATAATTGAAAATTCCAAACCTACATCTAAATTAAAACCATTTTGTATTGGCTCGTCAGTTTTATTACAACTTATTAAGGTGATTAATAAGGTCATTAAGATTAAATTTTTCATTTGTATTTTTTTTAGATTAAATTTTTATTAAAGGTAAAAAAAAAAAAAAAATGAATAAATCTATTTTTAATCATTAATTATTGGGCACTAATCACTTAGCTAATTATTTAACCAATTGATAGCTCTGTTTTGCAATTTCTACTTCTTCATTTGTAGGTATAATTAATACTTTTACTTTTGATTTTTCTGATTGAATTTCAGTTAGTTTTTTTGCTCTTAAATCGTTCTTTTTTAAATCTAAATTAATACCTAAATAATCCATATCCTTACAGACCATTTCTCTGATTAATACTGAGTTTTCACCAATTCCTGCGGTAAAAACAATAGCATCTAATCCGTTCATTGCTGCAGCATAAGAACCAATATATTTTTTAATTCTATAAGCATTCATGTCTAAAGCTAATTGGCAATCTTTATTTCCTTTTGCTGCTTCGGCTTCAATATCACGCAAATCACTGTAGCCAGTTAACCCTAACATGCCACTTTCTTTTTGTAACATATTATTAACATCTTCTAAAGCATATCCTAAATTGTGTACCAAATAGTAAATAATAGTGTGGTCAATATCTCCACTTCTACTTCCCATAATTAATCCGGTAACTGGTCCAAAACCCAAAGTATGATCTATACTTTTACCATTTTCAATTGCGGTCATACTACATCCATTTCCTAAATGAATGGTAATTAATTTAGAATTTTGTTTTCCTAAATACTCTATCGTTTTTTCAGACACGTATTTATGACTTGTTCCATGAAAACCATAAACTCTAATATGTTCTTCTGTTAAAAACTTATTAGGTATTGCATATTTATAAGCAACCGCTGGCATAGTTTGATGAAAAGCAGTATCAAAAACTGCAATTTGTTTAGCATTTGGAAAAATACTTTCACAAACATTAATTCCTTCTAAATTTGGTGGATTATGCAATGGAGCTAAAGAAAATAAGGATTTTATTTTATCTTTTACTTCATCATTAATTATGGTAGTGTTAGAAAAAGTACTTCCTCCATGCACAACTCTATGACCAACTGCCTCAATTTCATCTGTAGATTTTATTACACCAATTTTTTTATCTAATAAAAACGTAACCACTTTTTGCAGTCCAATTTCATGGTTTGGAATGTCCAAAACTTCATTAATTGCATTTTCAGAGGATTTATAATGAATTTCTGCATTATTTAATCCAATTCGTTCTACTAATCCTGAACAAATAACTTCTTCCTGAGGCATGTTTATCAACTGATATTTAATTGATGAACTACCTGAATTTATTACTAAAACTTTCATTTTTTATATTCCTTGTGCTTGTATAGCTGTTAAAACAACTGTATTAAAAATATCATCAATAGTACAACCTCTACTTAAATCGTTAACTGGTTTATTTAAACCTTGCAACATTGGTCCAATTGCCAATGCGCCAGTTTCACGTTGTACTGCTTTATACGTATTATTACCAGTATTTAAATCCGGGAAAATTAATACATTAGCCTGACCTGCAACTTCTGAATCTGGTAATTTAAGTTTTCCAACAGATGCATCAACTGCTGCATCATATTGAATTGGACCTTCTACTTTTAAATCAGGTCTTAATTTTTTAATAATCTCTGTAGCTTTTCTAACTCTATCTACATCCTCTCCTTTACCTGAAGTACCTGATGAATAAGATAACATTGCTATTTTTGGTTCTATGCCAAAATTCTTACTTGAATCAGCAGAAGAAATTGCTATTTCCGCTAGTTGTTCTGATGTTGGGTTTGGATTAATAGCACAATCGCCAAAAACAGAAACTCTATCATCTAAACACATAAAGAATATAGAAGAAACAACAGAAACACCTGGTTTGGTTTTTACAAATTGAAGTGCTGGTTTAATAGTATGTTGCGTAGTATGTGCTGCACCGGATACCATACCGTCTGCTAAACCTTTATACACCATCATTGTTCCAAAATAGGAAACATCGCACATTAAATCTTCCGCCATTGCCATAGTTACCCCTTTATGCTTTCTTAACTCATAAAAAGTTTGAACAAAATCTGGATAATTTTCACATGCAGTTGGATCAATAATATCTATTTTATCTATTTTTGTTTTAATATGAAGTCTTTTAAGTGTACTTTCTATTTTATCCCTGTTTCCTAAAATAGTTAAATCCACAATATTCATTTCAATTAATTTACAAGCAGCAGTAATAACTCTATCATCATTGCCTTCAGGTAAAACAATGTGCTTTCTAACCTGTTTTGCTCTTTTTAATAAATTATATTGGAACATTCTTGGGGTTATTCCTTTATTAGTAAAAGAAATTAATCTTTCATTTAATTTATGTACTTCCACATGTTTATCAAATGCGTTTAAGGAAGTAATAATTTTTTGTTTATTACTAGCATACATTTGAGCTCGAACTGACCCCACAATATTAGTGGCTTGAAAAGTACCTTGTTTAGCTGAAATTATTGGAACAATTTGATTTAATCCTTCTATTAATTTAACAATTGGTTTTTCAGGAATTATTCCTCCTGTTAAAACAATACCAGCAACCGATGGGTAATTTGAAGATATATTTGCTTGTAACGCACCTAATATTACATCAGCTCTATCACCAGGAGTTATAATTAAACTATTTTCTTCTAAATGTGTTAAATAATTACGTAACTGCATTGCCCCAACTTTATAATTAGCAGCCTGGTTGTTTATATTTTTTTTACCAAATAGAATTTTTGCATCAAGGGCTTTTGCTATTTCTTTTACTGTAGGATTATTTAAAGATGGTATTAAAGGAATTACATTTACAAATACATTTTTTGGTAATTTTTTCTCTACACCTGTTTTAACAATTTCAATATTTTCTTCTTGAACCTTATTCGCAATAACCGCTAAAACTTCTACTTCCTTTTCTTTAAAAGTATCGTACGTTAAATGTAAACCGTTAATAAATTCATCTAATGTTTTGCCAATACCACTAGAAACTATAATTGCAGGTATTCCTAAATTTTTTGCAAATAATATATTTGCGTCTAATTCAATGGCAGTTCCTTCACCTGAAAAATCAGTTCCTTCAACCAACATAAAATCAAATTTTTCCTCAAGTTTTTTATATTTTTCAATGATAATATCTAAAACTTCACCTTCCTTACCTTCATTTCTTTTATTTATAAACTCAGGCCTTGTTAATCCAAAAGCTTCATCAGGATTAATATCTAACTCAAAATGTTTTAAAATGGTTTTAATATGATTATCCTTTTTCCCATTTTTTACATCATCAATTATTGGTCTAAAATAACCTACTTTGGCAGTTTTACCTAGCAAAGTTCTCATAAGTCCTAACGCTACTAATGACTTTCCACTATGGGCTTCGCTTGTTGCAATATATATAGCTTTATTCATTTTTTAAATTTTATGCAAAGGTAATTCAATATTGGCTGAAATCCTTGCTAATTAAGGTAAAAAATAGTAACTATTATCACGAAATCGTTTTAGTTACATCTAACATAAATCAAGTTAAAAATACTGTATATTTGAATACAGAATTTTATAAAAAATGATTACACTAATTACAAATATAAAAGAGTTAATTCAGGTTGAAGATTTTCCTAAAAAAATGGTTAAAGGAAAGCAAATGAAAATACTTCCAACTATTAAAAATGCTTTTCTTTTAATTGAAAATGATATTATTAAGGATTTTGGTTCTATGAAAAACGTTCCAAAGAAGTATGACAAAATGATAGATGTAAATGGAAAAATGATTTTACCAACTTGGTGCGATAGTCATACACATATTGTTTTTGCTGGAAATAGAGAGCAAGAATTTGTAGATAGAATTAACGGACTTACTTATGAACAAATTGCTAAAAATGGTGGCGGCATTTTAAATTCTGCAAAACAATTACGAAAAATTTCTGAAGAAAGGTTATATAAAGAATCTTCGCAACGAATTATTGAAATCATGAAAATGGGCACTGGTGCTGTTGAAATAAAATCTGGTTATGGGTTAACAAAAGAGGCGGAATTAAAAATGTTGCGTGTTATAAAAAGATTAAAGCAAAATTTTCCAATAACCATTAAAGCTACTTTTTTAGCAGCACATGCTTTGCCTACTGAATTTAAAAATATTAAACAGGGTTTTATAGATTTGGTTCTACAAGACATATTACCTGAAGTTGCTAAAGAAAATCTTGCAGAATTTATTGATGTTTTTTGCGAAACTGGATATTTTACCGTTGCTGATACAGAAAAAATACTTAAAGAAGCATTAAAATTTGGTTTAAAACCCAAAATTCATGTAAATCAATTTACGGCAATTGGTGGCGTTCAAGCAGGAATTAAGTACCAAGCTTTATCTGTAGATCATTTAGAAGAAATGAGAGATGAAGATATAACCGCCTTGCAAAATTCAGACACAATGCCAGTAACTTTACCTTCGTGTTCTTATTTTTTAAGTATTCCTTACTCTCCAGCCAGAAAAATGATGGATGCTGGTTTACCTCTTGCCCTGGCAACCGATTATAATCCTGGCTCTACTCCTTCTGGAAATATGAATTTTGTAGTTTCAACCGCTTGTATTAAAATGAAGATGACTCCAGAAGAAGCTATAAATGCTGCAACCATTAACGGTGCTTATGCTATGGGATTAGAAAAAACACATGGTAGTATTTGTAAAGGTAAAAAAGCCAATTTTATAATTACAAAACCTATACCAAGCTATAATTTTTTACCATATTCCTTTGGAAATAATTTAATTGATTGCGTATTTATTGAAGGAAAAGAAATTTAACTTTTCTTCTTTTTAAACCATTTTTTAATAAATGATTTTTCCTCATTATCATGATAACCATTGGAGTATTTTCCGTAGCCATAGCCGTAACCATAGCCATAAGAATAACCGTATTTAGCTTTCACTTTAAAATCATTTAAAACAATACTTATATTTGAAATTTCTTCTTTTAAATACTTTTCATTAATCATTTTAAGCATTCCTTTTTGAGAATAACCATGCCTAGCAACATATATGGTAGTATCCGCATATTTCAACAATTCAATAGCATCACTAACCAAACCAATTGGAGGTGTGTCTAATATAATATATTCATATTCCTTTTTCAATTTAGCTATCAATTCGTCCATGCTCGAATTAATTAATAACTCAGAGGGATTTGGAGGTACAGGTCCAGAAGTAATAACATCTAAATTAGGCACTTCTGTTTTATGAATAATGGAAGGTAAATCGGCATCATCAATTAAATAATTTACCACTCCTTTTTTGTTCGTTATTCCAAAATCACCAAAAATTTTAGGTTTTCTTAAATCTAAACCTACCAATATTGTTTTTTTTCCTCCTAAAGCAAATACTGTGGCCATATTTATAGATACAAAAGTTTTGCCTTCTCCACTTACTGAGGAGGTAACCAATATTGTTTTAGGTTTATCTTTTAATTCTCTTGAAATTAAAAACTGAATATTAGAACGTAATGCTCTAAAAGATTCGGCAACAGTAGATTTTGGTTTTAAATAAACTGCTAAATTATTTTCTGCTAAATTTTTTCCTAAAACTCCTAAAATTGGAATTGGAGAAATACGTTCAATATCTTCAGAGGTATTAATTTTATTATCAAATATCTCTAATGCAATAATAACAAATAATGGTAAAATAATCCCTAACAACAACGCTATCACATAGTTAAAAGACGTTCTTGGCAAAATAAAACCTTGTCCGGTGTCTTTTGCCGAATCTAACACAGTAATATCAGAAACACTCGCTGCAATTGCAATAGCTGCCTCGTACCTTTTTTGCATTAAAAAAACTACGTTTGATTCTGTTAAGCTATATTGTCTTTGATAATTTAATAACTTTTGCTCTTTATTCGGTAATTTATTTAATTTAGAATTATAAGAATTTAATCTTTTTTTACTATTATTTAAACTTACTTCTATAGTGTTTATTAAGGATGAAATGTTTTCTAATAAAACTTTTCTAGTGGTTTCAATTTCTTGAGTTGCTAATTTTAAAGAAGGATGACTAGCCGTTACTTCATTTGCTAATTGCTGTTTTTTAACTGATAATTCTGTTAATTTACCTACCATTTCCGCTATGGAAGCATCATCTACATTAATTATTGCTGGTGCAGGTATTTTAGCATAATCTGTATGTGCTTTAATATAATTTTCTAACTGTTTTAAATAGACAATTTTATCGGAAAGTTCTTTTTGAACTTTATCTAATCCTGTGGTTTGTGAAAAAATTTCAACTCCTTGAGCAGATAAATCATAAATGGAATTTTTCCTTTTAAATTTACCAATATTATCTTCAATTAGTTTTAAACTATCTGAAGTGTTTTTAAATTGTTCATCAATAAATTTTTTGGTGCTCCTTGCGTAATTCGTTTTTTCTGCAAGTTGATTTATTGCTAAAACCTCAACCGTTTTATTTAAAAAAGCAACTATTTTTTGTTTGTTAGCTCCGGTTAAGGAAACCTCAATTAAAGAAGTTCCTGTTAAACCTTTTGCTCTAATATTTTTGTAAGCATTAGTAACTTGATTAATAGATTTTAATTGAATGTAATAAACGTTACCTGATAAATTATTAGCGTCTTTATTTATTACAATTTCTCCTTTTAAAAAAGGTTCATTTATATATTCATTAATTGCATATTTTTTAGTAAAATCCGCTTTTATTGGCTTAAAATCTTTTATAGATTCCTTAGAGTAATTCATTAATTTATATTTAGAATCTTTATCAAATTCAACGGATAAATTAAAATTTTCATTATCAATAAAAGTGATTTTTATAAAACTATTTAATAACTGGTATTGGTTAGTTTGTAATTTAATTTCTATTGGATTTTTACCGTAAACATCTTCTTTTCTAAACTTACCATCCTTAAAATAATCAATATATAATTTAAGTTCTTTAACTACTTTTTCATTATGTGACCTTGAAGTTAAGGCTTTTCTAATATTTTCTACTTTATCACTAACGCCTCCCCAATTAAAAGCAATATTTGTTCCTGTAGCAAATAATGGATTTTGCTTTTCTTTTACCGCAATAGTAGTTTTTAAACCATAAATTTTTTGTGTAGAAATATTAAAAAAATAGGCAATTGCCATAGCAACAACAATTGCTAATACAAACCATTTCCAATTAGCTAATATTCTAAATAAATAGTCTTTAATATCGGTAATTTGTTCGTTTGCTTTTTCTGTAAAATTAAATTGTTTATTCATCACAAACTGTTATAAGTTTTTAACTAATAAAACTGAACTTACTATAAAAGACAAAACAGTAACCACCGTTGAAAATGTTTGGAATCCTGTAGTTCCTGTTCCCCAAGATTTTTGTTTTAATGGAGGTACATATATAATATCGTTCGGCTGAATGTAAAAATGCTTTGAATTAAAAATCTCAATATTTGTTAAATCTAAATGATATTTTTTAACACCATCTAATGTTTTTCTTATAAGAATAACATTTTCTTTATTTCCTACATCGGTTATTTCACCTGCATTTGCTAAAGCATCTATAATAGAAACTTCATTTTGCATTAAATTTAAGGTTCCTGGCGAGCCAACTTCACCGGTTACTACTACTTTAATTCCAGCTAATTTTACCGTAACAAAAATTAATTCAGGATTTTTAAAAAACTTACCCAACTCTAATTCAACTTTTTCACGAGCTTCTTTAGTAGTATAACCTAATACATTTATTTCTCCTATATAAGGAATTCTAATATTGCCATGTCTATCAATAGTATAGCCATTAAAATATAAAGCTTCTCCTCCTTTAGTTGAATTTCCTGAATTGCTTTCGGCTGTTTTAAACATCGAAACAATTTCAGGATTATCTGCCTTTATGTCTATGTATAAAATATCATTAACCTGTAAGCGATATGGTTGGTTATTTAGTTTAAAAAGTTCAGATTCTTTAGCTGGTTCTCCTTGGTAATAAGTCATTTGTTTTGTGGTAACGCAAGAGGTTAACAGACTTATAAATAAGAGCAATATTAAATATTTCTTCATAAAATTTTATTGTAACTACGACAAATATAATTTTAAATGACCTATTAAAATAATTTTTCTTTTAATTTCGCATTTAAATATACTAATAATGTGGTTTAAAATTAAACTATACATTCTTTTTTTATTAAAATCTACCAATAAGCATGGGGTACATTCTCCATTTGTGTTTAGTTTAATTACTAAATGTTTTAATAAAAAGACTTCAACAAGTAAGAAAAAAGAGTTTTTTAAAGTCAAAAAATGGCTTTTAAAGGATAAAACAATAATTCAAGTAAATGACTTTGGTAACGGTTCAAAAGTATTTAAAACCAATAAAAGAAAAGTTTGCGATATAGCAAAAGTTGCAGGAATAAGAAACAAAAATGCTTTGTTATTAATTAGGTTGGTAAATTATTTTAAACCTAAAACTATTTTAGAAATAGGAACATCGGTTGGTTTAAGTACTTCAGCACTAAGCATTGGAAATAAATATTCTGATATAATTACTTTAGAAGGTTGCCCGAATACCGCTAATTCTGCAAAAAAATTATTTGAGAAATTTAATTTTTTAAACATTAAAGTAATTACCGGTGAATTTGATAAAACTTTACCTAACCTAATAAACAATCAAACTTTTGATTTTATTTTTTTCGATGGAAATCACACCAAACAAGCTACGCTAAAATACTTTACTACTTGCCTAACTAACATTAATAACGATACTGTTTTTATTTTTGATGATATTCATTTAACTAAAGAAATGTACCAAGCGTGGAATATAGTAAAAGAGCATCCCAAAGTAACCGTAACTATAGATACTTTTTATTGGGGAATTGTTTTTTTTAGAAAGGAACAAGCGAAACAACATTTTACTATTAGAATTTAAGTTCCACAATAATTTATTTAAATTTACATCATGAAAATTTATACAAAAACTGGCGATAAAGGAAAAACTGCTCTTTTTGGAGGAGAAAGAGTTCCAAAACATCATATTAGAATTGAAGCTTACGGCACCGTAGATGAGTTAAATTCTTTTATTGGTTTAATTAGAGATCAAAAAATTGACCAACCAACCATAAACACGCTATTAAAAATTCAAACCGAATTATTTACTTTAGGTTCTATGTTGGCAACACCGCCAAACAAAGAAAAATTAAAAAGTGGAAAAGATCGCCTTAATATCCCCAAACTTAATAACGACGCTGTTATTTTTCTTGAAAATGAAATAGATAGCATAAATAAATCATTGCCAACCATGACTCATTTTATTCTACCAGGCGGTCATCCAGTGGTTTCTTATTGCCACATAGCAAGAGCCGTTTGTAGAAGATCTGAGCGAATTTGCACCCAATTAAATGAAGAGGTTTCTATAAACGATTTAATAATTATTTATTTAAATAGATTGTCCGATTACCTATTTACATTAGCTCGAAAATTTTCTGCAGATTTTAATGTAGATGAAATAAAATGGTTGCCAGAAAAATATTAATTAATAATATTTAATTAAAATTTCAAAAAACACTTGTTTTATTAAGTAAAAAAATTATTTTTGCAAAAAAATTAATACTAGAAAATTATGTATTGGACTTTAGAATTGGCATCTTATTTATCAGATGCACCTTGGCCGGCAAAAAAAGATGAGTTGATTGATTATGCAATAAGAACTGGTGCTCCGTTAGAAGTTGTTGAAAATTTACAAGATATTGAAGATGATGAGGAGAACTTTGATTCCATTCTTGAAATTTGGCCTGATTATCCTTCCCAAGAAGATTACTTGTGGAACGAGGATGAATATTAATAAA
>DGOU01000003.1:0-1034 GCA_002390165.1 Lutibacter sp. UBA4458
GAAGTTACCACTTTTATAAAATCGGTTACTTTTAACCCTTCTTCAATAATAAATGCTAAGGATAAATATTTAGGAATTGCGCCGCACATAGCAACATCATTTACTGTTCCATGCACCGCTAAACTACCAATATCACCTCCTTTATAAAATATAGGAGTTATTACAAAACTATCCGTAGAAATGGCTATTTCCCCTTTAATTTCAACAATAGCTCCATCGTGCTTTTGATCTAAAAAAGGGTTACTGAAGGTTTTAAAAATTATATTATCTAATAATTTTCTAGTTAGTTCTCCTCCACTTCCATGACCTAAATTAATGGTTTCAAAACCTAAATTTTCTATATTCATTTTTTAATTTTTTATGATATCTGAAAAATGATAATACGCTGCACAAGCTCCTTCAGAAGAAACCATTGGTGCTCCCAAAGGATTTGAAGGATTGCAAT
Organism: Lutibacter sp. UBA4458; assembly: GCA_002390165.1. Classification (GTDB taxonomy): domain Bacteria; phylum Bacteroidota; class Bacteroidia; order Flavobacteriales; family Flavobacteriaceae; genus Lutibacter. The sequence goes on from DGOU01000003.1 coordinate 446, forward strand.
TTTTGCCAAACTGTTCACATTCAAAAGGTTTTTTTATTCCTCTTAAAATTTCTCCAGCAATACAATTAGCATTTTCTGGCACTTTAATATGACTAATTTTAAATTTAGCTTCGGCATCGTATTTACGATACTTTTCTTTTATTACATAACCACTATTAGGAATTTCACCTATACCACGCCATTCTCTTGTTCCAATTTCAAAAACTTGTTGTATCACTTTTTTTGCTGGAATATTTCCTTCTTTTTTTACAACGCGTGCATATTGATTTTCTAATTCAAACCTATTTTCTTCTAATTGTTTTACTGCCAAATATATTCCCTGAACCAAATCAAGAGGTTCAAAACCTGTAACTACCACTGGAATTTTATATTTATTAACTATTGGAACATATTCTTCTGTTCCCATAATTGCACACACATGACCGGCTCCTAAAAACGCATCAATAGTACAAAATTTATCGTCTAAAATTGCTTCCATTGCTGGTGGAACTAATACATGAGAAGCCAAAATAGAATAATTATTAATACCTTCTTTTTCGGCATGTAAAACGGACAATGCATTTGCCGGAGCAGTAGTTTCAAACCCAAC
>DGOU01000003.1:1066-1812 GCA_002390165.1 Lutibacter sp. UBA4458
GGAGAATATAAAATTCGTAAATCGCCACCTTTTGCTTTAGCTTCTAATAAACTTTTTTTACTTCCCGGAACACGAATCATATCACCAAATGAACAAACAATTACGCCTTGTTCTAATAACTCTATGGCTTTATCAATTAAATTAAGTGGCGTTACGCAAACTGGGCAACCGGGACCGTGAATCATCCGTACTTTTTCGGGTAGTAAATCCAAAATTCCATTTTTTACCAAACCATGAGTTTGTCCACCACAAATTTCCATAATATTCCATTGATGGGTAGTTATTTTATGAATTTCATCTAAAACTTTTTTAGTTTCTTCTAAATTTCGATATTCGGATAAATACTTCATTTTCTAATTTTTAATATGCAAATAGTACATAAGTTGCCCAAAAGAAATGTTTTCATCGTTAGGAGATAAATTTGTATGAAAATACAACTTTATTTGCTTTGGCACTAGCTTTAAAAGCATATCTATTAAAACTGTATTTTGAAAAACTCCACCACTAAACGCAATATGATTGTAATTATTTTTTTTAGCAATATCTATAATCAGTTTTGCAAGCGTAAATAAAAAGTTGGCTATTATTTTTTCTTTATGTATTCCTTTTTTTAAATCAATTGCTATATTTTTTATTATTTCTTTTCCGGAAATAGCTTTTAAAGGAAATTTGATATAGCTTTTACAATCCTTTAAATCGTAATTAATTACTAAGTTTTCTAATAAAATTGCTGCTTCTCCTTCATA
>DGOU01000003.1:1949-2158 GCA_002390165.1 Lutibacter sp. UBA4458
GACATTTTATCGCCTAACAACCAATTAAAATATTCAAAATGATGTATTCTACTTATTTCCTTTTTTTCATAATTAAAAAAATCGCCTCCCCAAATAGCTTTATCATCTCCAAATCCTGTTCCGTCAAAAACAACACCCAATACTTTTTTATCCCATAAATTGTGTTCTCCTAAAATTGCTGCTAAATGCGCTTTATGGTGTTGAATTTC
>DGOU01000003.1:2187-5985 GCA_002390165.1 Lutibacter sp. UBA4458
TGCTTATCTACTAAAACAACTTGTGGTTGTTGCTTAAAAATAGCAATAAATGAAGTTATGGTTTCTGTAAATCGGTTATAAACATCAAAATTATCAAGGTTTCCTAAATACTGACTTATATATAAATATTCATTTGGATAAAAAGCAACACTGCTTTTTAAATGCGCTCCCATTGCCATAATTTTTTCATCAGAACTTATAGAAATATTCATATAATTTGGAGCATAACCTCGTGACCTACGAAACAGTACTTTTTGTTGAAACGTTTTACTAAATTTTATGACAGAATCATCTTGAGGATGCTCAATTTTTAAGCTATGTTGCAAAAAATAATCCGCAATATTTTTTAACTTTTCTAAGGCTTCTTTATGGTTTGAAATTATTGGAGAACCATGAACATTTCCACTTGTTGCCACTATAGGAAATGTTAATTCATTTGCCAATAATTGCAAAATTCCGGTATAAGGAAGCATAACTCCTAATTGATTTAAACCTGGAGCTATACTTTTTAATTGTATATTTCCCGCATAATTTTGGGATGAAATTATGGTAATTGGTCGCTCTGTGGATTTTAAAACGGATATTTCTTTAGAACTCAATTTTATTTCCTTTAGAAGAAAATTTAGCGATGGATATAAAACAGCAAACGGTTTATTGGGTCTATTTTTTAATCTTCTTAATTTTTGAATAGCCCTCTCATTTTCAGCGTTACAACACAATAAATAACCACTAGTGTTTTTTATTGCTATTATATTTCCTTCCGAAAGTAATTTTGAAATCTTTTTAAATATAACATCCGTATTTACATCAAGTTTAATTCTATTTCTATCTACTAATTTCAATGTTATACCACAGGTAGCACAAGTGTTTGTTTGAGAATGAAATCGTCTATCCCTTGCATTAGTATATTCATCCAAACAAGTGTCACACATAGGAAATTCATCTATACTTGTATGGTTTCGCTCAAAAGGAAAAGTTTGTGTAATTGCCCAACGAGGACCACAGTTTACACAGGTAGTAAAAGGATAATTATAGCGACGATTGTTCGGATTGCTAATATCCGTTTTACAGTCTTCACAAATAGCAAAATCTGGAGTTAAAGGTAAATTCAATGCCCCTTTTGTAATTGAAGGAATAATAGTGAAATTTGGAAACTTCCTAAATTCCAATTCAATTATATTACTATTTTTTATCTGCGATACAGGTGGGGGAAATTTTAATAATTTATTATAAAATTTAAAAACAGAATCTTTTAATCCTGATACAAAAATTAAAACACCTTCTTCATTATTAGAAACGGTTCCTGTTAAAGAAAATTCTTCTGCTAAACAATAAACATGAGGCCTAAAACCAACTCCTTGAACTAGTCCTGATATAACTATTTTATAGGTTTTTAACATAAAGTTAGCTCAAAAAATTATCCCTATAAATTTACGATAATTTAGTTGTAATTTATAGAGATAATTAATTAAAAGAGTGGTTAAAATTATTATTGTTTTGTTATTTTTTTTAAAATGGATAAAATTTTATTTGCAACACGTGGCAAACTGTTCGCTACTTTTTCCGTCAACTCAATTGTCATTGGAATCATTTCTGAAATAGAAACGGTTACCAAAATTATTTTAGGTAATTGATTTTGAAACTCTAAAGCTTCAATCATATCTTTTAAACCAACATCATGGGCGCTTAAAACGCTTGGGAAATCTGCGGCAAATTTTGGGTAAATTACATCAATAGTACCAGCTTCTCTATTATCCATTGTAGCATCTACAAAAACAACTAATGGATATTGAGATAAAATTGGCATTAAGTTAAAACTTCCTGTACCACCATCTAAAATATCTACATTATCAGGCAATTCCATTTTACTTAAAGCATGGATAGTATGAACCCCAACTCCTTCATCTCCCATTAAATAATTTCCAATTCCAAGTATTAAAATTTTATCTTTTTGCCCAGAATCTAAATAATTGTGGGTTTGGTAAAATAATTTTTGAAGTTCAATTACCTCGTCTGAAACCATAATAAACTTATTATTTTTTCTTTATTTTAATTTTTTTATCTCCATTTCCTTTCCAAGTTATTTTTTCTGCTTTTTCAATAATTTCAGATTCATCTTCATCTAACCTTTCAGAGCGAATAAATTTAAATCCGCTAATCATCGCTGAAGCTTCTCCTCTTGCTTCTACATAATCATGGAATAAAACTAAATACACATGAATAACTATAAAAGCCATAAACAACCACGTTAGAATATGATGGATATAACGCGTGGTAATGTCTCCGCCAAACATATTTGAAACCCATTTAAACATATGAGGCAACCACCAGCTTGAAGTATCTGCAATTAAAGACAAGCCTGTCATTATTTGTAAAACAAAAAATAAAGTCATTATAAAATAAGAAAATGCAGCCAAATAATTATGACCAATACTTATGTTATATAATTTATATTCCTTATCTCTCATTAAAAAAATATCAACTTTTAAAACATGTAAAATATTTTTAATCCCTTTTTGAGTATAAGGAATAAAATTTCGCCAATTAGCAAATTGATTTCCAACAAATGCCCAGTAAATTCTGAACATTACATTTGCAATTAAAATATAAGCTGTTATAAAATGAATAGCTCTAATATAACCAAACCAAAACGAATTAGTAGCTTCTACATTTGTGTTAATTGCAGGTGGATTAGCAATTACAAACCCTGTTATAATCAGAATAGTTGTTGAAAACGCTGTTATCCAATGAAAAAAACGCACAGGTTTTTCCCAAACATAAACTCTTTTATAATTAAATGTTGTTGCCATTTTTTATAATTTTCAATTTAAACTATTAAATACTACAAGAACCGCCTATTTGTATTTGACTTAAATGTTTACCATGTTCGTCATATAAATGCACAGCACAAGCCAAACAAGGATCAAAGGAATGAATGGTTCTTAAAATTTCTACTGGATTATTTGGGTCTGCAATTGGTGTTCCTATTAAAGCAGATTCATAAGCAGACATTTGTCCTTTTGGATCTCTAGGTGAGGCATTCCACGTAGTTGGAACAACCATTTGATAATTATCCGTTTTTTTATCTTTTATAACTATCCAATGCGCTAAAGCTCCACGAGGAGCTTCCATATAACCAACTCCTTTTGCTTCTTTAGGCCAAGTTTTTGGATCCCATTTTTCCATATTAGCCATACGGGTATCGCCATTTTTAATATTTGCAATTAATTTATCGTAAAATTCAAGACCCCAATCGGCTAGTAATTTAGATTCTAACCCTCTAGCCGCAGTTCTACCAAGTGTAGAGAATAGAGCTGTAACCGGAACATTTAATGCTTTTAAGGCACCATCTACTACGTTTTTAAATTCTGGATTTCCAGAAGCATATCCTATTAACATTCTTGATAATGGTCCAACTTCCATTGGTTTATTATTCCACCTCGGAGTTTTTACAAAACTGTATTCTTTTTCTACATCTAAATTTTTAAATGGAGGTTTTGGACCTGTATAATGAATATTTGTTTCTCCTTCCCAAGGATGTAATCCTTTATCACTTCCTTCTGAATAATCGTACCATGAATTATTAACAAATTCTTTAATTTCACTTGTCTTTTCTATATCTACAGGATGTATTTTACTTAAATCACCGTTTAAAATAACCCCTGGTTGCCACTTAAAACTAGAAGGATTTCTATAATTATCGGTAGGTAAATCGCCATAAGATAAGTAGTTATTAAATTTTGAATCTCCTATTGCTCCCCAATCTTTATAAAACGAAGCTATAGCAAGCAAATCTGG
>DGOU01000008.1:0-5543 GCA_002390165.1 Lutibacter sp. UBA4458
GCTTTTACTGTAGATACAGCTACTGGCGTTTTTCTGTCAATTGCAAAAGAAGTTTGTGTAATTACAATTTCATCTAATGCTTCTGCAGAAGGTTTTAAGGCTATAGAGCCAAAATCTTTACTTCCATTAAACGAAAGATTTTTAGTTTCATATCCAACAAATGAAACTGCAATAGTACCATTAGAAACTTTAGTTTCAAATGTGAATTTTCCATCAAAATCTGATGAAGCTCCGCTTGCAGCACCTTGAAGAACTACAGAGGCTCCTGGTAATGGTTGATTTGTTTCATCAACGATAGTACCAGTAAGTTTGGTTTGACCAAAAATGATAGAAGTAGAAACTAAAAGTACTACTACTAACCAATTTTTTAAATTTCTCATTGTGTAATTTTAATTTGAATTAATGTTGTGCAAAAATGCAATTAATAAATGATTTGTGTTTTAATTAATTGTTAAATTTTAACAAAAAATTAAGACTTTTAAAAGTATTAAAAATCTTTAAAAAAACAGACCTTCTGTTTGCTAAAAAAAAATACTTTTATTAACAGATGTTAATAAAAGTATTTGGTTGCTTTGAATGAAGTAAAGTTATTGTTTTTTATATAATTTTTGAGCCAATTCCTTTCCTAGTTCTACGCCAAACTGATCAAAACTAAAAATGTTCCAGATTATGCCTTGTACAAATATTTTATGTTCATAAAAAGCAATTAAACTTCCAAGGGTTTTTGGAGTTAATTTTTCAATTAAAATAGTAGTACTAGGTTTGTTTCCCTCAAAAACTTTAAATGGTATTAATTGATTTACACCTTCTAAATTTCCTTGAATTTTTAAATCTAAATGAACTTCTTGCTTGGTTTTACCTTCTGCTAAAGCTTGTGTTTGTGCAAAAAAGTTTGCCATTAATTTTTGATGATGTTCTTTATTACCATACAAAGATTGTTTGAAACCTATAAAATCCGCTGGAATTAACTTAGTACCTTGGTGAATTAACTGCATAAAGGCATGTTGCCCATTGGTACCTGTACTTCCCCAAATAATATTAGCAGTTTGGTAGTTTACACGATTTCCATTTCTATCTACACTTTTTCCGTTACTTTCCATAATTGCTTGTTGCAAATACGCCGGTAACTTATTTAAGTATTGTGTATATGGTAAAATAACTTCTGTTTCAGCATTAAAAAAATTAGTGTACCAAACACCAATTAAACTTGCAATTACTGGGGCGTTTTCTTTAAATGGTGTGTTTTTAAAATGTTCATCCATTTCATAAGCACCTTTTAATAACTCGTTAAAATTATCAAATCCTATTGCTAGACAAATGGATAATCCAACAGCGCTCCATAAAGAAAATCGTCCACCAACCCAATTCCACATTGGAAAAATATTTTCTTCATCAATACCAAAATCACTAACTGCTTTAATATTTGTTGAAACGGCTACAAAGTGTTTTGCAACATCTTTTTCAGCGGCATTTTGTAAAAACCATTTTCTTATAGTTGTTGCATTGGTTAAGGTTTCTTGAGTTGTAAATGTTTTTGAAACAATAACAAATAAAGTAGTTTCTGGATTTAAACTTTTTATAACTTCTTGTACGTGATCTCCATCAATATTGGAAACAAAATGAGCATTTAAATTATTTTTATAAAATTTTAAAGATTCTACAACCATATCAGGTCCTAAATCGGATCCTCCTATACCAATATTTACAATGTCTGTTATAGACTTTCCTGTATAACCTTTCCAATCTCCTGAAATTACTTTTTCACTAAAACTTTTCATTTTAGTTAAAGTTTCTTTTATTTGAGGCACAATATTTTTACCATCTACTAAAATTTCAGAATTTGTAGGATTACGTAAAGCAGTATGTAAAACTGCTCTATTTTCAGTTTGATTTATTTTTTCACCTGAAAAATAAGCATCCATTGCATTTTTTAAATCACATTCTTCTGCTAATGCCAATAAGTTGGTTAGTGTTTTTTCTGTAATTCTGTTTTTAGAAAAGTCGAATTCAAAATCATTAAAATTTAATGTGAATTTAGTTTTTCTGTTTTCATCTAAATGAAATAAATCTTTAAGTTGACTATTTTTTACTTCATTAAAATGATTGGTTAGGTTCTGCCAAGCTTTAGTCTCGGTTGGGTTTGTATTTTTTAAAGCCATGTTTTATAATTTAATATTTTTTAATTAGAATATTTAATGAAATCTAATTGTTGTTTTAATGGTTGAATAAATTTAAAATAGTTTGGTTTAACCTCTTTTTTCATAGGTTTTGCAGCAGGTAATTTTTGTTTCAGAGGATCTACTTGTCTACCGTTTTTCCAAAAACGATAACAAACATGTGGTCCAGCTGTATTACCTGTCATTCCAATATAACCTATAATTTGTCCTTGTTTAACTACTTGCCCCACTTTAACAGCTCTTCTACTCATATGTAAATATTGAGTGCTATATGTACTATTATGTCGTACTTTCACATATTTTCCATTACCCCTGGTATAACTTGATGCAATTACAGTTCCACTAGCTGTGCTCATAATTGGTGTGCCAATTGGAGCGGCGAAATCGGTTCCTTTATGAGGCCTAATTTTATTTCCGTAAAAAGCAATTCTACGTCTAAGATTATATCTTGATGAAATCCGACTAAATTTTACAGGCATTTTTAAAAATTGCCGTCTTAAATTTGTCGCTTTATCGTCAAAATAATCCGCAATATTTAGTATTGAATCCGCTACAAACTTAAAAGCATAAAAGGATTCTCCACTATGTTTAAAGTATGCAGCTTTTACTTCGCCAATACCAACAGGAATAGTATCATTAATATATAACTGTTCATAGATTAGTTTGAATTTATCATTTTTTTGAAGTCTAGAAAAGTCAATGGTCCAAGCGTAAATATCATCTGCCATTTTTGAGGTTAAATAAGAACTTAATCCTTGATTGTCCATAGTTTCGGACAAAGAACTTTTAATGATTCCTGAAGCCGTTTTTATAACCGTTTTCACCTTTTTTTTAGCATTATATGCAGAAATAATGGAGTCTTTAAAATTTATAACTGTATATCTAACTTTTGAAGGTTTATATATAAAAATTTGGGCTTTTTCAAGGGAATCTTTAGAAGCTAAAATGGTGTATGGCGTTCCACTTTTTATTCTTCTAACGTTAAAAGTATCTCTAATTTTATTTACAATTTCAAGTACTTTAGGATATTCTATATGATTTCTATCTAAAATTTCACTAAAATTTTCACCAGACTTAATAGTGTCATTTATAACTTTATAATTATTTAAAATGAATCCGTATTCTTTAATAATTTTAGGTTTAACTGGTGTTTTTACTACTTCTGGCTTTTCATTTTTACATGCAGTTAATGAGATAATTAGAAAGAAAATAAATATGTTTTTCAAAAGAGATATTTTACAAGTTAATTTTTAAAATAAAATGAAGATGCAAAAATACAATTTAATTGTCAAAAATTATGTTAAAAGGATGTGCTAAACCTTTAAAAGAAACTAAATCTGCTCGCAGTGAGCCTACAGCAAGAGATGCTTTAATTTTAATAGGAATTTTATTTTCGTCAGCCGTTACCCAAACCGTTACACTTTCTTTAGCTTTAAAAACTCTACCAGCTTGAACTATTGGTCTGAATTTTAATGTTTTTATTTTTCCAAATTTTGTTCTTATAATCTCTTTTCCTAAAAAACGAAGTTTAAAATTGTTTATTTCTTGATCAAAAAATAGTTTAATTTCAAATTCATCACCAATTTTTAAATCACTTAATTTTTTATTTCTTAAATAATATAATGAGGAAAGCATGTCTTGTATATCTCCGCTTATTGGATATCTTTTAACGGTATTGTGTTTGTAATTTTTTACAATTGCCTCTTTTGATTCATGGTTAAATTCTATTTCTTTATTTTTGGTGTAACCTCCTTCATTAATTTTTCGGATAAATAAAAATGGTTTTAATGTATTTTTATACATATAACTTTGGTAGTTATCTCTTACTTTAAAAAATAAACCAATTAAACCTGTGGTTTTTCCTTTGCCAACAATATGAAATGCTTCTTTTTTTTTGTAGGTAATTTCTTTTACTTCTATTGTAGAAAAACCAGCATTTAAAAAATTACTATAACTCATTTTAAAGCGAAGCCATTCTCCATCTTTAAAAGCCAATTTATCAGAAGAAATTGAATTTTGCTCGGTTTGACTAAATACAACTATGGTAAAAAAGAACAGAATATAAGGTAGTTTTTTTATCATCTATTTTAATTGAAAAGTTATATTACTAAAAATTACAATTATTAAGCCAAAAATAATAAAAGCTTAACAAACGGAGTTAAGCTTTTATTAAAATATGATTTTATTTATAAAGTTCCTCTTTTCTCTTGTTCTGCTTCAATAGATTCAAAAAGTGCTTTAAAATTTCCTTTTCCAAACGATTGCGCTCCTTTTCGTTGAATTATTTCAAAAAACAAGGTTGGTCTATCCGAAACAGGTTTGGTAAATATTTGTAATAAGTAGCCTTCTTCATCTCTATCTACCAGAATTCCTAAATCTTTTAATTCGGCTAAATTCTCATCAATTTCTCCAACTCTGTCTAAAACCGTGTCGTAGTAACTTCCGGGAACGTATAAAAATTCAACGCCACGTTCTGTCATGGCTTTAACGGTTTCTAAAATATTATTAGTTGCCACAGCAATATGTTGAACTCCAGGTCCATTATTAAACTCAAGATATTCTTCAATTTGTGATTTTTTAATTCCTTCGGCAGGTTCATTTATAGGAAATTTAACTCTACCATTTCCGTTAGTCATAACTTTACTCATTAAGGCAGTAAATTGCGTAGAAATATCTTTGTCGTCAAAAGTTATTAAATTGGCGAATCCCATAATTTGATTATAAAATTTTGCCCAAACGTTCATTTCGTTCCAGCCAACGTTTCCTACCATATGGTCAATATATTTTAACCCTACACTTGTTGGGTTATATTTTGATTCCCAATTTTTGAATTTAGGTAAAAACACACCTTGATAGTTTTTACGCTCAACAAATAAATGAATTGTATCGCCATAAGTGTGAATTCCTGAACGTACAATTTCTCCGTTTTCATCACTTTCTTTAGTTGGTTTTAAATAAGATTTAGCACCTCTTTTGGTGGTTTCTTTCCAAGCTTTTGTAGCATCTTCAACCCAAAGCGCAACCACTTTTACACCATCACCATGTTTTTCTATATGCTCAAAAATTTCTTTATTGTTTGAATTTGGCATTGGAGTAGTTAGCACTAATCTAATTTTATCTTGCGCTAGCACATAACTTGTTCTATCTGTTAAGCCCGTTTCTAATCCGGCATATGCTAAAGATTGAAATCCGAAGGCAGTTTTATAATAAAGTGCAGCTTGTTTTGCATTTCCTACATAAAGCTCCACATAGTCCGTGCCTAATAAAGGTAAAAAGTCATCTGCACCTGGAAATATTTTTTCTAATCCGTAATTAAAATTTTGTATGTTTTTTAAACTCATAACTTCGTTATTTAATAAGCCAATT
>DGOU01000008.1:5573-13274 GCA_002390165.1 Lutibacter sp. UBA4458
CATTTTTGATGAAGAAATAATTTTATTTAATATTTTTCTAATTGTTGTTAGTTTATCAATCAGGTAATCTGCATTTTCATAAGTTTCTACTTCATTACAAATAAATAGCCAGTATTCTAGTTCATCCGCTTCTTTTAAAGCAATTTTAAATTTATGAATAAAATCTCTATTACTTTCTGAGTTTTGAGCTTCTTTTACATTTGCTCCAAAGGAAGTGCCAGAACGTAAAATTTGTTTTGCAATAACATATTTTGATTTTTATCCAGATTTTCAGAATATCTAACAATAGCAAACTCAAATGTAAGTTTTAAAATAATATTGTCTTTATATTTTGGGCTATCCGTAAACTTCATAAATTATTTTTTAATTGGCTAATTATCTCATTTTCAAATTATCTAATTAATTAGTTATCCATGATTTATAATAGTCATCCACTTGTAAATTCATGGCTTCCTCAGTAATCATTACTGGTTTAAAAGGATCAATCATAACAGCTAATTCTTCCGTAGCTTTTTTACCAATACTTCTTTCAATTGCTCCTGGGTGCGGTCCGTGAGGTATTCCTCCAGGATGCAAAGTTATTTGTCCTTTTTCAATATTGTTTCTGCTCATAAAATCACCATCAACGTAATACAAAATTTCTTCAGAATCAATATTGCTATGATGATAAGGAGCAGGAATAGATTTTGGGTGATAATCATACATTCTTGGTACAAACGAACAAACCACAAAACCAGCAGCCTCCCAAGTTTGATGAATTGGAGGTGGTAAATGAATTCTACCAGTTATTGGTTCAAAGTCATGTATTGAAAATGCGTACGGATAATTAAATCCATCCCAGCCAACCACATCAAAAGGATGGTTTTTATAGGTATATTCCCAAAGAATTCCTTGTTTTTTTATAAAAACATTAAAGTCACCTTTTTCGTTGTGTGTTTGTAAATTTGTTGGTAATCTAAAATCTCGTTCACAAAAAGGAGCATGCTCTAATAATTGTCCAAAATTATTTCGATAACGTTTTGGAGTTACAATTGGACTGAAAGATTCTACATAAAGCAACCTATTATCTTCCGTATCAAAATCTATTTGATAAACCGTGCCACGAGGAATAACTACATAATCGCCATATTTAAATGCAATATCTCCATACATTGTTTTTAAAGTTCCAGAACCAATATGAACAAATATCATTTCATCGGCATCGGCATTTTTGTAAAAATAGGACGAAGAAAATTCTTTAGGAGCTGCCAAACCAATATGTAAATCGGTATTTACAAATAGTGTTTTTCTACTGTCTAAATAATCCGTTTCGGGTTTTAAAGAAAATCCTTTAAAACTTAAAGCTTTCATATTTTTATCTATGGCTATTTTAGGAGCTACATTTTTAATTTTTTTAATTTCAGTAACAACTGTGGGTGGATTTAAATGATAAATTAAGGAAGACATTCCTGCAAACCCTGCGGTACCAAAAAGTTCTTCTTGGTAAAGTCCACCAGTTGGATTTTCAAAAACGGTGTGTCTTTTAGGTGGTATTTTACCTAAGGTATAATATCTAGGCATTTTCTAATTTTTTAGTTAGTAATTTATATTATTCTCTAAATTCTTGTCCATTAAATAAGAAATGGAAGTTGATTTAAAAATGAGGTTGTACATATAAGAAAATTAATAATTTCACTTATATAAAAGAGCTAATTCACTCAGGATCTCTTTTGATTAAGAATTTTAGAAGTAGTAATAATTCTGTCCAAGGTGTTCTCATACTTTACAAATATAAACTAAATTTTTAAAGTATAATTAAATAAAAAAGAGCGCTTTAAGCGCTCTTTTTATTATTTATGAAATATTTTTAAAAAAAGTTAAAAAGAGATTCCGTTAACTTCAACCACACGTTTTATTTGAGGAGCATGCTTTTTTATGGTCGCTTCAACTCCATTTTTAAGTGTCATTTGATTAACGTTACACCCAATGCAAGCACCTTCTAATTGAATGCTAACCGTATCCTTTGTTATTTCAACTAAGGAAATATCGCCTCCGTCTTTTTGCAAAAAAGGACGAATTTCTTTTAAGGCTTGTTCTACATTAATTTTTAACGCTTCTTCTTCCATCGTTGTTATTTAGTGCTACAACCACTTAGTTCTGTAATTCTAACAACTTCTGTAGGAGGTAAATTTTTATTTCTTTTAACTAGTTCAGTAAGCATATTTTTTGAAATTTCAGAAAATGCGCTTTCTAGAGGACTATTATCTTGTAAAGCAACAGGATGACCTGCATCACAAGCTTCTCTAATGCTTTGTACTAAAGGAACTTCCCCTAAAAATGTAGTATTTGAATCTTCCGCTAGATTTTTTGCGCCATCTTTACCAAAAATATAATATTTATTGTTTGGTAATTCTTCAGGTGTAAAATAACTCATGTTTTCAACGATACCTAAAACAGGAACATTAATATCTGCTTGTTCAAACATAGCAACTCCTTTTTTAGCGTCAGCTAATGCAATATTTTGAGGAGTACTAACTATAACTGCACCAGTAACGGCAACAGATTGTACAATAGATAAATGAATATCACCAGTTCCTGGAGGTAAATCAATAAGTAAAAAGTCTAATTCTCCCCAATTAGCATCAAAAATCATTTGATTAAGTGCTTTGGAAGCCATTGCGCCACGCCAAATTACAGCTTGATTTGCTCCTGTGAAAAAACCAAGAGATAATATTTTAACACCATAACTTTCAATAGGTTGCATTTTTGATTGACCATCTACAGTTACAGATAATGGACGAGCGTCAGCAACATCAAACATTAAGTGAATAGATGGACCGTAAACATCAGCATCTAAAATACCAACTTTAAATCCCATTTTTTGTAATGAAATAGCCATATTTGCAGTAATAGTTGATTTTCCTACACCACCTTTACCTGAAGCAACTGCAATAATATTTTTAATTCCTGGCAACTTATTTTCAACTGTATTTATTGGTTTTACAGGAACAATTGCTTTTACATTTACCTTAACATCGGCTTTTTGATCTACCAAATCATGAATAACTTTCATAATTTCTACTTCGGTTTTCTTTTTTGCCTGTAATGATGGGTTACTTATAGTAACATCTACAATCACTTCTTTATCAAAAGTAACTATATTTTTTACGGCACCACTTTCAACTAAATTTTTTCCTTCACCAGGTGCAGTAATGGTTTCAAGGGCTTTTGTTATATCTTTTTTATTAATTGCCATAATTGTTATATAAAATGATTCTAAACAACAAATATACAGAAGTTATGTTGGATTAAAAAGATAAGCACTAAAAAGAAGTGTTGGGCTTGTTACAGAATGTATTTAAAAAAAACAGATTATTTTAATTCTTCTGAAGGATTCCAAAAAACATTTTCAAAATTTTGAATTTGATTATTTTTCACAATAATTCCTTCGTTTTCTAGTAATTGCTGCATTAAGTTTGTGCCATCAAAATGAATTTTACCAGTAAGTAATCCTTTTCTATTAACAACTCTATGTGCTGGTATTTCCTCTTTTCCATGAGATGCATTCATTGCCCAGCCAACCATTCTTGCAGATTTTGCTGCTCCTAAGTAAGTGGCAATTGCACCATAACTGGTTACTTTTCCGAAAGGAATTTGTTTTGCAACACCATAAACTTTATCAAAAAAGTTGACTTCCTTCATTCGTTAAAAATACAATTTAATAACGAAGTTTAAATTTAATGTAGGTAATAGATTTTCCTGTTTCTAAATATTGACTTTCGTAGAAAGTTTGAGTTTCTGTTACTTCGCTAGGGGAAAGATAATTTTTATAAATATTATGATGTGCATATAAAATTTCATGCCCTTCGCCGTGTAATAACCCTAAAGTATAGCCATGCATAAATTCACTGTCCGTTTTTAAATGAACTACACCTTCTGGCTTAAGAATGGCATGATATTTTTTTAAAAAGTCGGTATTGGTTAATCTATGCTTTGTGCGTTTATATTTAATTTGAGGGTCAGGAAAAGTTATCCAAATTTCACTTACTTCATTTTTAGCAAATAATAAATCAATAAGTTCAATTTGAGTTCTTAAAAAACAAACGTTAGTTAAATTTTCTTCTAAAGCAGTTTTAGCACCTCGCCAAAAGCGAGCTCCTTTAATATCTACTCCAATATAATTTATATTCGGATTTTTACGAGCCAACGCTATAGAATATTCACCTTTACCACAGCCTAATTCTAAAATAATTGGGTTATCATTTTTAAAATAAGTATGCCACTTTCCCTTTAAAGAAAAACCGGCAAGAACTTCAGCCCTAGTAGGTTGAATTACATTACGGAATGTTTCATTTTCACGAAACCTTTTGAGTTTGTTTTTACTACCCACAAATGTTTGGCTTAAAAAAAATTAGTGTTAAAAATTTAAATAAATTATTCTCCACCAGCTTTTTGATGTTTATTTAATTCGCTTAACCAATAAAACAAGCCTGTAAAGGCAATAATAACCAATACCCAACTAAATGAATTTTGTAACCACCAATTATGTTCAAACCTAACAGAATCAAATGGGTTAAAAAACACATTCACAAAAAAATCACCTATTGCTCTAAAAATATTGTTTGCAATCATATCTTAATTATATTTACAGGCAAAAGTAAAAAATATAGTAATGATTGCAAATTTTTTTAAAAAATCGAAACCGGCAGGAGTTATTTTAATTATAGGATTACTATTTATTTACTACTTTTTTGCAACATTTTACATTTATAATAATAATTTCTCTATTCCTTTTTTTGTTAATAGACTGATTTTGTTTTGTTTATATACGCTATGGTTGTTGGTGTTTAATTTTATAGTATCTAAAAATAAATTAACTTTAAATAATTTATATGGTTTATTATTAGGAGTAATATTTTTAGGAACTTTTTATGAAGGCTTGTTTACCACTAATTTATTGTTATCTAACATCTTTTTATTGTTAGCCTATCGCAAAATTTATAGCTTATCGAGCAATATAAATACTAGTTTAAAATTATTTGATGCTGCTTTTTGGATAGGAATTGCATCGCTAATATATTTCTGGAGTTTTTTATTTTTTATACTTATTTATGTAGGAATTGTTTTATTTAGAAAAATTTCTATCCGAAATTTAATTATACCAATAGTAGGATTTATAATTCCACTTTTTTTAAGTTTTACCTATTTTTTATATATAAATAAATTGCCACTTTTTTATCAAAAATTCGATTTTACGATAAATCTTGATTTCAGTAATTATAGTTTAATTAGATATTTAATTCCGTTAACTTTATTAGGTTTAATGCTTATTTGGTCTATAACAAAAGTAACTGCAAATATTGTTTTAGTTAATAACAAATTAAAGCAAACTTGGGTTTTACTATTAAATCATTTATTAATTTCTATTGTTGTAGTTGGTTTAACCATAGATAAAAATGGTTCAGAAATGTTCTTTTTAATTTTCCCTGCGGGAATTATTATAGCAAATTTTATTCCTAAAATAAAGTATAAATGGCTTAGAAGTGGTTTGCTTTTTCTGTTTTTATTAATATCTATTAGTGTATATTTTTTATAGCTTTTCTCCAAAAGCCAAATCGCCAGCATCTCCTAAACCTGGAACAATATAACCGTTTTCGTTCAAAGTATCATCTACCGTTGCTACCCATAATTTTGTATTTTCAGGAAAGTATTTTTTAATATAATCTATACCTTCTTTAGATGCTATAACACAGCAAATATGAATTTCTTTAGGCGTTCCGTTTTGTTTTAATCCTTCGTAAACACTAACTAACGATCTTCCTGTAGCTAACATTGGGTCCGCCAATAACAAAACTTTATCCTTTAAATTAGGAGAAGCAAAATATTCTACTTTTATTTCAAATTCATGTTCACTAGTATGTTTTCTGTAAGCAGAAATAAAAGCATTTTCGGCATCATCAAAATAATTTAAAATACCTTGGTGCAATGGCAAGCCTGCTCGTAAAATAGAGCAAACAACTATGTCTTTTTGTGGTGTTTCTACCTCTTTATTCCCCAATGGAGTAATAACATTTACAGAATTAAATTTTAATGTTTTACTTAATTCAAAAGCTGTAATTTCACCAATACGTTCAATATTCCTTCTAAATCGCATGGCATCTTTTTGAATGTTAGCATCTCTAATTTCAGCAATAAATTTATTTAAAACAGAACTTTTGGAATCTAAAATATTAATTTGCATACCATAAAATTTATTGCAAAAATAATACTTTAATTTTTTTTTGACTGTATAAACTTGCATTTATAATTTTTGTATATTTCGTAAATAATAATTATTAATTAAAAAGAAAAAGTTATGGGTTTATTTTCATTTATTAAAGATGCTGGTGCCAAGGTTTTTGGAATCGGTAAAACAACTGCGGAAGAATCTGCAGAAGCAACAAAAGAAAAAGCGAATAAATTAACAAATGCAGTGGAAACCTTGGGTTTTGAAGTGCTAGATTTAAACATTGAAGTAATGGATGATACTGCAACTGTTTGGGGACAAGCAAACTCACAAGAAACACGTGAAAAAGTGGTTTTGGTTTGTGGTAATACGGAAGGTATTGCATCTGTAGATGATAGAATGACCGTATTGGTTGAAGAACCTGAAGCGCAGTTTCACACCGTTGTTAAAGGAGATTATTTAAGTAAAATAGCTAAAAAATATTATGGTAATGCCATGAAATATCCTGTAATTTTTGAGGCAAACAAGCCAATGTTAAGCGATCCTGATAAAATTTATCCAGGTCAAGTTCTTAGAATACCTGCTTTAGACGAATAAAAAACTTCTTAAAAAAATGTACTGCTCCCAAAAGTTAGAAACTATTTGGGGGCATTTTTTATTTATACTAATTTTATAATTTGCTCTACTACTTTTTTTGGAGAAATACTTTCCATAACATTTTCATAACCTTCGCAAACTTTATTTCCATAAATGGAACAAGGTATTTTTGGGAATTTTTTTAAATCTGGAAGTATACAATTTGATAAAGATTGATTAAATGGTGCAAAACCAGCAAAAGGATGTGTTACTCCCCAAAGTGTAATCGTTTTAATACCTAACGTTGCTGCAAAATGGGCATTACCAGAATCCATACTTAACATAACATCAAGGTTTGAAATTAAAGCTAATTCTTTTTCTAAGGTAAGTTTTCCAGCAATATTTAGTGTATTATTATAGCTTTTAGCTATTTCATTTAGTAATTCCACTTCTTTTTTCCCTCCACCAAATAATAATATTTTATAAGAATTACTTTTAGATAATTCTTCAATTACCTTTTTCATTAAAGGTAAAGGATACATTTTAGATTGGTATTGAGCAAAAGGTGCAATTCCGATCCAAGGTTGATTTTTATTTCCTATTAGACTTATTATTTCTGAAGATAAGCTTTGTTTTGAAGGAAATGTTGGGTTAGATAAATCCAGCGAATAACCTAAACTTCTAAAAACATCTGCATAGCGTTCATGCGAAGTTTTAAGTTGCCTAAATACTTTGTTTTTTGAACGAGTTAAAGCCTTTTTCCCTTTTCTGCCTTTGTTAATGTTTGCTGTTTTTACAAAGGATAATTTAAATAAAGTTCTTAAAATAATAGATCTAAGCACATTATGTAAATCTGCTATTGCTGTAAAATTTTGTGATTTTAATTCTTTAAATAATTTATAAATTCCTAAAAATCCTTT
>DGOU01000183.1:0-11246 GCA_002390165.1 Lutibacter sp. UBA4458
GCTACTACTAAATCTTCTCCCGGATTGGCTGTGCCTGTTATTTGTACGGTCGCTGGATCTAAAGTTCCATCTAAATCTGTGTCATTTGCTAACACATCTACCACGGCTGGTGTACCTGTTACTTGAGCTGTTAAGGTGTCGTCTGTTGCTATTGGTAACTCATTTACTATAATATCTTCTGTTAAATCATCCGTTGTTGTGTCCGGGTCAGACTGATCTCCTGTTGCTGATGTTGTTGTATTTGTAATTGTATCTCCTTGAGTGTCTGCATCAACAGTTGCTGTTATATTTAATGTAACTACTGCTCCATTAGATATACTTCCTATTGTCCATAACCCTGAACCACTATTATACGCTCCTGATGCATCATCACTTACATAAGTTACGCCTGTTGGTAAATTATCTGTTAAACTAACTGTTGTTGCATTACTTGGTCCATTATTTGTTACCGTTAAGGTATAAACTATAGTATCTCCTTCATTAGGATTTGAATCATCAACTATTTTTGTTGTAATTAAATCAGAAGCTGTAATGGTAATATCTGCAGTTAAATCATTTCCAATAGCTGTTAAATCTGTTTCGTTTCCTGCTGCTGCGGTAGTTGTATTGGTAACTACCGTCAAAGGATCTGTTCCTGCTGCTATTACTAAAGCATTAATAGTTAAAGTTGCTGAAGCTCCATTAGCTATAGTTCCAATATCCCAAAGACCTCCTGAATAAGTGTTATTTGTTCCTCCTATAGCTAAATGACTTACATAAGAAACTTCCCCTGGTAATACATCGGTTAAGGTTACATCCGTTGCTTCACTTGGTCCATTATTTACAACAGTAATGGTATAAGTTATAGTATCTCCTTGATTAGGAGTTGCATTGTTTACTGTTTTTGTAGTCACTAAATCAGTTACTGGATTTGGTGTTATAATTGCTGCATCTTGATCATCTTCAGAAATTGCATTATTCCCTGGTATAGAATCCGGATCTTGTTGATCAGAAGTTACAATTTCAGCAAAATTTCCATAATCTCCTGTTGCATTTACCAATGCATTAATAGTAATTGAAGTTGAAACACCATTTGCAAGACTTCCAATATCCCATGAACCAGTACCACTTGTATAAGTTCCTGCACTAGTATCACTAACATACGTAAAACCTGAAGGTAAATAATCACTAACCGTAATTCCTGTTGCATCATTTGGTCCACCATTGGTAACCGTTATTGTAAAGGTTACAATATCTCCTACATTTGGAGCAGAATCATTTACTGTTTTTGTTAAACTTAAATCAGCTTGTAAAACAGGTGTACAACTAACTGCATCCTGATCATCTTCTGTTGGAATATTATTATTTGGTGTTGAATCTTTATCATTCTCATTTTGAGCTGTAATTTCTGCACTATTTATGTAAATTCCAGAAGCATTAACTGTGGCTGTAATTTGTAATGTTTGATCTATATCTTTATCCACATTTCCAACGGTCCATACATCACCAACTACTGATCCTGAAGAAGCTGTAGCGCTAACATACGTATAACCTGAAGGTAGTACATCTGTAACTTCAACACCTGTGGCATTGCTTGGTCCTTCATTATGAACTGTAATTGTAAAAACAACAGGATCGCCAACATTAGGTGTTGCGTTATTAATTGATTTAGAAAGTGATAAATCAATAAGTGGTGTTGGTGTAGTAGTTATGGAGCTTTGATCATCTTCTAAAGGATCGCCATTATTTGGAGTCGAATTTGGATCAACTTGATCACTTGCAGTAACTTCTGCAGTATTTTTATATTCATCAGCAACTCCAGTTGAAGCATTTACACTAACTTGATAGGTTAAATTTAAAGTTGTTGCATTAGCAACGCTTAACCCAGTCCATTCAATAGTATTCCCTCCTGAATTATAAATTCCTCCATTATCTACAGATCCATTTATAAGGGTATAACCTACTGGCAAGGCATCAGAAATAGCCACACCTGTGGCATCACGCCCACCATTGTTTGTAATAGCCAATGTAAAAGTGACTATATCTCCAACATTTGGAGCTGGATTACTAACTGATTTAGCAAAACTAAGATCAGCTTGACCAACTAAAGTAATTTTCACATTATCTGCTGTTACCATGCAACTACCATTAGATATAGACCATGAAAACTCATAAGTTCCAGGAACAGTACCTGCAATTTGAGTATTTGGGTCATTAATATCAATAATAACTGGTGTTGTTGGTCCTGAAACAAAAGACCATTCCCCTGTTAAAGGAGCAGGATCTGTTGCACCCATAAATATAGAATCATATTCTCCTAAAGTTTGATCTGGTCCAGCATTTGCTGATCCTAATGCGGTACTTATAACAACCTCAACCGTATCATCTAAGGTACAACCACCGCTAGTACTAGACCACATAAATTCATACGTTCCTTCTGCTAGACTTGAAACTATAGCTCTTGGATCAAATTTACTTGAAAAAACTCCAGTTGTTGGTCCTGAAACTTGCGACCAAGTTCCTGTACCTGGGCTTATTGTATTCGCATTCATTGTTGCGCTTGTAACATTACATAAGCTTTGATCTGGCCCTGCATTTGGCGGTGTTGGTGGCGCTGCAGTAAACACTAAATCTACCGTATCTGTACTTACAGCACAAACTGAACCGTTGGCAACTGTCCATGTAAATGTATAAGTTCCTAAAGGTAATGAGCCTGGATTTGCAATGGTTAAATCAGAAACTGGATTATTAGGGTTATCTATAGTAATTCCCCCGCTAGATGGGTCGGTAGTTAACGTCCAAGTTCCCATACCTTTGGTTGGAGGAACTGCGTTAAGTTGCGCACCTAATTGGCAAGCAGGATCTTGATCTACACCTGCATCTGCAGTACTTGGCGGATCGTAAGCATTTACTCGCATTACATCTTTAAGAATGCTACAATTACCAGAACCTGTGTTCCATTCAAAAATATATAAGCCTTCAATAAGACCACTAACTACGGTTTTTGGATCCGTTGCATCTGCATAAGTTGCTGTATTTGGCCCAAAAGCTTGGGTCCAAACACCATCACCTGTAACTCCATTACCATCCATAGTTATTGAAGTTGTTATGCCAGTACATATCTCTTGGTCTGCGCCTGCATCTGGCGTTAAAGGTAACGCGTCATTTATAACATCCATAGAGTCACTAGTAATTGGACATCCATAAACTGCATCTTTTGTATAGGTAAACGTATAAGTTTCTCCTGGTACTATTGCTGCATTTGCCGAGTTAGAAGGCGAACCTGAAGCAGTAATTGTAGGCGCCGCTCCTCCAGAAGTGTTTGCTCCTGTCCAAGTACCTGTAGAGCCTTCGGTTCCTTCTAACAACACATTATCTGCTGCACATAAATTTTGATCTGGGCCTGCGTAGGCTGATGCAGAAACTTGTATAATAACATCGTCAAAACTTGGGGTACAAATTGAACCAGTAGTACTCGTCCATCTAAAAGTATATTCACCTGTAACTAAATTAGTTACTGTAGTTGATGGGTCGTTTACATTTGTTATTGTTGGGTTATTTGGCGCTCCTGTTAAAACAGTCCAAGCACCAACTCCTTGTGTAATTGTATTACCCGCCATTGTAGCTGAAGTAGCATCACAAATAACTTGATCTGGTCCAGCATTTGCTACGGTAGGTGGGAATTCAATAGAAAAATTAATAGTAGAAGATGCTGAATCGCAACCTCCTTTTTCTACCAACCACTCAAACTCATAATTACCTTCTGCAACGTTAGAAAAAGTAGCCGTTGAGCTATGTATATCATCAACAATCCAACTTCCATTTCCTGAAACTTGAACCCATGTGCCTACTAAACCAGCACCTGGTACATTTGCATCCATTGTTATAGAAGATCCACAAACATTTTGATCGGGTCCTGCAGCTGAAACTGGATCATTTGCAATTACTATTTGAACTGTATCTGATAAAGATCCACATCCTGCTGTACTCACTTCCCACTTAAATTCATAAATACCAACCACCATACCAGTAACCCCTGTAGATGGATTTGTATCATCAGTAATTACAGGTACATTTGGTCCTGAATTTAAGGTCCATTGACCTGTACCAACCGTTGGGGGTGTTGCCATTAAAACTGGATCTGGTATGCCTGACAATGTATAACATGCATCTGAACCTGCATCGGCTAAAGAAGGACCTTCGGTAGCTCCTGTTGTTATAATGGCGTCTGCAGAAGCAGTACCACAAAGATTTGTAACTGTCCAAGTAAATGTATAAACTGTTGAAGCGGCTAAACCAGTAACTGTAGATTTTGGATTAGTAGCATCTGTAATGGTAACTCCTGCGCTAGGTGAAACTGTCCACAAACCTGTTTCTCCTGCATTTAAAGGGTCTCCCTTTAATTGAAAATCACCAAAACAGGTAAACTCATTAGCCCCTCCATTTGCAACTACATTACTAGCTACTACAACACTTACATCATCAAAAGTGGCTGTACTTGCTATACCTCCTGTAATGCTCCACCTAAATACATAAACCCCTCCTATTAAATCTGAAATAGTAGGTGTATTTATTGTTTGGTCATCAAAAGTTGCCGTATTTGGCCCGCTCATTTGCGACCAATACCCAATACCTTGTGCTGGAACATTACCCGCTAAACTTGTTGTGGTTACACCACATCCTAAGGACGGATCTGTACCTGCATTAGCTCCTGTTGGTGTTAAAGATACTGTAATATTAATATCGTCTGAAGCTTCACCACAACTGGTTGCAATATACCCCGAAGTGTTTCTTAGAACTCGAACGGTATAAGTTCCTTGTTGTGTTAAATTTAAACTTAACGAACTTCCTGAAAACGTAGTGTATGGAGTTGTATAAGGACCGCTAATTATACTATAACTAGACGTATTTCCTCCTGATACAGTTACTGGTATTACAGCATTTGTATTATTTAAAGGTAATACCATATCTACACCTAAATCAACTGTAACCGGATTATTAAAATATCTTACTGAACCAGAAGCAACTGAATTACAATTTGGATTGATAGGTCCTCCAATAATTTCATATTGAAATGTATATGTGCTTGAACCATCTAAACCTGTAACTTGAGTTGTAGAACTATTTGGATTTACTATAGTTACTGCAGGACCAGCAGTTTGAGTCCACAATACTGTTTCCCCTGTAAAATTTGGCGAGTTACCAATAAGTGTAGTACTTGTAACTGTATTCACACAAAAACTTTGATTTAAGTTTAGGATATCTGCCGTAGTAATATCTTGTGTTGCTGGCGGTACTGTTATGGATACAGTATCTGTACCAACAGCACAAGGACCATCAACCGACCATCTAAAAACATACGTCCCTTCAACTAGGTTAGAAATACCTGTATGAGGGTCGTTTATTGCATTAATTGTTGGCACACTTGGCCCGGATACAAATGACCAGGTTCCTTCTTGTCCACCAGTACCATCTCCACCAATTGAAGCATTTAATACTGTAGCTTTTGTTGCTGTATAACATTCTGATAATGCTTGATCTGTGCCTGCATCTGCAGTTGCTTCACCACCATAATTTGTAACTGTACTTGTATCAGAAGTTTCACAACCATTTGTACTAGAAATTGTCCATACTACGGTTGAGCTTCCTGCTGCATTAGAAGGTAATGTAATATTTGAAGTTGGTGAAGTTGCCGAACTAAATGAGACGCCAGCACTATTTGTTCCTTCAACAGTCCATAAACCAGTTTCTCCTGGTAACAAAGGTGTATTTCCTGATAAAGCATACGTGCCTGGGCAACCTGCAATATCTGAACCTGAATCAGCAGTAGTTATTGGATTTACCGTTATTTCTACATAATCTGGAGATGATGCTACGCCATCACCACATATAGCACTTATTTTAAATTTATATACATTACCCCCAACAATTCCTTGCACGGTTGTTACTGCACTATTGGGATTTGTAATTATAACTGAAGGACCGGATACTTGTTCCCATAATACCGATGTGATTGAACCCCCAGTTGAACCATGTAAAGTAAGTGTTTCATATTCGCAAATGGTTTGATTTATATCTGCATTTACTGAACAGTTTTGAGAATATGCTTTACCATTAATAAAAACACTTGAAACAATAACAACTATTGCAATAATTAATTGTTTAAATGTTACCCCTGTTATTTTTGAGATTGAGTAATTATTTTTCATATAATTAATTGATTTTATTTATTGACAGCTATATTTTATTCTAATTTATTTTTTTAGTAAAACCTGACTTTTCTTATAACACAAATATAAATTAACCATTTCCAAAACAAGGTAGTTATGTTCTGAATTGGTTAAATATTGTTCTAAAAAAATAATGGTTTGTTTTATAAAAGACAAAATTGTATTCCTCAATAAAATCAACCAAAAGGCTATTAGGAATTCAATAAAGAAAATTATTAGTAAATTCATTTATTGGGGCAATAATTAATACTACGGCTTTAACTTTCAAATTTAGTATCTTTTTATCGTAATAAAATTTTTTAAATTAAATTTAAATAAATGGTTTTAAAAAATAAACAAACACCCTTAAACGGCAAGTAAACTGCTATTTTACAGCGTAAATAATCTCTTTTAAAAACAAATTAAAATCAAATTTTGGAGGTTCAGTTAAGCCCATTCTAACAATTACCAAATTTTTTGAAGGAATTATAAATACACGTTGCCCTTGGTAACCGTTACAAGAAAATAAATCTTTTGGAGCATCTGGGTATTTCCCTCCTGCATTTAACCAAAATTGCGCGCCATATTCACCATTAGAACCGTTAGTTGTTTTTTTGGTATAATTAACCCACGTTTTATTCAGAATTTGTTCGCCATTCCAGTTACCATCATGCAAATACAATAAACCAAATTTTGCCCAATCGCGTGGTGTTGCCCAACCGTAAGATGAACCCACATAATTACCGCTTAAATCGGTTTCAATTAACATAGAGTGCATTCCTATTTTATCAATTAAAGCAGCATACCAAAAATCTAAATATTCTTGATGTGTTTTAAATTGGTTTCTAATAAATTTGGATAATAAATTTGTTGTTCCAGAAGAGTAATTCCAACTTTGGTTAGGTGTACCAACTAAAGGTTTATTTAACTGCATTTTAGACATATCTTTTTCTAAAAACAGCATTTTAGTGACATCTGAAATAGTATTATAATCTTCATTCCATTCTAAACCACTATTCATTTGTAATAAATTATTTAAAGTAATTTTTGAACGCTCATCTTTTTCCCATTCTGGAAATAAATGACTTTGATTTATATTTATTTTACCTTGTTTTTGTAAAACTCCTAAAACAGCACTAGTTACACTTTTACCCATAGACCAACCTAAAATTGGCGTGTTTTTATTAAAACCTTCTACATATTTTTCAGCTATAATATAATCTTTATAAATAACTAAAACAGCTCTAGTTTTTTTTATATAACTTTCCTCTTTATCAAAAGCATTATCTACCGCTTTTTGTAATTTATTATAATTTATATTGTTAAACAGCGTGTCTTTTTGTGGATTATCGCCATACGGATACGGTAAATTTATTCGTTTAAAATTTCTATGAGGAATATCATATTTTAAGCTATCGCTAACACCATCAATCATTAAAACAGATCCTAAACCTTCTCTAAAAACTGCGGTTCGTTTTTTTAAACCAAAAACCGTTGCAGAAACCGATTTATCGTTTAAATTCACGTCTTCATTTGCTAGACTTATAGGAGAAAAATTATTATCCTGATTTTCTGCAGAAGCCTTTGTTCTATGCGCTAAAAACAAAACAGAAGCTTCATTTTTTGCAGCATAACCAGTAATAATATCCAACTTTGGGTAATAGGAATACACAAGAATTGCCAAACCAATTACAACAAGAACGCTAATTTTTTTTACAATTTTTTTCACCTTTCTAAACTTTATAATTGCTCAAATGTAACGTAAATTTTTACATTTCAAAAAAAAGACTTACATTTGTCAACCATATGGTTAAACCTTTTAGTTAAACATGAATAAATTAAAAACAAATTCCGCCGAGAAATCTATTTTAGATGCTGCAAAAACTATTTTTTTACAAAAAGGAATGGACGGCGCTAGAATGCAGGGAATTGCAGATGAAGCTGGCATTAACAAATCTATGCTCCACTATTATTTTAGAAGTAAAGAGTTGTTGTTTAATGCCGTTTTTATGGAAGCATTTTCAACATTAGCACCTCAACTTAATGAAATTTTGAATTCAGACCGTAGTATCTGCGATAAAATAAAAGGGTTTTCACATAATTATATAACTTTTGTTATAGCACATCCGTATTTACCTAATTTTATTTTACAAGAAATAAATAGAAATAAGGCGTTTGTACAGGATTTAATTTCAAAAAAACATTTTCCTTCTATCAAAAA
The DNA here is from genome assembly GCA_002390165.1 of Lutibacter sp. UBA4458. Taxonomy (GTDB): domain Bacteria; phylum Bacteroidota; class Bacteroidia; order Flavobacteriales; family Flavobacteriaceae; genus Lutibacter. Next base: position 8,410 of record DGOU01000183.1, read on the forward strand.
ATTTAAGCTTCAAGTAGAGGAAAAAGTGGCGGATGGCACTTTAAGACCTATAAAAGCTGAACATTTATTTATAAATATTATGGCGTTAAACATATTTCCATTTGTAGCCGCCCCTTTATTAAAAGGAATTTTAGGTTCTTCAGACGCTCAGTATAAAAATTTAGTAGAACAAAGAAAAACGGAAGTTGCTGCGTTTATTATAAATTCAATAAAATTATAACGAATGAAAAAAATTATAACAATATTAATTCTATTACTAACTGTTGGTGTTTTTGGACAAGAAAAATTAACACTTAAAAAGTGTTATTCTTTAGTTAAAAAAAATTATCCGCTTGCCAAACAAAAGGCATTATTTGCAAAACAAAACGCAATAGACAAAGAGGTTATTAAAACTGAAAAATTACCGAAATTAGATTTTAGTGCGCAAGCAACTTATCAATCGGATGTAACTTTTTTACCCATAACAATCCCAAATTCAACGGTTGAACCACCAAACAAAGATCAATATAAAACCGCTATTAACGTTAGTCAATTAATTTATAATGGCGGATTAATTAATGCTACCACAAAAGTTAAAGACGCAACATTAAAAACAAAGCAAAAAAACGTAGAAGTAAGTTTATATCAACTCAAAAACAAAGTCAATCAACTTTACTTTTCCATTTTATTATTACAAGAAAAAAGAGCTTTACTAAACGCTAAAAAAAAGCAATTAATAGCAAAAGTTAAAGAGGTAAAAGCAGGTATTAAATTTGGTGCTATTTTGCCTTCGTCCGACAATGTTTTAGAAGCTGAACTATTAAAAATTGAACAACAATATTCTGAAATTGATCAAAATAAAATAAGTTTGGTGCAAACGCTATCCACAATTATTGGTAAAAATATTTCTACAGCTATTATTTTAGCACAACCAGTACTAACCGATAATTTAACAACCTTAATTAAACGACCTGAATTAGATTTATTTCAACTTCAAAAAGAGCAAATTGATGCTTCTGAACAAGTAATAGCGAAAAAAAATAGTCCAAAATTAGTTGGATTTGCAACAGGAGGTTATGGAAATCCCGGACTAAATATGCTAGATAATTCTTTTCAAACTTATTATATGACTGGCTTAAAACTTAACTGGAATATTTTTGATTGGAAAGCAAATAAAAAAGAACGAAAATCGCTACAAATTAATAAAGACATTATTAATAATCAACAAAAAATATTTACTTTAAATACCAATATAGAATTAAACCAACAACAAACTGAAATAAACAAAATAACTTCATTTATAGCTTCAGATAAGCAAATTATTTCGCTTCGAAAAAAAGTTTTAAAAGCTGCCAGTTCTCAATTAAAAAATGGCGTAATTACTTCTTCGGCGTATATCACAGAATTTACTAATTTATATGAAGCAGAAAATAATTTAAGCACTCATAAAATTGAATTATTATTAGCCAAAGCAAATTACAAAACAACAAAAGGAACCCTCTAAAATTAGAGGTTATTAAAACAGATAAAATAAAGAATGTACTAAAAAAATATAATTAAAAAGAAATGAAAATTACTAAAATAATAATAGGGTTGTTTATAATTACAAGCACCATAATTTCTTGTAATAACAATAACAATAAAGCCGATGGTTATGGAAACTTTGAAGCAACAGAAACCGTAGTTTCTTCTGAAAGTAACGGAAAACTATTACAATTTACCGTAGAAGAAGGTCAGCAATTAAAACAACATGAAATAATTGGTTTAGTAGATACCGTAGCGCTATCTTTAAAAAAAGCCCAACTTGTTGCATCTAAAGAAATTATCCACTCAAAATCTAAAGGTGTTTTATCACAAATTAGCGTTTTAAATGCACAATTAAAAACCGCTATTATTTCCAAAAATAGAATAGTAAATTTAATAAAAGCAAATGCTGGAACACAAAAACAATTAGATGATATTAATGGTAAAATTGCTACTTTAAAACAACAAATTAATAGTGTTAAAACCCAAAATATTGCTGTTTTAAATGAATTAAAAAATAGCGATGCTCAAATAGCCCAATTAGATGACCAGATTAAAAAAAGTGTAATTACCAACCCTGTTAACGGAACAGTTTTAGTAAAATACGCCGAACCGCACGAAATAACTTCCTTTGGAAAACCTTTATACAAAATTGCTGATTTAAGTAGTTTAGAATTAAGAGTTTATATTAGCGAATCTCAATTACCTGAAATTAAAATTAGACAAAAAGTTTCCATAAAAATAGATGCTGCAAATAATACTAAAAATTTTAAAGGAACTATTACCTGGATAGCTTCGGAAGCAGAATTTACTCCTAAAATAATTCAGACTAAAGAAGAACGCATAAACCTTGTTTATGCTGTAAAAATAACGGTAAAAAATGATGGCAGTTTAAAAATTGGAATGCCTGCTGAAATGTGGATAAGTAACAAACAATAAAAAAAATACACCATGAAAAATAATATAAAATTACTTTTTGCAATAGTTATTTTAATAACAACCAGTTGTAAAAACAACACCAAAAAAGAAAAAAATAATACCCAAACCAAACCTGTTGAAGTAATAAAAACCACCATTAACAGTGAAGGTTATCAACTTTTAAAAACAAAATGCTACGCTTGTCATAATCCAAATGCTAAAGATCACGACAATTTATTAGCGCCACCTATGGCAGCTGTAAAAAGGAGATACAAAAGGCAATTTAACACGGAAAAAGAATTTGTGAATGCCATAGTTAATTGGGCTACAAATCCAACTCATGAAAATGCCAAAATGAAAAATGCATTAATCGAATTTAAAGTGATGCCAAATATGCAATTTAAAGCAGATGATGT
>DGOU01000183.1:11280-12280 GCA_002390165.1 Lutibacter sp. UBA4458
ATGGAGAACAAATAACAACCAAAACAAAACCAACGGTTAAGTGTAAAATGAGCATTAAACTTAAAAATATTAGTAAATCTTTTAAAAAAGTAACTGCCTTAAACAACGTTTCTTTTGAAGTTAAAGAAGGGGAAATATTTGGCTTAATTGGTCCGGATGGAGCAGGAAAAACTACGCTTTTTAGAATTTTAACTACACTTCTTTTTGCAGATGAAGGAAACGCATCTGTAACTGGTTATGATGTAGTAAAAAATTATAAAAACATTAGAGAAAGTGTTGGTTATATGCCCGGTAAATTTTCCTTATATCAAGATTTAACGGTGGAAGAAAACCTTACTTTTTTTGCTACTATTTTTGGAACCACCATTGAAGAAAACTACGATTTAATTAAGGATATTTACATTCAAATAGAACCTTTTAAAAACAGAAGAGCAGGCGATTTATCTGGTGGAATGAAACAAAAACTAGCTTTAAGTTGTGCCTTAATTCACAAACCAAAAGTGTTATTTTTAGATGAACCAACCACTGGTGTTGACCCAGTTTCACGTAAAGAATTTTGGGAGATGCTAAAAAGATTACAACAAAAAGGGATTACTATTTTAGTTTCTACGCCTTATATGGATGAAGCGGCTTTATGCGATAGAATTGCTTTAATTCAAAATGGAAAAATTTTACAAATTGATACTCCACAACAGATTGTTAAACATTATCCAAAAAACATATACGATGTAAAGGCAGATAACATGTACAACCTTATACTGAATTTAAATAATTACGAACATAATTACAGTGTGTACCCTTTTGGGGAATTTGTGCATTATACCGATAACAGAGAGGATTTTAACCCTAAAGCATTACAAAATTATTTAGAAAATAACGGATTAAAAAATATAACTATTCAGCAAACCAAAACCACCATTGAAGATACTTTTATGGAATTGGCAAAATAAAAAAAAGTATGTCACCTCAAGCACAGTTGAGAGGTTTTAATTATAAAATA
>DGOU01000218.1 GCA_002390165.1 Lutibacter sp. UBA4458
CTTCGTATGTTTTACCAACTGTAAGTACATTTGACACAGAAAACTTTGAAGCATCAGTATGTTTACAAGTCACAGTTTTAATTGTAGGTGCATCTTTCCAGACGTTATGTAACATAATTCATCTCCTCAATTCTTTATCTTCCTCTAGTATAAGCAAGCTTGAAAAGATTATCAACAACTCGGATCAATCACTTAATAAACCTTAAAGAAATATTGGATTTAATCAAGAGAGGATTTGTCGCATATTCTTGCTTCAATTAAGCCACTCAATATTTACTTTTGGCAATAAAAATTGCGAAAACGTCACTTTGCACCTCCACTTTCCATAGTCATGCTAAACATTAGCGCCTTACTCTACTTTGCAACCTAGATCAGGCAGCTCTATTATTTCTATATTAATTGAAGATATAGAAAAGTTAAGAATATATATAATCATTCGCCCTCTCTCTTTATGAAACACTTAATATACTATAAAAACAATGAAAGGAGGTGTTATTATGTCTGAATATTATTCTTCTCAAAAAAATGATTGCAAAGGTGATAAAAGAAAAAAAGATAAGTGTGGATGCGGTACGGTTATTGTGAGTTTTGCTATTGCTGCCGATTTCCCTATTTTGTTCTCTTCAAATACCGGCAACGTTGACGCTTCTTGTTCAAATTTGCTAACAGTAGGTAGTAACGTTACTTTTGCACTACAATGCCTTTTCGAAGACGGCTTTGAAATTGTTGCATTTACTGCGACTGAAGCTGCAACAACTTACACTCTTTCAAAATGTTAACTATCTTCCAAAACAACCAGATCGATTAGCACTAGTAGAGTAAGCTAAATAGTAAGACAAAAAAACACCTTTATAAATGTTTTACTTTAACAAGAACATTTATAAGAGGTGTTTTACATAGGCAAAAACGTAAATTCAAGAGAAACCAAACGAGCAATATTCATTGCTAAAAATGAAGGTAAATGAATAAATCAGTAGATTATTTAAGTGTTACATTTATAGCTAGATATATGGAATTAAATCAACCACTTAATTCATCTATTTTTATAAGCCTTCCACGGCAAACTTTGATTTATCAAGTGCTTGAACCACTTCGTATAAAATCGTCAAAAATAAAAGAAATTCTATAGAAATACATTTGGCTTTCCCTATAATCAAAAAAACAGCTCCGCAGATGCGAAGCTGAGATCTATATCTTCCTCTAGCGTAAGCAAAGTTAAAAGATTATCAACATTGCGGTGTCAAAATAAGAACCTTAGATGTGAAATCTGACGCAGTCATCTTTTTAAGATTTAAAACAACCATTAATCTAATTTATTCTAAAAAGTTTTAAAATCACACAATAAAATTTAATTCCTTTTTCGAAAATAGTACTTTATTGTTATTTATAAATGACAGTAATGATTTACGATCTCAATAAGACGTTCAGATTTTTCGGATGAGATACACTCAGACAATCTTGCCCCAGCTATAATCGGAGCCCATTGAAAAACATCATCTTTTGACAAACCGCTTTTCTCACAATAAAGATTCAAGTACATATCCGCTAATTCTTCTGATAACTGTGAATACAAAAGATACGTGCGATATATATCGGCATGTATATCCCCTGCACTGGAATCAACCCAATCAATAATTGTCACTTTGTTATTTGTCATTATTAAGTTAAACATATGAAAATCTCCATGACAGAGCCTTTTCTCAAAAGTCATCGAATCTAATCTTTTTAATAAAGCCGACTTTTGTTTTTCATCCAAATTATGAGCTGATTTAATTTGACGACTTAATTTTTCAGACATGGGTTCAAGAGTATCAGCGACAATCATATGAATTTTTTGTTGTATTTCAACAGTAATATTCAAGTAATATTCTGCTTGTTCAATGTCTTCGGATAGTGTTTCACCTATTGTTCTTCCTTTAATATATTCCATTATTATTGCTTGTTTTCCATCTATTTTCGTTACATCCAGTATTTTAGGTACAGAAAGTCCACAAGAATAGGCATATTTTTGCTTATTTGCTTCATATGAAGATTCCGTGGCAGGTAAATAGTCATTAAATACTTTGACAATCCTATTTTTGTGTAGATAGATTTTTGCTGTATTTCCTATTGCTATTGGAGTGCCTAAATCCATTGGTTATCGCTCCTTAAACGTTATTCATAATAACCTTTAGATTCTGGTAATTCTTTGTACTCTTCTTTATTTATAAGAATGTCATGAATATTTTCTGCAAGTCTAACCAACTTTCAAGCATCTTTTGGATAATCATCACAATAATTCTTAGTATAAACTGATTTAGTTTCCCCATTTATTTGAATATCCCAGGTAGTAAATGATGGTGTGCTTGCGTTACATTCTTTTTCGTTTTTATTTTCAACTACTAATTCACCCATGATATTTATCTTCATCATCTCGGTATAAATTTTCCTGTAGCCACGTATTGAGAGCAAGGATAATATTAAAGACCTATGAATCAGAATTTCGAGGCAAGTTATTTATTTATCAAATAATTTACTAATTCAAAAATTTCCAAATTATTTCATATTTATATTAACATAAATAACCATTTCCCTTCCAGTTGAATTTGAAATTATTCGGTGTGTATAGAAAAACTGATTAGCGCTTATTCAACGAAGTAATTTAAATAGAAATATTAATTCTAATAGTGATCAATTAGATTTCATCTAAAAAAAGTAGCGATGTGACAATGTCACATCGCTACTTTTTAAATGGTTTAGTTATTAAATGTATTTGAAATTGAAAAAACAAAAGAATTCATTTGAGCCTAGCACTGCGGAAGACTAACAACTATGTGGTTGCCATACTGCTCATGAGGAACGCGTGGTTATGTTATGTAATATTTACAATAGGATAGTTTGCTCAAGCCTTATAAATAGATAATCCTGGTATGGAACAAATCAACATATATTTTTATCCAAAAAAACAGCTCCGCGGATGC
>DGOU01000244.1:0-3498 GCA_002390165.1 Lutibacter sp. UBA4458
CCGATACTGAAATTGTAGAAGTTGAAGACGATTTAATCAGAAATATAAACACTCCTGAAGAATTTATAGAAGCAAAAAAAGAAATAAATGAATAATAGTATTCATGTATTAAATGGCGATAGTACAGCTCAAATATTTAACCATACCACATTAAGTGGTGAAGTGGTTGTTTTTAATGAAATGCTTTGTGAAGGATTGTTGAAAGAGGATGTTGGTAGCGATTCTTTTTTTAAAAGTCGATATGAATTTTTTGAAAAAGAATTTCAAATAGACAAACTAACTTATTTTGATAAGTCTATTAAACCTTTAATTCGGTTAGAGGATGGAAGTTCCTATAAAGAGGTAGTTCTATGGTTTGAGTACGATTTATTTTGCCAAATAAACATGCTTGCGGTTTGCACTTATTTGCTGAAAAATTACAGAAAAGATAATAACTATTTTTTAGTGTGTGTAGGTAATAAAAAAGAAGAAAGCACTTTACAAACATTGTCCCATTATTCTTCGGATGAATTCACGGAATTATATCAACATAAAGTAAAACTAACTAAAAACGATTTATTGTTTGCACAAGAATGTTGGAAAGTTTTTGTAAGAAATAATAAAGAAGAAATAAAAAAATTCAATTTTAAGATATCTCACAAATTTTCTTATTTACAAAAAGCGATTCATCAACATTTAGAACGATTTCCAAAAAACAATGGATTAAATCAAATTGAAAATAAAATTTTAAATATCATTAATTCCGGAAATTTTACGCTATCTCAATTAATTAAAAAACTGATAAATTGGCAATGGAATGAAACCGTTTATGGCTTTGGAGATGTACAATATATCAGGTATTTTAAAAATTTAAATAAGTATTTTGAAATAAAAGGCACAAAGTATTATTTAAATGAAAAAGGAAAATCAGTTATTACTAAATAATGAATTTTAAAAGGAAAAACTATTTTAAACGCCAAACAACTTTACCTGAAATAGGAAAAGATGGACAAAATTTATTGCAGCAGGCAAAAGTCTTGGTTATTGGCTGTGGAGGTTTGGGTAGCCCAGTTGCTATTTATTTAGCGGCTAGTGGAATTGGTGAAATTCATTTAGTTGATTTTGATACCGTTTCTGTATCTAATTTACATCGACAGGTTTTTTATAAATTATCGGACATTAATAAACCAAAAGCAGAAATTCTTGCTAACGAAATTAAAATTAGAACTCCTTTTACTAAGGTTACTTTTTCTAAGGATGCTGTTAACAAAAAATCTATTTTAAAATTACTTTCAGCGTATGATGTAATAGTTGATGCAACGGATAGTTTACCAATAAAATATTTAATAAATGATGCCTGCGTAATTTCTAAAAAACCTTTAGTTTATGGGTCGTTATATAAATTTGATGGTTATGTAGCAACTTTTAATGTAAAAGATGGTAAAGGAAAATTTTCTTGTAATTTACGAGATGCTTTTCCAAATATTGCATCCGATATTCCTAATTGTGAAGAAGCAGGAACTTTAAATCCAATAGTTGGTGTTATTGCCCTTTTACAGGTAAATGAAGTTGTAAAATTAATTACTAAAACAGGAAAGCTGTTGGTAAATCAATTACTTATTTACAATACCCTTGAAAACTCTCAATTTAAAATGAAGTTAAGAAAAAACGACGTTATTAATATGATTGAAGTTTTTAGAAATTCGGATTATTTAGATGTTTTTTGTGAAACTCAAAATAAAGAGTTGGTTATTTCTTCCACTGAATTTAAAAAGATTAATTCAACAAGTGATATTGAAATAATTAGTGTTTTAAATCATATAGATGCACCAATTCCATTTAAAGTTCATCACAAATTGCCATACAAATCATTTGATATAAATAATTTTACACCTAACCTAAGTAAAAAATATATTGTGGTGTGTAAAAAAGGAATTACAAGTTATGATGTTGCTTTAAAAATGAAAGAAAAATTTCCAAATATACAGGTGTGGAGTCTTCAAAATGGAATTGAAGATTTTAATTAAGGATGTGAGTTAACCCAAACTTCGCCATCTTCAAAATGCTCTTTTTTCCAAATAGGAACCGTTTCTTTTAAAGTGTCTATAGCAAATTCGCAAGCTTCAAAAGCTGCTTTTCGGTGTGCCGCAGAAACCGCAATAATCACTGGAACAGCTCCAATTCCTAATTTTCCAACTGCGTGATGAATGGCAATTTTATAAATGGAAAATTTAGTTAAAGCCAAATCTGCAATCTTTTGCATTTCTTTTAAAGCCATTGGCTCATAGGCGCTAAAATCTAATAAATTTACAGCTTTGTTTTGGGTGGAGTTTCTTACTGTACCAATAAAAGTTACAAATCCTCCACAAGAGTCATCTTGTACAAAATTTGTACAATCTTGTAAATTTAATTCTTTTGACGTTACTTTTATTGATGTTTTTTGTTCCATTATTTAACTATTATTTGGCAAATTTAACAAATCTAAAGGCTATTTTCGCAAAATATTTAATTTCAATAAAATGAAAAGAGCATTTAGAATTATTAGTTTATTAGAAGGTTTGTCTTTTATATTACTGTTATTTATAGCAACTCCAATTAAATATTTAGGAGAAAATGATTCTTATGTTAAACTACTTGGAATGCCTCATGGCTTGTTATTTATAGTCTATGTTGCTCTCGCAATACTTCTAAAATATGAATTAAAGTGGAAATCTAAAACATTTTTGTTTATTCTTAGTGCATCTTTAATTCCTTTCGGAACCTTTTATGTTGATAAAAAATATTTAAGAAATTAACCGCCACTAACTGGTGGAATTATAGCAACTACATCTTCATTTTTTAATTGGTAATCTTCTGTAGCATATTCTTCATTAACAGCTATTGCAAACTCATTAATGTTTTTTAGTTTAACAAAATCTTTCTTCAATTGCTCTTTTAACAATTTAATTGTTAAAGCGCTTTCTAAAGTATAAGAAATTTCCTTTTCGCCAACTAAATCAGCAGTAATTCCAAAAAATAAAAGTTTTATTGTCATTAAAAAGTTATAAATTTATACAAAGATAATTCAAAAATTAGAATATTAATCGAACAGATTATTTATATTGATTCTAAATAATAATTTAAGTGATGCTTATCACTTAATCAAATCAACCAATAATTAAATTTGTTCAATTCTAACTATTAAAATAAACTATGAAATATGGTTTTATAATTGACAATCGTAAATGTATAGGTTGTCATGCTTGTACTACAGCCTGTAAATCGGAACACGATGTACCTGTAGGAGTTAACAGAACTTATGTTAAACAAGTAGAGAAAGGAGTGTTTCCAGATACTCGAAGAATTTTTTCAGTAATGCGATGTAATCACTGTACAGATGCACCTTGTGTTGAAATTTGCCCAGTGGAAGCATTATATACTCGTGAAGATGGTATTGTAGATTTTGATAACAACCGTTGTATTGGTTGTAAATCGTGTATGCAAGCTTGTCCGTACGATGCTTTATATATTGATCCTGAT
>DGOU01000244.1:3557-3938 GCA_002390165.1 Lutibacter sp. UBA4458
AGTTTGTCCTGAACATGCAATTATTGCCGGTGATATGGAAAATCCCGCTACTGAAATTTCGCAATTACTGGCTCGTCAGGCAGTTAAAGTTCGTAAACCTGAAAAAGGAACAAATCCAAACCTATTTTATGTAGATGCTGATGATGCCTCTTTAGTGCCAGAAGCTACGGATAAATCTGGACCAAGCTTATGGAATTCTCAAGCTCGTGGCGTTGGACATTTTGCTAAAGCAGCTGAAAAAATGATGCATACTAATAATGATGTTGATTTATTGCAAATGACTATTGATAATGATATTCAAGCAGCCTATCAAAAGAAAGAAAGTGAAAATCCAAATTATATTGATGTTTTAACTGGTAAAGCTCGAAGAGTTTATGATAC
>DGOU01000060.1:0-6923 GCA_002390165.1 Lutibacter sp. UBA4458
AGCAATATTTACTAATTTTTTGGCAATAGAAATATCAATTTTAGTTTCATTTACCAAAATTTCTGTTTCAATTTTAGCTTCAGGATAATCAAAAGAAGTTGCTATAAAACGCTGTCTTGTAGAAGGTTTTAACTCTTTAAATCCTTTTTGATAACCAGGGTTAAAAGAAGCCACTAACATAAAATCGTGATGTGCTTTTAATGTAACCCCTAATTTATCAATAAACAATTCTCTTCTATGATCTGTTAAAGAGTGAATTGCCACAATTACATCTGGTCTAGCTTCAGCAATTTCATCTAAATAAATAATTGCACCTTCTTTAATTGCTGTGGTAAGCGGACCATCTAACCAAACAGTTTCAGCTCCTTTAATAATATACCTACCAATTAAATCGGTAGATGAAGTTTCTTCGTGACAACTAATAGTAATTAATTTTTTATCTAATTTATGAGCCATAAACTCTATAAATCTAGATTTTCCTGTACCAGTAGGTCCTTTTAATAAAAAAGGAATTTTATTTTTATAGGAATGCTCAAATACTTCTATTTCTTTGCCTATTTGATGATAATAGGGTGTGTTCATATTTTAATGGTTTTAGGGAATTTAAAATTCCGCCAGAGTTAAAAAGTGTGTTTGGCAAATGTATGAGTTATTGTTAAACCTACAAATATTAATGGAATTTACTTACATCAAAATTTGTAGGTTTAAACTTTTTTACTGGCTTATTTTAAATAAATTAAAAAGTACTAATAATATTAGTTAACCTATTAAAACAAGTTAGGTTTAAATGTAAACATAATCCATCCCCAGCTATTATTTGTGTCTTTGTCGCCTCCTTTTAATACTTGCATGCTATCTGTTGCATACATTTTAGAAAAACCAGCATTAAAAGCAATATCCTTTGCTATTTTGTATCCTAAAACTAAATCTATTTCTGTACCAAGATTACTGTTTAATTTTGTTGTACCATTATAAACATTGGCAGCAGATGAAAAGAAATGAGGAATTAATTTAGCTGAAAATTTATCTTTTTTATAAGCTAACGTTACATTTACATCGCTTAAGCCAACTGAATTAGCGTGGTTACCAACGTAAAAATAATCCATCCATCCATTAAATTTATGATTAGTACCAAATAGAGGTGCAAATGATTTTACATCTGAACTAGAATCATTCATATCTTTACCTGAAAGATAATCTAGACCAAGACCAAGAGAAAAATTATTAGAAGCTTTATACCCTAAATTTGCACCAAAATAACTTGCACTTACATTAGTACTACGTGATTTTCCAGTTTGGAAATAACCAGCAGCATTTCCATTAAATTTTCCTGATTTAAACGTGTAACGACCACCAATAGTTTGCATATAATCTATAATTTGATTACTGCCTCCATTTAAATATTCAATACCCGTATTAAGTAATAATAAACTTAATGAACTTTTATTTAATTTAGTGTGATACCATGCGTATTGAAAAGATTTATAACCAGCTGCATTGCTATATAATGCGTCTGTTAAAAATTGACCATCAGCATTTACAGCAAATCCAAGATCTAACTTACTTTTATTATTAGGTGTAAATTTCACCAAAAAAGCATCGTGACTACGAGCTTGTTGTGCCCAACCAACGTTACCAAATATTCTAGAATCATCATAAACAATTTCTTGACGTCCTAATTTTAAAGATACTTTATTAGATAAAAGGAGTTCTGCCCAAGCTTGATGAAATGAAATTTGAGAATCGCTACTAGATAAGGTGCTTACATCTCCCCAAACACGTACATTTTGAAGTACAACACCAAATCTTAATTTATCATTTTTAAAATTAAAATTTAAACGAGATCGTTGAGAAATAAAATTTGCTCCATCTACATCTTTATCCATTAAGGTTTTATAACCATGTCTGTTTTCAAAACGAGGTCTTATTTCTGCAGATAAATTTAATTGTTGTGCACTTAAAGATGTTACTAAAAACATCAAAAGAACGGTTGAATAAACTACTTTTTTCATTGTTTTTTAAATTGAATTAATTATGTTATAAATTATATGTTGTTTTAAAGAAGAAAGAGCGTCCCCAAAATTGTAAATCTCTTGAGTGCGCTTGCCCCACTTCGTTTACTGTTTCTATATCTTTAACATTAAGTGCATTTTTTACACCAAATGCCATCCTTAAATTATATTTTTTTAAGGTTTTAGATAATGTTGCACTTAAATTGTCAAAATTATTTCTGGTAGTTTTAACAATGTTATTTGTGTTACTATCAACAAAAAAACCATCTTTTTTACCTGTAAACTTATTATAAATATCAATGGTTAGGTTCAGCCTTTTTATATCGTAATTTATGTTAGTAGAAAATTCTGGAGAGTATAAAAATTGTTGCGAGTTATATGTCTCGTTAAATTTATTATATCTGCCAATTAAAATTACTCCGGCTTTTAAAGAAAGTTGTTTATTGGCTTTAAAAGTAAAATCAATTTTACCTCCCAATGATTTGAACTTTTCTATATTCAAATAATTTCTATTAAAATCTACCATTTCACTTAAAGCAATAAGGTTAGAAATATCATTATAAAAAACTGATGGTTCAATAGAAATGTATCTATCATTTTCTAACTCTTTATTAAAAGAATAATACAAGTTAAAACTATGCGATTTCTCAACATCTAAATTTTTATTACCCGAAATAATGTAGGTTAAAGGACCTGCGCTTATATGAAAATCTAAGAATAACTCTTTTATTGAAGGCGCTCTAAAACCACGAGCATATGAAAACCGTATTTGATTTTGATTATTAAGTTTTAATTTAATGTTTAAAGCAGGAGAAAATAAACTACCATAGCTGTTGTTATAAGTATAGCGTGTAGCAGGTTGAATTTCTAACTCTTTAAATAATTTGTAGTTGACACTTCCAAACAAAGCCAATGTTTCAATGGATTGTTTTTTGTCTAATATTCTACTTCCAGTAGATGTTTCTTTGTTATAATCTACTCCAATAGCATAATTTGTTTTATCCGATAATTTGCTTTTACCTAACTGAGCTTTTACTCCTCCGTAATTGTACCTTACTATATTATTTGGTTTAATATCTGTTGCAGATATTGTTTTACTTTCAGTAACAGGGTCTACATCAAATGCATTATGATACCTTTGATAGTCTAAATAAGAAACAGTAGTATTTATAAATTTATTTGCAAAAACTTTTCCTTGAAGGTTTATAGAATTATCAATACGCCTTGTATAATAATTTATATCTTTAATATTACCTCTTCTATCAGGTTCACCTATAGATATAATTTTTTCGTTAGATACATTACTTTTAAAAAGCAACTTCATGTCTTTTATTTTTCTATTGAACATGAATCCTCCAAAATATTGATCTCTTCCTTCCCAATTTAAATTCCGAGGTGAATTATCGGTAGATAAACCATTAAAATTATAATAACCACCATTAAAGCGAAGCGTATTGCTACCAAATTTATAACCCAATTCTGCATTAAGGTTTAAAGCTCCTATACTTTCTAAATAGCTTGATATATTAGTTATTATCTTTTTATTTTGCTCTTTTTTGGTAATTAGATTAATAATTCCTCCCATAGCATCCGTACCATAAAAAACAGAAACTGGACCGTTAATTACTTCCACTCGTTTAATAGAAGAAAGATTTATTTGATTTAAATCTATTACACCATTTAATCTACCAATTACAGGTACGCCATCTATTAATATTTTGATGTTTTCTTTTGATATACCTTGCATCTCTAAACTTGTTCCAAAAACGGAATTCTGTTCTAGATCTAAACCAAGTTCCTGTTGCAATAACTCTCTTAAATTGTTAGCTGCTTTTTTGTTTATGGTTTCGGTGTTTAAAATTTTGACTTTATAAACAGCATTTTTTTCAGATTGCGGAGCATATTGTGCCGTAACAACCACTTCATTTAACTGTTCTATTTGTTTGTTTTTAATTTTTTCTTGAGCTGATACACTGCTTACAATAAGCAATAGCATACCTAAGGATGTTAGTATTGTCCTCATTTTCTATGATTTATAAAACCATCCGACTGCAATTCACAGTCGAATGATTTATTTATTATGTTTTTTAGTAAATATCGTGGGTAGTATTGTAAACATTGAATTTACCTGTTGGGTTTTGCACCCAATCTCCTTGTATTATCTGTTTTACTTTAAGAGTTTTATCATTATAAATAACAATGGCACTTTTTTTGCCCATAAAGTAAGATACCCATACTTCATCTCCCGCTTTATTGTATTCAAAGTGAACGGCACGACCATCTACACCTTTTGGAGCTGGTAAAGTTTTAACTAATTTTAAAGTATTTGTATCAAAAACATCTACTACAGAATTTAATTTTGGATCAGGATTTAAGGTTCTGTCACACCATAAATGATGAGATTTAGGATGTGATTTTACAAATAATTCACCTCCGCCAATTCCAGGTGCTTTTAATTCTTTAACAACAGTCCATTGTCCTTTTCCAGGATTAGTTTTGATAAATGATAATTTATTTTCACCTAAATGTGAAGTAATCCAAAGGTTTCCTAATTTATTTTTGATGTTTGCCCCTCTACCTGGATGAGGTTTTATACCTGTTGGAATAATTTTAACTAATTTTTCGTTAGGTACATCAATAACAACTACTTCGTTACTTGCATTGGCTGCAACTAAGAAATAACGCCCAGTTGAATCAAATCCTCCATCATGTAAGAACCTAGCTGCTGGAATTTCTGTTATTTTAGGATTTTTAGGATCGGTATAATTAACTATATCAACCACACCTCTTTCTTTAATGTTGCAAATCCAAACTGGATTTGAATGAGATGCTACTATTGAAGCAACACGTGCTTCTTTAATGTATTCTTTATCACCATCTACGGCGTTTCCTGCTGTTGGTGTTACGCTTAATGGCTCTAAAGTTTGAGCATCAAAAATTACAATTTGAGCAGGACTATAACCTCCAAAAACCAAATATTTATCTTCGTAACCTTTGTATTTAGATACTTCAACAGAACGTGCATCAAATCCACCTTTTACTTCAGCTACAATAGTTGGAATTTTAGGATACGTATCAATCATAGTAATTTTACCATCTCTACCTACAGAGTAAATATATCTACCAGAAGCTGAAGTTCTTAAAATGTGAACTGCAAATCCTGTTTTTAATACTACTAATTTTTCTTTAGTATCTCCATCAATAATTGCAACTTTACCTGCATCGCGCATTATTACACCAAAATAATTATCAATATTTCTATTGTGTTGTGGTGTAGTAGGTCTTTCAGCAACCGGAACAATAAGTTTCCATGATTTGTTGATTTTATCCATTCCAAAAGGTGGTACTATTGGTGGATCAACTTGCAAAAACCTTGTCATTAATTCAATTTCTTGTTCAGATAAAATACCTCTCCATTCTGGCATACCTCCTGGCGTTCCATTTTCTATAAAAGCACGAATACCTGCAACACCTAAAACAGTTGTACCAGGTCTGTTATCTCCTTTTGGAGATATTGGTAATAAATGTGGTCCTGTTGCTCCTTTTCTAGATGATCCATGACATCCTGCGCATCTATCAAAAAAGATAGCGCTTCCTTGTTTCATTTCTTTTTGTGTAAGCGCAACTCCATTCTCAGTAATTTTATCATTTTTAGGATTTTTTTCTTCTTTAGTGTTTTTACAACTAAAAGTAGCTAATGCCACTACTAGTACTAGTCCAAATAAATTTAATTTTTTCATATTTATTAATTAATGATTAATTTTTTATTAAAAGACCTTTTTATCTTTTATGATTACAAATGTAAGACTGCTAAGTAGTTAATTATATGATATATATCAGCTTATTGAGATTTTTTTTTATAGTTTTCCATAAAAATGGAATTTTATTTTAACACAAATTCTGTGAGATTTAAAGTAATTACTTAGTTGCAGATTGTAGGAACTCTCTTTTTAAATTTCATCTAAAGACATAAAAACCAAAGCCACTCCATTAAATAAATATTTAAAGTAGTGGCTCTGGCAATCAATCAAAATATATTCTATTACATTATTTTAACAATGTAACAATTTCATTTTATTACTTTTCAATTTCTAAAGCTTCATCGGATGGTGTACCGTGTTTAAAGAAATCAATTATAAAAAGTGTAATTCCTGTGGCAAACAAAGTTGCACAGATTAGTAATACTACAAAATGAACTTCAATTTCTTTTTGAACTAGCATAAAATCCATTTTCATTTTTCGTTCTAAATAAACTTGAGCAACGCCTGCAACACCAAATGCAACCGTCATACCAATCATTCCGATATTTGACAGCCAAAATGCTGCCCTACCTCTGGTACTTTCATATAATTTTCTTCCTGTCATATTAGGTAATGCATAACTAATAATTGCAAAAACAATCATCGCATAAGCTCCCCAAAATGCCAAGTGACCATGCATTGCTGTTACTAATGTTCCATGAGTATAAATGTTAGTTTGTGGTAATGTATGAGCAAAACCTAATAAACCTGCTCCAACAAATGATACTATTGCAGAACCTAAAGTCCAATACAATGCTATTTTATTTGGATGTTTTTTCTCACCTTTTCTATACATATTAACTGCAAATAATGCCATTGCTAAAAATGCTAATGGTTCTAAAGCTGAAAATATACCTCCAACAATTAACCAAATTTTATTAACACCTATATAGTAGTAATGGTGACCTGTACCTAAAATTCCTGATAAAAAAGTTAAACCTACAATTACATACAACCATTTTTCAATTACTTCTCTATCTACTCCAGTTAATTTTATTAATAAGAAAGATAAAATACCTCCCATTATTAATTCCCAAACACCTTCAACCCATAAGTGAACTACCCACCAACGGAAAAATGAATCCATAGTTTGATTATCAAAGGTTATCAT
>DGOU01000060.1:6953-9268 GCA_002390165.1 Lutibacter sp. UBA4458
GTTGTTTTTCTTTTCCCTTTAAATAATGTAGCTAAAATAAGGCCTAAAAACAATAATACATTAACAACTACTAAATAATCTAAAGGTCTAGGAATTTCTAAAAATTTACGTCCTTCCCAATAATTTAAGTGAAATCCTATAATTGCAGCTACGCCAACTAATGCTAAACTAATTAATTGAACATAAGCTAATTTAACACTAACCAATTCCTGTTGTGATTCTTCTGGAATAATATAATAAGCCGCTCCCATAAACCCAGATAATAACCAAACTACCAATAAATTAATATGAACTGCCTTTGCTGTATTAAATGGAATAAAACTGTGTAATCCATCATAACCCGCATGGGCGAATCCCATGATGAAGCCATAGGTAATTTGTAAAACTAATAATAGCATAGATAGTGCAAAAAACCAATATGCTACTTTTTGTGATTTATATTTCATAATTATTTGTTTAGTTGTTAATTTTATCTTTTGCTAATGGTGAAACAATTCGTTCAAATCCATTTAAGTCAATTTTTCCAATCCATTTAAAAAAGGCTACTACATCATTTGCTTCAGCATCCGTCATACCATAGGCTACCATTTTTCTACCATGTGGTTGCCAAGGTCCTTTAGACATTAAAATGCTTTTAATAGCGGCTTCACCATTTCCATCATAACGCTGATTTAATCGATCAACAACTTTAGTAAGTTCTGGAGCATAATATCCTCCTTCACCTAAAATAGTATGACATCCCATACAGTTGTTAGATTCCCAAATTTCTTTTCCTCTTATTACTGAGGCAGTAAGATTTTCATTGTTTGTTTGGTCATTGCTTTTAGATAAGGAAAACACTGTAAGTCCTATAAAAATTAGAAACGTTACAAATGTTCCTCCTAAAAAGAAAGCCCTTGCTTGTTTTTTTGATAACATATAAAGAAAGTTTAATTAGTTAATTTATTATAAATAAAAAGACCTTTTTATCTTTTATTTAATTTTGCTAAATTATATTTTATTTTTTAGCAATTAGATGATATTTATCAGTTTTATGATGATATTTATTTATTAGTCTAAATCTAAATGCTTTAGCGTAAGAAATCGTCCATTATCGGCTACTTCCTTAGAAAATTCCATAATAGATTTATCTCTAAATTTTCCTAAAATATTTCTTTTAAAAGGTTCTACTATAAAATGGACCGGACAAGGGTTTTCTCCATCACATTCATTTAAGCCTAAAAAACACTCATTTAATTTATGCAAGCCATCAATATTTTCAATAATATCACACACTGTCTTTTCTCCATTTTTTTTAGTGATAAAAAACCCACCTTTAGGGCCTTTAATAGAGGATATAATTTTAGCGTGAACTAGTTGTTGAAATAGCTTTGCTAAAAACGGACTTGGCACATCTATAGCTTCTGCTATTTTTTTAACGCTCATTTTCTTTTCTTTACTGGCATGCTCGGCTAAATATAAAGTAGATAGTATTGCGTACTTGCTTGCTCTTGATAACATATTGGTTAGTTTACTAAGTTGATTTTCACAAATCTACTAAATAAAGATTAAAAGATATTATATTTTTTTAAACTTAGCTGTAAAATGTCTCATTATAGGTGCTTCATCTATAATTTCAAACCCAGATTTTGCTTCTTTTCTAGTATCATAAATTTTTTCTAAAACTGCAGCAATATAATCCATATGATTATGTGTATAAGTTCTTCTAGGAATTGCTAAACGAACTAACTCTAATTCTGGATATCGGTTTTCACGTGTTACAGGATCTCTATCTGCTAAAACAGTCCCAATTTCAACACCTCTAATTCCACCAACCACATAAATTTCAATAGCTAATGCTTGCGCTCTGTATTCTTCTCTAGGTATAGTTGGCACAAATTTATTAGCATCTAAAAATATAGCATGGCCACCTATTGGCTGTTGAACAGGCACGCCATATTCTACTAATTTTTGACCTAAATAAGCAACTTGTTCTACCCTACTTTCTAAATAATCAAATTCGGTAGCTTCATCTAATCCTTCCGCTAAAGCACCCATATCTCTACCATTCATTCCTCCATAGGTAATAAAACCTTCGTACATAATGGTAAAAACGGTAGCTTCTTTAAATATTTTTTCGCTATTTAATGCTATAAAACCACCCATGTTCACTAAACCATCTTTTTTTGCACTCATAGTCATACCAT
Organism: Lutibacter sp. UBA4458; assembly: GCA_002390165.1. Lineage (GTDB taxonomy): Bacteria > Bacteroidota > Bacteroidia > Flavobacteriales > Flavobacteriaceae > Lutibacter. Next base: position 9,140 of record DGOU01000060.1, read on the forward strand.
CACCATAAGAAAATAGTTCTTTAACAATTTCTTTAATGGTTTTATTTTGATATCCTTCTTCTCTTTTTTTAATGAAGTAGGCATTTTCAGCAAAACGTGCAGAATCAAAAAATAACGGAGTATTATATT
>DGOU01000060.1:9315-9451 GCA_002390165.1 Lutibacter sp. UBA4458
GTAATGGTTAAAATTACAAAAGGAATTTTATCTACAGGATATTTTTCAAAAACTGCTTTTAATTTTTGAATATCTACATTACCTTTAAAAGGATGAATTATAGAAGTATCAAATGCTTCATCAATAGTACAATCTA
>DGOU01000060.1:9466-12571 GCA_002390165.1 Lutibacter sp. UBA4458
CCAGGAACAATATCTCCTTCTTTAACTAAAGTTGAAAATAATACATTTTCAGCTGCTCGTCCTTGATGAACAGGTAAAAAATACTCAAATCCCGTAATATTATTAACGGTATTTTTAAGTTTTTTAAAGGAGCGCGAGCCAGCATAACTTTCGTCACCAACCATTATTTCAGACCATTGTTTATCACTCATAGAGCCTGTTCCAGAATCGGTTAGCAAATCAATAAACACTTTATCTGAAGCTAAATTAAAAAGATTGTAATTTGCTTCTTTTATCCATTTTAAACGTTGCTCTTTGGTAGATCGCTTAATTTGTTCTATTACTTTTATTTTATATGGTTCTGCATATGGTAAATCCATAATTATGTGTTTTTAAAGTTAAATTAAATTGATAAAAAAGGGTAATAATTACTATTTAATAGGTAATTAATTACCAAAGCATTCAGGACGCTTTATAAATCTATAATTGAAGAAAAAATTATTATAAAAACTCTGTGTATTCATATAATTTATTGATTTTCAAAATTACAAAATTTCTTTGGTAAGTAATAATTTCCATTAAATTTTATCTTACTTTTAAAAGTGATATTAATCATATTTTGTAACTTAAGTTACCTTTAAATTTGCACTTGCAAAAAATAACAGAATAAAATCTAATTTACGACAGTTTTATGACATTTATCATTATTTTTGCACAACATGTTTTTTAAATTTTTAAAATGAATAAAATTTTATCTTACTTATACTCCACCAAATTAACGGCTATTCTTTTTATAATTTTTGCAGTGTCCATGGGTGTTGCAACTTTTATTGAAAATGATTTTGGCACTGAAACTGCACGAGCTTTAGTATATAATTCGTGGTGGTTTGAAGGAATTATGGTGTTTTTTACTATTAACTTTTTTGGTAATATTTTTAAATATCGCTTATATAAAAAAGAAAAATTAGTAACTCTTGTTTTTCACTTAGCCTTTTTATTAATTTTAATTGGCGCAGGAATTACACGATATATTAGTTACGAAGGCATTATGCCTATTAAAGAAGGTGAAGTTAGTGATTCTTTCTTTTCAGAAGATAATTATATAAGTATTACCGTAGATGATGGTAAAGTTCAAAAAACACCTAACTATGATAAAATTTTATTATCGGCTATAACTAAAAACCACTATAACTATACTACTAAATTTAAAAATAAAGAGGTTTCCGTTGAGCTTACTAATTACATTCCCAATGCTACTACTGTTTTTGAAGAAATGATAAACGGGGATACGTATTTAAAATTTGTTGAATCTGGTAATGGTGGAAGACATGATCATTACATTAAAGAAGGAACTACTGAAAATGTTCATGGAATTCCGGTAGGATTTAATTCACCATCTAAAAATTTTGTAGATTTTAAACTAGTTGATGGAAAACTAAAAATAAAAACCAGTGAAGATGGTTCATTCTTTAGAATGAAAGATAAATTTAATGGCTCTATTAAAAAAGATTCTTTACAAGATTTTTCAATACTAGCAGTGCATAACATTGGTAATTTACAATTTGTCGTTCCAAATTTACCTACTAAAGGAAAATATAAAACCATAACCGGAGATAAAAAAAGAAACAAATTAGCTCAGTTAGCATTTAAAATTACTGCTGGAGACCAATCAAAAAGTATAACTATTAAAGGAGGAAAATATGATATTCAACCTCCTAAAAAATTTACTGTTGGAGGTTTAAATTTTAGACTTGGTTATGGCTCTAAACAATATAAATTACCTTTTAGTATTAAGTTAAAAGATTTTCAATTAGACAATTATCCTGGTTCACAAAGTGCTATGTCTTATGCTAGTGAAGTTACCGTTATTTCACCTGAAAAAACATTTGATTTTAGAATTTTTATGAATCATATTTTAAATTTTAAAGGATATAAATTTTTTCAATCTAGTTATAATATTACCCCTGAATATGAAGAAACGAGACTGTCTGTAAACCATGATTATTGGGGAAGCACTGTTACCTATATTGGGTACTTTTTGTTATATGCCGGACTTATTTTAATATTTTTCATGAAAAATACTCGTTTTGATTTTTTAAGAAAAAATTTGCGAAAATTACAAAATAAAAAAACCACTATTCTTTTATTTGCGTTATTAAGTTCATCCTATTTAACATTTGCTCAAAATAATCCACACGTAATTACTTCACAACAAATAGACTCTGCATTAGTTGCTAATACAGTTGCTAAAGAGCATGCAGCAAAGTTTAGCAAGTTAGTTATTCAAGATTTAGGTGGTAGAATGAAACCTGTTGACACTTATTCTTCTCAATTATTGAGAAAAGTAAGTAAACATGATAGTTTTAGAGATATGAATTCTGATCAAGTATTTTTATCCATACAACTTATGCCTAGAGTTTGGTTTCAAATTCCAATAATTTATTTAGAGCGAGGCGATACTAAATTAAGAGATATTATTGGAGTTCCTCATAACCAAAAATACGCTTCCATTGCTAACTTTTTTACAACAAAAGGAACTTACAAACTTGCCAAACTTCAACAAGAAGCAAGCAAAACCAATATTAAAGGAAAATTTGACAAGGATATAATTAATGTAGATAGAAGAATTAATTTATTTTATTCTGCTTTAATGGGCGATGTTTTACGGATTTTTCCTATTCCAAATAATGCTACAAATAAATGGGTTTCCCAAAATGAATTAAAATCTGGTTTTTTTAAAGGAAAAGATTCTGTTTATGCTCGTCAACTATTACCAGTTTATTTACAATCGTTAAAAAATTCCATCCAAACAAAAAATTATAAAAACCCTGATGAAATTTTAGGAGGTCTAATTAATTTTCAAAAAAAATATGGTAAAGCAATTTACCCTTCAAAAAAGAAAATAAATTTAGAAATAGCTTATAATAAATACGACGTATTTAAAAAATTGTTTAGTTATTATATGTATATAAGTACATTGCTATTTCTTTTTGTAATATTTCAGATTTTTAGCAAAAGTAAAACTGTATCCTATTTAATTAAATTTAGTATTGGCATAATTATTCTACTCTTTTTAATACATACAGGAGGTTTAATTGCTCGCTGGATGATTAGTGGACACGCACC
>DGOU01000137.1 GCA_002390165.1 Lutibacter sp. UBA4458
TTTATAACAATTTTTATAAATAAAATATGTGCCATTAAAAATGAAATTAAACCTGCCATAAAAAACAGTTTACCAGAAAACATAAGTAAAACATCTCCAAAAAAAGAAAATTCCAAGGCTATAACATACCATTTCAATCTTTTAGTTAAAGAGAATACGTATAAAAATAATAGTGCAATTATAATTAAAGGTTTAAAAATATAAATTAGCAATGGTATTTTTAAAATAACACCAATTAAATCCATTACGGAAGCTAACAGAAAAAGTGAAAAAGTTAATTTAATTTTATCCATAAAAAAAGGTTATTTCCAAGCAGGTAATATACATCTTTTTTTATTTATTTTTTTTAATAAAGGTTGTATTCCATCAACTAAACTTTGCTGCATTATTTCAGAATTTCCTGCATGACATTGAAGGCAAGAACCTACTAACAATAGTCTTTTCTGTTCTTTAACAGTAAAAGGTCTAAAATCTAATCTAGTAGAATTAATTGTTTTTTTATTTACTTCTTTTAAAAACGGAATCCAAGCGTCTTCTGGTAAATTATCATGTTCATTTAAAGCGTATTCAGCATTAAATGTCCAGGTACCTATTCCTTTTTCCATAGTATATTTTAATTCACCTTTTCCATAACCAATTGCCGCAGCATTAGTATGACAACTTTTACAATCTCTTACTTTTTTTGAAGTAGTATGTGGTGAATTTGGCGCATATAATCTATGAAAAGAGACCTCTTCTCCTATTTCCTTTCCAGTATAACTTCCTTTATCAATAGTTAAAATCATTCCAGGAATTGCAGGTTCAATTTTCTTTTCTGTTTTAGTTTCTCTAACTCCCATGGTTGGTAAAGAAGAAGAAAACTCCGCAACAAATTCTTTCCATTGTCCCTTTCCATATTTTTTATCTAACAAATCAAAAGCCCTTGGTTCATTTTTATCAAAACCTGTATGGCAACCAATACAACGAGATGTCCAAGTAGAATGACAACTAGAACAGCTTAAATCGCTATGAACTTGATCTCTTGAACAAACTTCAGGCTGAGGGTTTAAAGGATGTAATTTACCATCGCCTTTACCAATTAAAAATGCATTTCCTAAAGAATCAACATAAGTATTTACTAAAGGATGTTTATCTTTTTTAGCTACTAAAATCCTATTTTTTTGATGAGAATAATTTCTATGTAAAAAAACTTTTAAGCTTTCAGCATCTAAAGAATCATACGGAATGGTGTTTGGTTTTTCTTTAAAATGACAATCGGCACATTGTAATTTTACAGCTTGCTCTTCATGAGCGTATTTTTTACCATCTCCCATTACTTCATGAGATGAATGACAATCTATACACAACATTCCTTTAGAATGATGCACATCTTCTTGTTTTTTAGTATACACTCTATTTCCTTCTAAAACTCTGAAATTAGAAGATTTTTTTATAGAATCTGCATCTAATAAAGTTTCTTGCCAACCTTCATAATTGGTAGAAATTCTGCTAGATCGACTATGACAACCAAAACAGTGAGTGTTATTTATAAAAACATCATTAGAAGGGTGAAATTTTGGAAGCTTTTTTTTATCTGATTTTAAGTACTCGCTTAAATCTTCTTCAGCAGATTTGGTATAATTTAAATGGCAAGCATTGCAACCTCCACCTCTGCTAATATTTGTAATAGCACCAAATTCTTTTTTTTCTGCTCCTAAATGACAATTAGCACATAAATCTCTAATATGTTTATCTGCTGGAGTATTTTTTACATCTTTTATATGATAATGATAATTTGGAGAATCTGCTTCTCCAAAAATATATTTATCCACAGCTACAATTCCACTATTTGTGGCCATTAAAGAATTATTAATTTTCTTTAACTCTTCCTGATGACATTTTCCACAGGTTTGTTTTGCATCCGATAAATTACCCGGAATTAAAATCATTCCTTTATGTGCTTCTCCTTTTTTTGTTGATTTAATATTTCCTAAATGACAACTTGCACAACCTATTAATTCCGGATTATGATATGGAGAATAACCTGTGGTATTTTGATGGCATTGCAAACATGATTCTTTATTCTGTGTAGCTAGCTCAGTATAATTTTCTTTAACCTTAATTATATTGGAAAAACCAGAACTAAATTTCACCCAAATAAATACGCAAAATACAATTAATAGAATTCCATAAAATAGAAATTTTAAATATTTTTCCTTCATAATAAAATTAATTGTACAAATTTAAACAATTATATCATTTAATATTTTGAAAATAAAAAAACAACCTGTTTTTTAAACATCTTTTTATCAGTAGATTATCTATTTTATGCAACTTAAGTAGCGTACATTAATTTGATTTTTAAACGTTTACGTAACTTTAGTTACTGTCCAAATTTTTAAATATGATTTTTATCATATGCAAATTCTTAGTTTGTAAATAACTTTACGCCTGTAAAAATAAATACACTTATGACTACATCAAGAAGAAAATTTATTAAAATTTCAGCCTTAGGCTTAGGCGGTGTAGCAGCATCTACTTCAGCACTTAACATGTTTGGAGCTAACACTTATTTAGATGAGTTAGTTAAACAAAATGTTGCTGGTAAATTTAATAAAACTGCTACATATTGCGAGGTTTGTTTTTGGAAATGCGCCGAATGGGCATATACAAACGAAGACGGAGAAATTGTAAAACTTAAAGGAAATGAAACTGACCCACATTGTCACGGACGTTTATGCCCAAGAGGTACAGGCGGCGTAGGAATGTATAATGATGATGATCGTTTAAAAACACCATTAATTAGAACTACTGTTGATGGTAAACAAACTTTTAGAAAAGCATCTTGGGAAGAAGCGTTAGATTTAATTGCATCAAAAATGAAAGATGTAAAATCTAAATATGGAGCTGAAAGTTTTGCCCTATTAAAACATGGATCTCCAGGAAGCCACTTAGAACATCTTTTTAAAGCATATGGTTCAGATACTATTGCAGAACCTGCTTATGCACAATGTAGAGGCCCTAGAGAAACCGGTTTTGGTTTAACTGTAGGTTCTTGGATTGGATCTCCTGAACCTACCGATATTAGAGATACTAAATGTTTAGTATTAATTGGTTCTCATATTGGAGAAAACATGCACAACAGTCAGGTGCAAGAAATGTCTGATGCTATAGATAATAATGCTACTATTATTACTGTTGATCCACGTCTTTCAACTGCAGCAAGTAAATCGCAACATTGGTTAGCAATTAAACCAGCTACAGATATTGCCCTATTATTAGCTTGGATGCATGTAATTATTGAAGAAAAATTATATGATGAAGCATATATTGAAAAATATGGCTATGGATTTAAAGAACTTAAAGAACACGTAAAAAACCTTACACCTGAATGGGCGTATGGTATTACCACTATAAAACCAGAACAAATTAGAGAAACTGCCAGATTAATGGCTGCAGCAGCTCCTTCTGTAATTATTCACCCAGGACGACACGTTGTGTGGTATGGTGATGATTCTCAAAGAGAAAGAGCAATAGCAATGCTAAATGGCTTATTAGGTTCTTGGGGAAAAAGAGGTGGATTTTACTTTAAAGAAAAAGTAAGTCTTCCAAAATTCCCACATCCAGCTTATCCAGAACCAAAATGGGGATGGGAAGAAATAGGAGAAAAATACCCTTATGCAGAAATGGGTATTACTTCAGAATTAATAAAATCATCTATCCCAGGTGAAGATGAGGAACATCCAATTAAAGCATGGATAATCGCTGGAACTAATTTAATAA
>DGOU01000132.1:0-1437 GCA_002390165.1 Lutibacter sp. UBA4458
TTTATATAGAATTTCTTCTACATTTTCATTCACAAAAACACCTACCTTTTTTATTTCCTCGGGAAAATTTATTTGTGGAAAATTGGTTGCAAAACGTTTCGATTTATGGTAAAAAATAAATCCAATAAAATCTGGTTTCAGAGCGATTAAGCTTTCAATATTTTCTTTGTCTCGCATTCCGCAAACTTTAATTTTCATTTTAGTTTTTTTCTATTTAATTATTTATGTTTTTTGTCATTCCTGCAAAGACACTATATTATGCTTACCTTTTTATACTTTTTCACCTAATTTGATTAATAAAAGATTGACAAGCTAATCCAGGGTTTTCAGTTTTCATAAAATTTTCACCAATTAAAAAACCTTGAAAACCATATTCCTTTAATCCTATTATAACTTTAGGATTACTGAGCCCACTTTCAGAAACTTTAACACAACTATCTGGTATTTGCCCTGATAATTCAATAGAATTTTCTAAATCCACATTAAAAGTTTTTAAATTTCTGTTATTAATTCCAATAATTTTATTGTCCAAATCTATTTTATCTAATTCTTCTATATTATGCACTTCATACAAAACTTCTAATCCTAAATCTTCTGCCAACTTCCCATAATTTTTAAGTTCTTTTTTGGTTAAGAAAGCGGCAATTAATAAAATTGCATCTGCCCCAATAGCTTTTGCTTCTACAATTTGAAATCCGTCCACAATAAAATCTTTGCGTAAAATTGGAGTGGTGTCATTTACCGTTCTTGCTTGCATAATATCTAGAATAGTTCCTCCAAAAAAATGGTCATCGGTTAAAATTGATTGAGCAGCAACATTGGCGTATAAATAACCTTGTGTTACATCAACAACTTCAACTTTATCATTTATAATTCCTTTTGATGGCGATTTTCTTTTAAATTCAGCAATAATACCAGTAGAGTTTTGAGCTGTTAAAGCTTCTTTTAATGAAAATGGTGTACGATTAAAATTAGGGCTTTTCACTAATTTTTCAATGGAAACATCTTGCTTTAATTTTGCAATTTCATCTTTTTTATGTGCTATTATTTTTTCTAAAATATTCATGGTTAGTTATGAATTATGAATTTAAAATTATGAATTGTTTCTAGTTTCTTTTAATTTACGAATTACGAATTGTTTTTTGAATGCTTCCGATTATTTTTAATAATTCTTCAATATCTAATATCAAGGAATCATATTGTTTTTGAGTTAAATAATTGGTATCCTTTAGAAGTCGAATCCAATAATGAGACTCTCTAGCTTCTTTATAGGATATAGTCAATTTTGCATAAAAATCTTTTCTGCTCTGTCCTCCTAAAGCTTCTTCAACATTAGCTCCAATAGAAGTACCTGACCGAAGCAATTGTTTACTTAATATAAATTCTTTCTTATTTACACTCAAATCCTTATACAATTCAACAACTCTAATCGCAAAA
>DGOU01000132.1:1584-2108 GCA_002390165.1 Lutibacter sp. UBA4458
TTAAACGATTTATTTTTATCTATTGTTTTTAATGCAAAAGCTGCATTTGCTAACACTACACTGTTTTGAGCTTGTGTTCCTTCTCCTTCTAATATATTAACAAATATTTTTGCCGATGCTGCTACGGTATTTCCGCCAAATATATCAGTTTGTTTTAATCTTTTTAAACCTAAATCTTCTGAAGTTATTAATTGTTCCTTTTTTTTAGTAAATAATTTGAATGGACTTGTTAATGAAATTTCATCGTAACCATCTAAACTATAAACTATTCCGTAATTTTTTGAAGTTTCTTGTAACAAATAATTATAAATTCTGGCAACTTCTAAATTAAAAACACCAACCAATTGATTTTGAGGATTACTTGGATTTACTATTGGTCCCAACATATTAAAAAAAGTTTTTAATCCTAATTCTTTACGAACTGGTCCAACAGCCTTCATTGCAGGATGAAATAATGGTGCGTGTAAAAAACAAATATTTGCATTATATAATTGTCTTTTTAAAGTAGTTTCATCATTTGTAAA
>DGOU01000132.1:2147-8095 GCA_002390165.1 Lutibacter sp. UBA4458
TAATTTCCATGTTTTGCAACTTTATTACCGGTGCCTGCAACAATAAATGATGTTAATGTAGATATATTAAAAGTGTTTTTACCATCACCGCCAGTGCCACATAAATCAATAGTATTAAATTCTGATAAATCTATTTTTAAAGCTAATTCTAGCAAAGCCTCTCTAAAACCTGCCAATTCATTTACGGAAATTGTACGCATCATAAAAACGGTTAAAAATGAAGCTATTTGTGATGTGTTATACTTTTCCTTTGCTATTTGAAAAAGCACTTCTTTTGCTTCTTTTTTTGTTAAATATTGTTGCTCAAATAATTTGTTTAATGTTTTTTTCATTGTAATTTATAACTTTAATCTATAATTAAAAGTTCTAATTTTCAAATATCTCGACTGCGCTCGATATGACATACTTCTTCTATTTTCTTATCAATCACTTCGACTGTGCTCAGTGACCTTTATTTTCATTATTGATTTCTTCTATGAAATTTCTAACAATTTGCTCTCCTAAAGGTGTTAAAATGGACTCTGGATGATATTGTACAGCACTTATATTATAGATTTTATGTTGTAACGACATAATTGCTCCAAATTCATCTACTGCGGTAATTTCTAATTCTGAAGGGAAATTATCTTCGGCTGCTATCCATGAATGATAACGTGCTGCTTCAAATTCTTTTGGAATGTTTTTATAAATTACTGCTTTATTGTTTGTTACTTTCATGGTGGTTGCCACGCCATGAAAAACAGCATCTAAATTTTCTATCGTTCCACCAAATACTTCTGTGATTGCTTGCAAACCTAAACAAACTCCAAAAATTGGTTTTTTGCCTGCATAGGTTTTTATAACTTCTTTTAATATTCCTGCTTCATCTGGAATTCCTGGACCTGGAGACAACATTATTATATTGTATTTATTAAGACCTGCTATTTCAATTTCATCGTTTCGGAATACTGCAGGATATTCTCCTGTAATATTTTCAACTAAATGAACTAAATTATAGGTAAATGAATCGTAATTATCTATGATTACTATTTTCATGTTTTAAACATTTATTTGTTTCATGATTTATCTTTTTATTCTTTTTTTGCGTTAGGGATTGAAGCTTTGTTTGAGCTCTTTTTGTTTTTTCAACAAAAAAGCGAGTGCGTAAAGCCCGACCGTTTACGGTAACGCCCTAAATATTCTCTGCCATAATTAATGCTTTTTTTAAGGCTGCTAACTTATTATTTACTTCTTGCAACTCTCCTTCTTCACTTGAATTTATTACAATTCCTGCACCTGCCTGATAAAACAAGGTGTTATTTTTACTCACAAACGAACGAATGGCAATTGCCAAATTTACCGAATTATTTAGCCCAATAAAGCCAACTGCACCGCCATAAAATCCACGTGTTTGATTTTCGTACTTATCAATTAATTCCATGGCTTTGTATTTTGGCGCACCACTTAAAGTGCCCGCCGGAAAAGTGTCGCCAACAATTTCAATAGCATTACCATTTGGTTTACCCTGCACCGTGGAAACCAAGTGAATTACGTGACTAAAATATTGCACTTCCTTAAAAACCTCAACTTGCACATTGCTTGCGTGTTTACTTAAATCGTTTCGCGCTAAATCTACCAACATTACATGCTCGGCATTTTCTTTTTTATCTTTAGATAATTTATCGCCCAATAAAATATCTTTTGACCTATCTCCTGTTCGTTTAAAGGTTCCGGCAATTGGGTTTATAATGGCTTTTTCTTGATTAATTTTAATTTGCGCTTCTGGGGATGAGCCCATTAATTTAAAATTGCCATAATCAAAATAAAATAAATATGGCGATGGATTTATAGAGCGTAAACCGCGATACACATTAAATTCATCTCCAGTAAATTTTTGTTGAAATTGACGCGATAATACCAATTGAAAAACATCGCCTCTTTTACAGTGTTGTTTACCTTTTGTTACATTATTTTTAAAATCAATATCGGTACAATTAGAAGATTCGTTGCCTTTAACTTGAAATTTATACAAACCATAAGTTCGTGCATTTATTAAAATTTCAATTTCTTCTATTCTAGAGGTTTCTCCTTCTTCTAAATTTTCTATTAAGGTTAATTCGTCATTAAAATGATTAATTGCAATTATAAATTTGAAAAAACTAAACTGAAAATCTGGAATTTCAGAAGGCGCTTTTTCAGCATTTAGTTTAATACTTTCAAAATATTGAATGGCATTGTAAGAAATGTACCCATAAAAACCATTATAAGATTTTATACCTTTTTCGCAGTCAACATCTATAGTTTTACGGTAATCTTCAAAAATTTTATAAAAATTATGATTAATTTTTTTTGAATAGATTTCCTTATTTTTATAATGGTATGAAAACGTATTGTTATCTGCTTTTAAAGTAACAATTGGTTCCATACAAATATAGGTAAAGCTCTCTTCTTTACTGTGATAATCAGAACTTTCGAGCAATAAACTATTGGCATATTTATCTCTAATTTTTGAATATAACCCAACAGGAGTTACCGTATCTGACAACTGCTTTTTAGAGATAGTTTTAAATTTAAATTTTTTCATTTTAGTTAAAATAAAAAAGGACTTATCTCGCGATAAGTCCTTTTGTTATATAGTATAATATAAATATAATAGTCTGCTCGCTTATTGTTTAAGAGAGTTCCACCACCAATTTATATTTAAATTATTTGCTTTCATTATTTCTACAAATGTAAGATAGATTTTTAAATGACCAAAAATAAATGATTTTTTTTAATTTTAAACCGCACTTAAAATTTGAATTACAATTATTAATAACACCATTGCTATTGGGTAAACTGTAGCGTAAGCCACAGCAGGAGCATCTGTATCCACCATATTATCAACCGCAGCTAAACCTGGCGTACTTGTCATACTTCCTGTTAAAGTACCAAGCAAGGTGAGTAAATTCATTTTTAAAAAGTACTTTGCTATTATCGTTGTAAATATCATTGGTATTAAAGTAATTAAAACACCATAGAAAAATAGTTCGATACCATAATTTTGGAAAGTCGCTACTAAACTTGAGCCAGCACTTGTACCAACAGCTGCTAAAAAGAAAAGTAATCCAAATTGTCTTAGTATTTGGTTGGCAGCACCAGTCATAGTCCACATTATAGGTCCTGTTTTACCAGTTCTACCTAAAACTAGAGCTAACAATAAAATACCTCCTGTTAAACCTAAACTAAATGAGAAATCTCCAAAATTCAAACTAAATTTACCTACTAAAATTCCTAATATTATTCCGAATGAAATAGGGAAAAAGTCGGTATTAGAAAGTTGTCTGTCATCATCTCCAAAAATACCGGCAACTTTTTGCATATTCTCTTTAGATGAAATTACCATAATTTTATCTCCAAACTGTAATTTTGAAGAAGGACTTGGTGAAATATTAATTCCTGAACGTCTTATTCTAGTAACAGTTGCGTGATATTTGTTTAATAAATGTAGTTGCCCTAATGATTTTTTAACAACTTCTTTGTTGGTAACTAATACCAATCTAACATCAAAGTTAGAGCTTAATGGAATTGTTTTTTTGGTTTGGGGACCAATTAGAAGTTTAACTCGTTCAATAGCTTCTTCTGTTCCTACTGCTTTAATAATATCTCCTTTATTAAAAATAGTATGAGGTTCTGGAACAAAGGCTACATTATTATGTAACACTCTAGATATTACGGCTTTTGTCATAAAACGAACATCTATTTCCTCAAAACTTTTACCAATTACGTTTTCATTTTCAACAATAAAATGTTTTTTTAAAATTTCAGGAAATTCTACGGCTAATTCATTTTTATATTTTTTTTCTTCATCGCCTATTTTTACTCCGATAATTTTAGGCAAAAAACTTACAAAAATGATTACACCTATTACCCCAAACGGATAGCCTATACCATAACCAATAGACGCTAAAGATGAGCCCGTTACATCAATTGCTGCTGCTAAACCGGGTGTGCTAGTTAACGAGCCACTTAATAAACCAATGCTTAAATTTTTATCTACACCACCAAAATAATAAATTAAAAAGGTAATAAACCCTGCGCTTAATACTAATAAACTAGCTAATATTGCCAACTCTCGCCCTTGTTTTTTAAAAGATTGAAAGAAACTTGGTCCTGCTTGAATACCAATAGTGAAAATAAAAAGAACTAGTCCTAAATATTGAAAATCTTTTGGTATAACCACTCCGTAGTGACCAAAAAATAAGGCTACAAAAATTACCGCTGAAATATCTAATGAAATTCCTTTTATTTTAATTCGTCCTATAATAAAACCAATTAAAATAATTAAAAATAATACAAAGTAACTATTACTAAATAAATTCATTTTAATAAATTTTCAACAAAATTACATACAATTTTAAAGTAATAAATTTTTTATTAATTAAAATAACGAAAACGTTATCAAAAAAAAATACCGAAGCAAAGGCTTCGGTATTTTTATTAATCCTAAATTTTTATTAAACCAAAGACCCTAAATAACGTTCAGCATCTAAAGCTGCCATACAACCAGTTCCTGCTGCAGTTACAGCCTGACGATATTCTTTATCTTGTACGTCACCAGCTGCAAAAACACCTGGTAAATTAGTTTTAGTAGATTTACCTTTGGTAATTAAATAACCAACTTCATCCATATCTAAAACTTCTTTAAATATTTCTGTATTTGGTTTATGACCAATTGCAATAAACACGCCTGTTACATCAATTACTTCTTTTTCTTGAGTTTTATTATTAATTGCTCTAACACCTGTAACTACATTATCCCCTAAAACTTCATCAATTTCAGTATTAAATTTTACTTCTAAGTTTGGTGTATTTTCCACTCTTTTTTGCATTGCTTTAGAAGCACGCATATAATCCTTACGAACTAAAATAGTTACTTTTTTACAAATATTTGCCAAATAAGTAGCTTCTTCCGCGGCAGTATCTCCAGCACCAACAACTATTACATCTTGTCCTTTATAAAAGAAACCATCACAAGTTGCACAAGCAGAAACACCTCCGCCAATTAAACGTTGTTCACTTTCTAAACCTAAATATTTTGCGGTTGCACCAGTAGAAATAATTACCGTTTCAGCTTCGACAATTTTAGATTCATCAATTGTAATTTTATGAATACCACCAGCTTTATTGCTAAAATCTACTTTTGTAACCAAACCAAATCGTACTTCTGTTCCAAAACGTTCTGCTTGATTTTTTAAATCTTCCATCATTGCATTTCCATCTGTCCCTTTTGGGTAGCCTGGAAAATTATCTACTTCTGTAGTAGTTGTTAATTGACCTCCCATTTGCATTCCAGTGTACATTACTGGTTTTAAATCGGCTCTTGAAGCATAAATTGCAGCAGTATATCCCGCAGGACCAGAACCAATTATCAAACATTTTATTCTTTCTATAGTATCAGACATAACTCTTGTTTTAATTTTTATTTATAGCAAAAATATAGCAATTTATTAAAATTTTAACCCTTTATTTATAATTTTTAACAATGCAATTATAAATCAATTTAATTGCTTGCTAAATTCTATTTAAACTTCTTTTTTAGGGATAAAAGACATTGCTCTTTCTGTCATAGCAGTTATGGTTAACGACGGATTTACTCCAGGGTTTGCTGAAATAGCTGAACCATCGCAAACTAGCATATTTTTATAACCAAAAACTCGTTGTTGTGTATCAATTACACCTTCATTTAAATTTTTTCCAATTACAGATCCTCCTAAAATATGTGCTGTTGATGGCGCTCCGGTAATTAAATCAATATTTACCATAAATGGTTCTCCATCAATTATTTTTGCAGTTTTTATGGCTAATTCATCTGCTCCTTTAATAAACGGAGTTGCTTTTTTTCCAGAAGACATCGATGTTTTTAAATTAAACCATCCTCTTTTTAACTTTAAAGTGCTATCTAAATGTTGCATAAACAAAAGGATAAC
>DGOU01000177.1:0-2354 GCA_002390165.1 Lutibacter sp. UBA4458
GGAAACAAAACTTCTTTTGCTATACCTTTTGGTATTGGCTATAAAACAAAGTTATTTCAAGATTTTGCTATAGCTTTTGAAATTAGAGCTCGCTATACATTTAATGACGATTTAGATTATAACAATTCAAAAATAGATAACCTAAAATTTGGAAATCCAAATAGTAATGACTGGTATATGCTAACAGGCATATCCATAGTTTATACTTTTGGACGACCTTCTTGTTACGCCCCTACATATTAATGAAAACCCTAAAAGCTACCATATTACAAAATACTATTCCAAACCATGTGGCAATTATTATGGATGGCAATGGAAGATGGGCAAAACAACAAGGAAAACTAAGAACCTTTGGTCATAAAAAAGGAGTAGATTCGGTTAGAGCAATTATTGAAGCTAGTGTTGAAATTGGTGTAAATTATTTAACACTTTACGCTTTTTCTACAGAAAATTGGAATCGCCCAAAATTAGAAGTAAGAACTTTAATGTCGTTATTAGTTTCTTCTTTAAGAAAAGAACTAAAAACCTTTATAGATAATGATATTAAATTATTGACTATTGGCGATTTAAGTCATTTACCAAAAAAAGTACAAAAAGAGCTTACTGAAGTAATTGAAAAAACTAAAAATAATAAAACATTAACCTTGACTTTAGCACTTAATTATGGCGCTAGAGATGAAATTGTTAATGTTATCCAAAATATTTCAAAAAAAGTTGTTAATAATCAACTTTTGATTGAAGAAATTAACGAAAATATTATTAATAATCATTTATATACGTTTTCTTTGCCGGACGTTGATTTTTTGATTCGTACAAGTGGTGAAAAACGAATTAGTAATTTTTTGCTTTGGCAAATTGCTTATGCTGAATTTTATTTTACCAATGTGCTTTGGCCAGATTTTAAAGAAGAAAATTTTTACAAGGCAATTTTAGAATATCAAAAAAGAGAACGTCGTTTTGGAAAAACAAGTGAACAAATTGAAAAGAACATCAATGAATAAATTTACCCGCACCTTACTATTTTTAATAGTAATAACTTTTGTAAATGTTGGATTTTCACAAGAACCAGCTAAAAAAAGTATAACAGAAACACTTCAAGTAAAAAAAGATTCTATAGTTAAAGATTCTCTTGCTCCTATTAAAAATTTACCAACTAAATTTATAAAAGAACATAAGTATGAGCTTGGTGGAATATCTGTAAAAGGACTACATAAGTTTGAAGAACAAACTGTTATAGTATATACTGGTTTAAATGTTGGACAAAAAATAAAATTACCTGGAGATAAATTAACTAGTGCTATTAAAAAATTATATGACACCAAACAGTTTAGTGATATTGAAGTTTATATTGCCAAATTGGATGGAAATACTGCTTATTTAGAGTTTGACGTGGAAGAATTGCCACAACTTAACAAAGTTACCATACAAGGTGTTAAAAAAAATAAAGCAAAAGACTTACAAAAAGATGCCGAACTAACTAAAGGTGCAATGGTTACTGACAACCTAATTGTAACTACAAAAAATTACTTTAAAAAGAAATATCAAGAAAAAGGATTTCTAAAATCTAAAGTTCTTTTAACTACAAAAAAAGATACTGCAAATACCAATAGTGTAGATATGCTTATTCGTATTGATAAAGGCGATAAAGTTAAAATTAAAAAAATTACTTTTACTGGAAACGAAGCTTTTAGCAAGAAAAAATTGCGTAAAGCAATGAAAAAAACCAAACAAGCATTATTAGGAAGGTTTTGGAAAAAATCTAAATTTATTGATGCTGATTTTAAAACGGATTTAGAAAACATTGTTACAACATACAGCGAAAAAGGATATAGAGATGCACGGGTTTTAGACCATACTTTATCTTGGAATCCTGATAATACGTTAAACTTAAACATTAAAGTAGAAGAAGGAAAAAAATATGTTTTTGGAGATATTAAATTCTTAGGAAATAGTAAATATACGGATGATCAGTTACAACGAATTCTAAGAATTGAAAAAGGAGACACTTATAATGGTAAGGTTTTAAAAGAAAGAGTTACTGGAAATGGGAAACCAGATTCTGAAGATATTTCAACATTATACCAAGATAATGGCTACTTATTTTCAAGAGTAATGCCTGTAGAAACTAGAGTAAATAACGATTCTATTGATGTTGAAGTACGAATTTACGAAGATGAGCCTACAAAAATAAAAAGAGTAACCGTTCAAGGAAACGATAAAACTAACGACCACGTAATTTATAGAGAAATTAGAAGTAATCCTGGTTATTTATATAGTAAAAGTCAAATTATTAGAACTATTCGTGAAATTGGTCAACTTGGCTTTTTTGATGCAGAAGCTATTACACCAGACAT
>DGOU01000177.1:2412-24727 GCA_002390165.1 Lutibacter sp. UBA4458
TTATCTTTTAATAATTTCTCTATAAAAAATATCTTTAAAAAAGAAGCTTATACGCCGCTTCCAATGGGAGATGGACAAAAATTAGCATTACGACTTCAAAAAAGTAGGTATTATACCACTTCAAGTTTTTCATTTACCGAGCCTTGGTTAGGTGGTAAAAAACCACAATCTTTATCTTTCTCTATCTATAATTCTAAACAATTTAGATACGATTATACTACTAACCGAGTAGATAAAGACCAACGGTTAAATATTGTTGGAGCAACAGTTGGATTAGGTAAACGCTTACAATGGCCGGATAACTATTTTACTTTATCACAAAGTATTAGTTACCAATTATACGATTTAAAAAACTATCCTATTTCTACGTTCTCTTTTTCAACAGGAACCTCAAACAATTTAGCATATAGTATTACTTTTGGAAGAAATTCTTCTGGTCCAAATCCTATATTTCCTAAATCGGGTTCCGATATTAGTATTGGTGCTAAATTAACTTTCCCTTATTCCTTAGTTAATAAAAAAGACTACACTAATTTACCTGATTTAGAAAAATACAAATGGTTAGAATATTATAAAACTAGTTTTAAAGCTAAATGGTACACCGCATTAAGTAAAGATTTAGTAATAATGACCAATACTGAGTTTGGTATTTTAGGAAGTTATAATAAAAAATTGGGAGACTCTCCTTTTGAACGTTATTTTGTTGGTGGCGATGGTATGGCAACATTTCAATTAGATGGTAGAGAAACTATTGGACTTAGAGGTTATGAAAACGGTAGACTGTCTGAAATTGATGGAGGTACTATATATAACAAATTTCAAATGGAACTTAGATACCCAATTACTTTAAAACCTTCTGCATCCATATATGTATTAGGATTTTTAGAAGCTGGTAATTCCTATAATGGGTTCAAAAATTTCAACCCTTTTGAACTTAAAAGATCCGCAGGATTTGGAATAAGAATATTTATGCCTGCCTTTGGTATGTTAGGAATTGATTTTGCAAACGGATTTGATCCATTACCTGGTCAAACACAAAAATCTGGATGGCAAACTCACTTCATTATCGGGCAACAATTTTAATATAATTGAGTTATATTTGTAGATGATTTTTAAAATTGGCACGGTTTTTTCTTAATACCTTATAAATATGATAAAGAAAGTTCTTTTAATTCTAGTTTTAGTTGTTAGCCTTAACTCTTTTGCCCAAAAACCTCAAAGAATTGGTTTTATTGATATGGAGTATATTTTGGAAAACATACCAGAATATGTTGAAGCACAAGCTAAAATAAATGCTAAAGCTATTACTTGGCAAAACAAAATTGAAAAACAACAAAAGGAAATTGACGATTTAAAAGCTGAACTTAATAACGAAAAAGAGTTATTAACTAAAGAATTAATTGCAGATAAAGAAGAGGACATTGATATAAAAGCGTTAGACTTAAAAAAATTACAGGCAGCGTATTTTGGTACTAAAGGCGATTTGTATTTTTTACGCCAACAGTTGGTAAAACCAATTCAAGATTTGGTGTATAATGCAATACAAGATATAGCAACCAAACGTAGATACGATTTTATATTAGATAACTCTAGTGATTTAGTTATGTTGTATTCTAATAAAAAATATAACATCAGCGATTTAGTTATTAAAAGCATAACACGTTCTAAAAAAGTAATGGCCGCTAATAATAAAAAAGCCAAAAAAGGAAAAAAAACTGTGACACCAGTAGCTGATATAAGTGAAAAAGCCCAACAAAAATTAGATACTAGAGCGCAAAGAAAAGCAGATTTACAGAAAAAAATTGAAGAAAAAAGAGCTGCACAACTTAAAAAAAGAGAAGAATTAAAAAAAGCTATAGAAGATAAAAGACAAGCAAGAATAAAACAAATAGAAGACGCTAAAAAAGCAAAAGAACAAAAAAAAGAAGATAATTAATTTAAACAATCACTAAAAATGAGAAAATTTAAAAACTTAGTATTAATTGCAATAATCACTTTAGGTTTTACTGCAGCAAATGCGCAACAAAAAATAGGACATATAAGCACAGACCAATTGTTGAGCTTAATGCCTGAAACAAAAGTAATGAATGCTGAATTAGAAAAATTAAGCAAAACTTACGAAACAGAACTTAAAGCTGAACAAACTAAATTGCAAGCTAAATTAAAAAAGTATGATGGTGAAGCTAAAACTCAATCTGACGAAGTAAACCAACAAAGAGGTGTTGAAGTACAACAAGATCAACAAAAATTGTATCAATCTTCACAAGCTGCAAGAGACGATTTATCTAAAAAAAGAAATGAAAAATTAAAACCAATTTTAGATAAAGCTAAAAAAGCAATTGATGCCGTAGCTAAGGAACAAGGCTATACTTATGTATTAGAAGCTTCTACCTTAATTGTTGCAAATGGTACCGATTTATTACCTGCTGTAAAAACTAAATTAGGAATTCAATAAAAAAGTTGATTTCAAATAAAAAAAATCCTGCAATTGCAGGATTTTTTTTTACTTTTATTTATCGATTTAAAGAAACATAAATTTGAACAGTAAACAACCTATTGGATTATTTGATTCAGGTATTGGTGGCACTTCTATTTGGAAAGAAGTACACAAACTATTACCAAATGAAAATACTATATACCTATCGGACAGCAAAAATGCTCCGTATGGCGAAAAGCCTAAGGAAGAGATTTTAAGATTAAGTATTAAAAATACTGAACTTTTAATTGATAAAGGTTGCAAATTAATAATTGTAGCTTGCAATACAGCTACTACAAATACCATCGATTATTTACGAAAAAATTATGATATTCCCTTTATTGGTATTGAACCTGCTATAAAGCCTGCAGCGTTATTTAGTAAAACTGGTGCTGTTGGAGTTTTAGCAACTAAAGGAACGTTAAGTAGTAAATTATTTGAAAAAACATCTTCAAAATTTGCTAATAATATAATTACTATAGAACAAGATGGAGAAGGCTTAGTTCCTTTAATTGAAACTGGAAAACTTAACTCTAAAGAAACTAATGAATTATTGTTAACGTATTTATCCCCAATGCTAAAGTATAATTTAGATTATTTAGTATTAGGCTGTACGCATTACCCATATTTAATTCCTCAAATTAAAAAAATTGTTGGTGAAAATGTAAAAATTATTGACTCTGGCGAAGCTGTTGCTAAACAAACTAAAGCTATTTTAGAAAAACATCATTTACTTTCTGACTCCTCACTAGAGCCTAAATTTGATTTTTATACCAATGGCTCATTAGCTATTTTGCAAAATATTTTAGAAGATGTAAAAGAAGAAATTTTAACAAAAAAGTTGGATTTTTAAAATTATTCTTACTTTGTACAATAATTAACATGGATGAATCTAATAGGTAAATTACCAATAGTGCGTAACTTCTTCTAAGTTCAAAAACAACATTCAATTGTTATTTTAATTTCTTATACATCCTTACCAATCCGAATTCATATATTGAATAAATTTGGTGGTCGCAATAGAACCGCCTCCTTAAAAATTTAGTAGAAAATAAAATTTCATATAGTTATTCAAATGTAATGAGCGTGGATGAATATTGCCATCCACCCATTAGCTAAACAATCTTATTCCTATCCCATTCTATTCAACATATATGAAACGAATCAGCAAATATTCCTTGTTTTAATTTGTAGGATGCTGCTCCCATACTTGCAGGTAAATTTGATTCATCTGCATAATGAATATTTGCCTCAACAACTGCATCATCTTTAGAACCATATAACTCTAAAATATCAATTTCTCCCGATTGTAGCCATGGCGTATCCCCACCATTTTCATTGATGTTTGCGCCAAGCATCCAAAATGCAGACCTAATACCTTTCCCTTTGGGAAGTTTAATACGTGCAGCAATCTTTCCATATTTCCATGAATGCTTATTGGCGGTATGTAATCGAGCGGATGTGTATTGGTTCATCCCTTGAACATTACTCTCATGAATAGCTTTAATAACAAGGCAACCATCACTAACATAGGCATAGTTACTACTGTTTGTATAACATTGCCATTCATCATTAAAACGTCCTGCTTTCTCTACTTGAAAATTCCAGTTATTTAAATCCAAAGTGTCTTTATCAAACTCATCTGACCAAGCTAATTTCCATGCCTCAACTGGATTATAGGCGTCCTCATTTTGATTTGAAAAAGATTTTACTTCTTTATTCTGATTGCCTTTGTTTTCTTTCTTTTTCTTGTCAACACATGAAAATATTGCTAAAGAGTCCATAGATATAATTAAAACTGTTGTCACTATTTTTTTATTTTATGATATTTTTTAAAAACAAATTTTAAAATTATTGAAATTTTAAAGTATCAATTGCTTGGTAAAAAATCCATTGAAACAAATTTAAGAAAAGTAATAAATAACCAATAAGAAGAATACTAGTATTTAAGAAATTAGCTAATTAATGATTAAAATATTTAAAAATTCCAAATTACATCAATTGAAACAAATTTAAGAGAAGTAACATACAACCAATAACCAGTATAATACCATTTATAAATTTCCATAATTTTGCTGATACTTGTAAGTTTATGCTACTGAAAATAATTCCTATTAAACAAAAAACTGAGGATAGATATGCGGTAACATTTTGACCATGCATAAATTCAGGGAAATAGCTTTTAAAAATTACTACTCTATCAGTTTGATTATCTGCTAATTTGAAAACATAAACCCATAAACCTTGTATGATAAAAGGAATTGAAATTAATAAAGCTCCTAAAATTGTCAATAATTTCAATGGATATGATGATAATTTAATTTCTCCAAAGGGTTTAACTATTTTATTAGGTGACTTATAGTAATATTTTCTTATCCTATAAACGCTAAATAACAAAGTCAGATCAATAATAGGACCTATTAATTCAAAAAGAAGTGAATTATTAGTATTCAGAGTTTTATAAAAAGCCCATTAATATCCAATTAACAGCAGCTTCCATTGTTGAGAATGGTTTTATTTTTAATTCCCTTTCCTTTTCTTCCCCTAAAAAAGGAAAAATAATTGTTTTTGGAGTATCTGAAATAACTGCAAGTTTAATTTTCTTTATATAATCCTGTTTTTTTAAGTAATCTATAAGGGTTTTAAAATGTTCCATATCCATGATAAGCTCACAACCAGATAAATTATTTATCACTCCCTTAATTTTCTTATCAATTAGCTTATTGTCATGCAAATACTCCCACGAATCAATAATATCCTTAACACTAACTTTTCCAATAAAATTTCTTATTAATATAGATTCTGGATATGCATTATGTTTTTCATAAACTATACTCATTCTGGCATATAATTGTTTTAACTTTTCAAAATTAATGAAAACAAATTACATATAACTGTTTAAAAAACTATAAAACGATACCTTTATGCTCTATTTTTAACAAATAATCGAGTAATGATATCATAAACTAAATTGTAAAACCTGACTATTGTTATTTATACCAACTAGCATATTTTACATAATTATCGGCAATTCTATTAATTTCACCAGAAACTAATTCCTGACTAATATCTTTTATTTTTTTTGCAGGAATTCCTGCATAAATACTTCCAGATTTTATATGCGTTCCTTTGGTTACTACTGATCCTGCCGCAATAATGGAATTGCTTTCCACAACACAATCATCCATAATAATAGCTCCCATTCCTACCAAAACATCATCATTAATGGTACAACCATGTACCATTGCATTATGACCAATAGAAACATTATTTCCAATATTGGTAGGTGATTTTTTGTAAGTAGCGTGTATTATAGCACCGTCTTGCACATTAACTTTATTGCCCATTTTTATGTAGTGAACATCGCCTCTAATTACGGCATTGTACCAAATACTACATTGGTTACCCATGGTAACTTGACCAATAATAACTGCGTTTTCGGCAATAAAACAATCTATTCCAAAAACAGGTTTTACACCGTTTAATTCTTTAATAATCATTTAGTATATTTTTTTGATAGTTTTAAAAAGATGCATTTATGTTTGGGCATCCACTGCTACGAGGAGCTTTACATAAAAAGTTCCAACCCAATGATATTTGATGATAACCTGCATCATCAAATAATATATCGCCCGTTTGTTTGGTATAGGTATAGGAAACCATATAATTTTTATAATTAACACCTATAATTGGAGTAATATAATTTAAATCCAGTGTACCCGCATTATCAAAGCTTTTACGATAAGAAAAAGCTGCCCAAAGTTGGGCATTAGCTACTTTTTTATACACTTTCATATTAAAATCTGCAAATTTTTCACCTGTTCGTTCTATTGCTTGCATCATTACGGAAGGTTCAAATTGGAGGTTTTTACTTTCTCCAAAATAATAACCAAGCGTAATTAAATACCTCCTTAAATTTAACGATTCAAATTTAGAATTATATAAACTTCGTGCATTTAACATTATATTTTTCGCTGTAAAATAGGAGAAAAAACCTTTATTATGGTACGCCATACCAAAATCTGCATTAAAATAACTTTCACTTCTAACAATTTGTGAAATAACTGGATCCGGAATTACAAATGTACTTTCATCCACGGAATTATTTACTGCCATTAAGGACAAAGCAAAGGAAAGTTGATTAACATCATCTGGTCTGCTTAAGTTTATATGATAAGCAAAAGTGCCTTGAAATCCTTGTTGCGAATGGTATCCGTTTTTATCATTAAACAAAATAAAACCGAGGCCAATATTATCTCCAATTCTATTATGAGCACTTAATGTTTGTAAGGATGGTGCATCATTAACACCACTCCATTGGCTGCGAGCTGTTACTCTTAATTTACCACAATTACCAATTCCTGCAGCTGCAGGATGTACCAAATACACATTGTCCGATAAATAATCAGAATATATAGGCAAAGTTTCTTGTGATCTTCCTAAAAAAGAGGATAAACCTGTTAAAACAAATATAATTAACTGTATATTTTTCATTATGAAAATAAAATCCAAATATAAGACTATATATTAAAACTCTTATGCAGTAGTTTTAGTATTTAATCTAATTAAAAAAGAGAAAGTAAGTCATTTCTATTTCCTTATTTCACTATATAAATTCTATTTCTAAATTACGTAATTTCAGCATATTAAAAATTATTATTAAATATTTTTTCTTAATTTTATATAAATAAAACAAAAAAACATAAAGTTGTCCAATTTAGCAATACTATCTTTACCTAAATAAATAACCCTATTATGAATTATTATTTTAGTACAATACTTAAAAACACAACATTTGAAGTTGCTAAAGAAAAAGTTACTGCAGCATTAAAAGAAGAAGGTTTTGGTGTTTTAACCAATATTGATGTAAGAAAAACATTTAAAAAAAAGTTGAATGTTGATTTTAGACCTTATGAAATATTAGGAGCCTGTAATCCTCACTTTGCTTATAAAGCTTTATCTGCTGAAGATAAAATTGGTATTATGCTACCTTGCAATGTAGTTATTGAAGAAAATGAAGATGGCGCTATTGTGGTTTCTGCGGTAGATCCAATAGCATCAATGGGAGCAGTTAAAAATAACAACTTAGAAGAAATTGCTAAAGAAGTTCAACAGAAACTAAAAAGAGTAATTAATAATCTATAATATTCATTTTAACATACATTTAATAGGGTATAAATAATAAATTATATCTTTGTGAAAATACAATGAAAGAATTTAGTAAAAAAATAGGTGCAATTTTAATGGCATTAGTAGTTGTTTTATCTACGATGTCATTTACCGTTAGCCAACATTATTGTGGTGATGAACTAATGGATAGCGCCCTATTTTCAAAAGCTGAATCTTGTGGAATGGACATGTCTATTTCAACACAAAAAGATTGTAGTATTTTAACTAAAAATTGTTGTAAAGATGTTGTGAAACAAATTAAAGGTCAAAATGAGATAAAAACAAATCTCACTACAATTTCGTTTAATCAACAAGTATTTACTGCTTCTTTTATAATTACTTATATAAATTTATTTGAAGGGTTAGATACAAATATCATTCCTTTTAAAAATTACTCCCCTCCTTTACTGGTCAGTGACATACAAGTTACTAACCAAGTTTTTTTAATCTGATTTTAAAATTTTAACTACTATTAATTAGCTAAGTTTTTACTTAACTAACTGCTGTATTTATATGTTCTACATTTAGAATATATCGTTTAAAATTTTAAATTTTTTTACAATGCTTAATAAAATAATTCGCTATTTTCTTGAAAACAAGTTAATAACATTTATGTTACTTTTTTCCTTTATTATCGGGGGAATTGTAACCGCTCCTTTTAACTGGGAGACTTCATTAATTGAAAGAAGTCCTGTACCTGTTGATGCCATACCTGATATTGGTGAAAACCAACAAATTGTATTTACAGAATGGATGGGACAATCACCTCAAGATATTGAAGATCAAATTACCTATCCTTTAACCACTGCTTTACTTGGAATTCCTGGTGTAAAAACAATTCGGAGCAATTCTATTTTTGGATTATCAAGTATTTATATCATATTTAATGATGATGTAGATTTTTACTGGAGTAGAACCCGAATATTAGAAAAATTAAATTCGTTACCTCCTGGAACTGTTCCTAATGAAGTAAAACCAGCTTTAGGACCTGATGCAACCGCATTAGGACAAGTGTATTGGTATACTTTAGAAGGTAGAAATCCAAAAACAGGGAAACCAAACGGCGGTTGGGATCCTCAAGAATTAAGAACCATTCAAGATTTTTATGTACGTTATTATTTAACTGCTGCTAGTGGCGTTTCAGAGGTTGCCTCTATTGGTGGATTTTTAAAAGAATATCAGATTGAAATTGATCCTGATGCTATGAAAGCCAATAATGTAGATGTAAAAATGATTATGAATGCTGTAAAAAACAGCAATTTAGATATTGGCGCACGTACGTTGGAATTTAATAAAGTTGAATATTTGGTTCGTGGTTTGGGCTATATTAAAAACTTATCCGATTTAGAAGAAAGTGTAGTAACCGTAAATAATAACGTTCCTATTCGTTTAAAAGATGTTGCCAAAATACAATTTGGCCCAGCTACACGAAGAGGTGGCTTGGATAAAAGTGGTGTGGAAGCTGTTGGCGGTGTTGTAGTAGCTCGTTACGGTGCAAATCCGTTAGAAGTAATTCAGAATTTAAAAAAGAAAATTTCAGAAGTTGCTCCAGGATTACCTTCCAAAACATTAGCGGATGGAACGGTATCTAAAATAACCATTGTGCCTTTTTATGATCGCTCTGGTTTAATTCATGAAACTTTAGGAACCTTAGAATCCTCCCTTTCTCACGAAATTTTAATTAGCATTCTAGTTGTTATTGTATTAGTTTTAAATCTTAGAGCATCGGTATTAATTTCAACATTATTACCTGTTGGAGTTTTAATGACTTTTATATTAATGAAGTTTTTTAATGTTGATGCTAATATTGTAGCTTTATCAGGTATCGCTATTGCTATTGGGGTCATGGTTGACGTGGGAATTGTATTTACCGAAAATATTATTCGACATTTAGAAATGCCTGAAAATCATGGTGCTTCAAGAAAAAAACTAGTCCAAATTATTTATGCTGCTACGGTTGAAGTTGCATCGGCAATTATGACTGCCTTAGCAACTACGATTGTTAGTTTTTTACCAGTTTTTGCAATGCAAGCATCCGAAGGAAAACTATTTAGACCTTTAGCATTCACCAAAACATTTGCTTTAGTTTCTTCTTTATTTATAGGAATTATGTTTATACCGGCAATAGCACAAGTATTATTCTCTATAAAAATAGATAAAAAGAGAACTAGCCGAATTTTCAATTCATTATTAATAGGTTTTGGAATTGTATTTTTAATAGCCTACGGAAGTGTAATTGCTTTAGCTTTAGTTGCGTTTGGAGTAAACAATTTGTTAACTCAGGTATCCGAACGTTCTTTCTTAAAAAACAGAATTAAGTTACCTTATTCTGAAAAGATTGCTAATTATATAAATATTGCAATTACCGTTTTAATTGTAGTTTACTTTTTAACCGTAGAATGGATGCCTTTAGGAGCATCAAACTCAACATTTGTTAATTTTATTTTTGTCATTTTAATTGTTGGGGTTGTTTTAGGATTGTTAATGACTATTGTTCATTTCTATGATGTAGTTTTAAAATGGTGTTTAGAAAATAAATGGAAATTCCTTTCCATTCCTATTATAGTTGTTTTCTTTGGAGCTACCATTTGGTTGGGCTTTGGTAAAGTATTCGGTTTTATGCCAAACTTTGTAAAAACCAACAGCGCATGGAATAGTTTAGAAAGTAAACTCCCAGGTATTGGTAAAGAATTTATGCCTGCTTTAGATGAAGGCTCCTTTTTATTAATGCCAACTACCATGCCTCATTCTGGAATTACAGAAAATATGGAAGTAATAGCAACTATTAATAAACATATGAATGCTATTCCTGAAATAGCTACATCTGTAGGCAAATGGGGACGCGTAAACTCTGCTTTAGACCCTGCTCCTACTTCTATGTTTGAAAATACTATTAACTATATTCCAGAATATATTTTAGATGAAAACGGAAGAAGAGTACGCTTTAAAGTAAATAAAGAAGAGGCTTTTGTTTTAAAGGATGGCTCCACTTATAAATACAATAAAGACAAATATCGTAAAATTTCTAAAGAAGAACTTACAAAAGATGAAGATGGAGAATATTTTAGACAATGGCGACCAAAAATTAAAAAAGCAGACGATATTTGGAAAGAAATTGTAAAACATTCTAAATTTCCAGGGTTAACTTCTGCTCCAAAATTACAACCTATTCAAACACGTTTAATCATGTTGTCTACCGGAATGCGAGCTCCTATGGGAATTAAAGTTTTCGGTCCAACATTAGAATCTATTGAAAAAGTTGGTTATCAATTAGAAAGTTTATTAAAAGAAGTACCAAGTGTAAACCCTTCTACCGTTTTTGCAGACAGAGTTGTTGGAAAACCTTATTTGGAAATAAAATTAAACCGACAAGCAATGTCTAGATATGGTTTAACCATAAAAGATATGCAAATGCAATTATCCGTAGCTATTGGTGGAAAACAATTAACCACCACTGTTGAAGGTAGAGAACGTTTTCCTGTACGAGTTCGTTATGCACGTGAATTTAGAGATAATCCTGAAGATATCAAGAAAATTTTAATTCCAACTCCAGCAGGTGTTCAAGTTGAATTAGGGGAATTAGCATCTATTGAATATAGACGCGGGCCACAAGTTATTAAAAGTGAAGATACTTTTTTAACAGGATATGTAATTTTTGATAAGAAAGAAGGACATGCAGAAACCAATGTAGTAGAAGCTGCTCAAAAATTAATTAAAGATAAAATAGATTCTGGCGAATTTAAATTACCAGCAGGTGTTACTTATCGATTTACAGGAAATTATGAAAATCAAATTAGAGCCTCTAAACGTTTAATGTTAGTTGTTCCAATTTCATTAATTTTAATTCTGTTGATTTTATATTTTCAATTTAAACATATTTTGCCATCCTTAATGGTGTTTACAGGAATTTTTGTAGCCTTTTCAGGTGGTTTTATTATGATTTGGTTATACGGACAAGATTGGTTTTTAAACTTCAGTTTTGCAGGAATACCTATGCGAGATTTATTTCAGCTCCATACTATTAACTTAAGTGTTGCGGTTTGGGTAGGATTCATAGCATTATTTGGTATAGCCACCGATGATGGGGTTATTATGGGAACTTATTTAACCCAAGTTTTTGAAGAAGAAAAACCAAAAACCGTTAAAGACATTAGAGCTTCCATTTTACACGCAGGATCTAAAAGAGTACGACCAGCAATGATGACTGCAGCAACTGCGATAATTGCACTAATACCAGTACTTACCGCAACGGGTAAAGGAGCTGATGTTATGGTACCAATGGCAATTCCATCTTTTGGTGGTATGCTTTTACAAGTAATGACCATGTTTGTGGTTCCTGTACTTTACAGTATGTGGAAAGAACATAATTTAAAGAAAGAATTAAAAAAAATACAAGTTTAAAATTAGAAAAATGAACCTAAAAATTTATACTATAATTTTCATCAGTTTGTTGCTATTAGTTAGTACAACTTCTTTTAGCCAGTCTAATCTTGAAAGTTATTTAAAAACAGCAGCCAAAAATAATTCTGAATTAAAAGCAACATTCAGTGAATATATGGCTGCCATGGAAAAAGTACCTCAAGTAGGTGCGTTACCTGATCCACAAGTTGCTTTTGGTTATTTTATTGAACCAGTTGAAACACGGGTTGGACCTCAAAAATGGAAATTTAATTTAGCACAAAATTTTCCTTGGTTTGGTTTATTAGAAGCAAAAGAGAATGTAGCAACTGAAATGGCAAATGCCAAATTTGAAAAATTTGAGAATGCAAAATCTAATCTATTCTTTGAAGTAAAAACAGCTTTTTACAATTATTATTTTATGGATAAAGCTATTAAAATCACCAAAGAGAACATGGATATTTTACAAGTTTTCAAACGCTTATCTTTAGTTAAAATTGAAGCTGGAAAAGCGTCTATTGTTGATGAATTACGCGTTGAATTAGAGTTGAATGATTTAGAAAATCAATTGGCATTATTTGTAGATACCAAAAATACGATTCAAACAAAATTTAATAACTTATTAGCAAGAGAGGTTTCAAAAAACATTATGATACCAGATACTTTGTGGCAAGACGAATTACCATTTGACAAATTAAATATGTTAGATGAAATTTACGCTGAAAACCACCAATTAAAAAGTTTAGATCATAAATTAAATGCTTTTGTAAACCAAGAAGTAGTTGCTAAAAAAGAAGGATTGCCAAAATTTAATATTGGATTAAATTATACGGTAGTTGATAAAAACCCTTCTTCAACAGCAATTGACAATGGCAAAGATGCTTTTTTGTTTCCTTCCGTAGGAATTAAAATACCTGTTTTCAGAAAAAAATACAAAGCATTAATTAAAGAAGCCAAGCTATTACAAGAAGCGGTAACCAATAAAAAAGAGGATAAAAAAAATGTATTAAGTTCTATTAACACCGCTGCTTACAAAGATTTTAGCGATGGTGATAGAAGAATAGCATTAAACAAAAAACAAGCGCAAATAGCAAAAAAAGTACTAGACGTATTAATCACTTCTTATTCAACAAATGCAACAAATTTTGAAGAAGTTTTACGTATGGAACGTCAATTATTAAAATATGAATTAGCTTATCAACAAGCTCTAATCGATAAAAATGCTGCTGTAGCATTTATGCACTATCTAATTGGAAAATAAAATCAATAATATGAAAAAATATAAAAATTATATCATAGGAATCGGTATTTTAATACTCGGAATTATTTTAGGAAACGTGTTTTCTAGAGATAATACCAAACCTTCACATAATGAAGAAGAACACCATTTTGTACAAGATCCTATTACAAAACTATGGACCTGTTCTATGCACCCACAAATAAAAATGGAAAAACCAGGAAAATGTCCAATCTGTGGAATGACACTTATCCCCATTGATGATAGCGCAGCTACTGATGAAAAGATAGAGTCAAATGAAATTGTTTTAACCCCTGAAGCAATTCAGTTAGCAAATATTCAAACTTCTATTGTTAAAAAAGCAAATGCAGTAAAACAAATTCGTTTATTAGGCAGAGTTAAACCAGATGAAAGGCGATTATACTCACAGGTATCTCATATTCCAGGACGAATTGAACGCTTGTATGTAAACTTTACCGGTGAAAAAGTTTACCGAGGACAAAAAATTGTTCGTATTTATTCTCCTGAATTAATTACCGCTCAAAAAGAATTATTTGAAGCAATTAGGTCCCGAGCTATTTATCCTCAATTATATACAGCGTCTCGTAATAAATTAAAATTATGGAAACTATCTGACAAACAAATAAGTGCCATTGAAAAATCTGGAAAAGTTCAGGAACAAATAGATATTTTATCTGATTATTCTGGCTACGTAATGAAAAGAAATGTAGAGCTTGGAGATCATATAATGGAAGGAAGTAACTTATTTGATATTGCAGATTTAAGCAGTGTTTGGGTCATGTTTGAAGCTTATGAATCCGACATACCGTGGATTCAAGTAGGAAACACTGTGGATTTTAAAATAAGTGCAATTCCAAACAAAAATTTTAAAGGTAAAGTTACTTATATCGATCCTTTTGTTTCATCAAGTACAAGAGTTGCTAAAGTAAGAATTGAACTTAAAAATCCAGGTAGTAAATTATTACCTGAAATGTATGCTAATGGTATAATTAAAGCGACATTAACCCATGTTAAAAATGCTATTATAGTTCCTAAAACAGCAGTACTTTGGACAGGTAAAAGAGCCGTTGTTTATGTTAAAGTTCCGCATGAAAAAACCATTTCATTTGTGTACCGTGAAATTATTTTAGGGCAAGATATGGGTGATTTTTACATTGTAGAAAAAGGTTTAAAAGAAGGTGAAGTTGTAGCAACAAACGGTGTGTTTAGAATTGATGCATCCGCACAATTAATTGGTCAAAAAAGTATGATGAGCCCAACTGGTGCATCCGGAAATTCTGGTAGTATGGCAGGAATGGATATGGGTGAAAAAGATAAAATAAAAGACTAAAATTAGTCAACAAAATAAAAAAACTCAGGATTGCATGCAATCCTGAGTTTTTTTGAGCTTACACAATTAATAAGATATTGTCAATTTTTTAAACTTAGTTTTAAAAATTATTCTAACATCCACTTAAAAAGTTCTTTTTCGTTATTTATAGACCAAGAGAAATAATCATTTTCAGGCAACTTTTCTAAAGATTGTATTTTCTCACCTGAATTGCGCCCTTTTTTTAAACTTTCGGATAGTTTTTTTAAATAAAAAATATTTTTATTCGTGTAATTATCCTGTTCATTAGCTCTATTTAATTCCCAATCAGGATAAGAATAAACTCTAAACTTAGTATTTAATAACTCAAAAACATTTTGAATAGAACTCGATTTTAAAACATATGGTGAATGTTTTTTTATAAACTCATAATCATTCTTTAAATTGTTATTTTCATTATTAAATACTGATATAGCAAAAGTTATCATGGTTAGTGGTTTACTTTTTAATTGACTAGGAGTTGTTTTTACAACTTTTGTGAATAAATTAAATAGGCTTACCGTAGAGTCTATAATAAAAGCTCCTTTTGGCTGAATTTCATGTGATGTTTTAATCAAATAATTACTTAACCTTAACACAACATTTCCGCCTCCAGAATAACCACCAATAAATAGGTTATCCTTTTTTAGTTTATTAACTTTAATTATAGCATTTAATAAAAATACAATTTTTTCACATTCCTTTTTTGTAACGTAAAAATGTAATTTTAAATTCATAAAAAGTAAGGAAATCCCATTTTCAATAGCAAATTTCACAATGTTATAGTCAAAAATTGAATGTACATTATTACTATATTTATCTGCAAAAAAAACTAACAAACCTTGTTTATTATTTGGAATAACCAGCTTATAATCCTTAGTAATAATAGTTTTAAAATCTTCTTCTTCTTTTTTCAAAACAATGTTTTTTTTGCTTATTATATTTTATTCGTAAAATTGTAATTTGCATATTATTTTTATGGTAAATAATAGCCTGTAATAATTTAAATAAAAAAGGGGTGAAATAAATATTGAGGTAAATGAAATGATTATTTTTAATTTAGATTTTTTAAAAACAATTAATCGATTTTAAATATACAAATTTTTGATTTAAATAGCAATCTTAATCGTTTCTAATAAAAAGCTACTAGCTAAAAAACACAACCCAATTAAGGATTGTGTTTTTTAGCTAGTAGCTTTATTTGTTCTTACAATCATTTATTCTAGAGTAGCAATAAGCGGTACTATTGGATATAATATTTTAGTTGGTTTTATTAATTTAGGAATATCCGTTTCTATTTTTTGTACAAAATGCTTTGACATCTTAAAATTAACATTTAATATATCTGCTTTTTTGAAATCGTTTAAATATAAATCTTTTTTTTCTGTATTCTTTTTTTGAATTAAAACTGTCGGATCTATTTTTAAATTATTAATTTCAGAATTCTTAATGGTACTAAAATTACTATTCTTTAAATTTGTTGCAAATAAACCTGCTGAACCAATTACCAAGGCTAATGCCAATAATTTAAATTTTTTCATGATTAATAGGTTTATAGTTATTAATTGGTTTAGATTAAAATTAGTTAAATTTGAAATGAAATGCTACTACATAAACTGGTAGGATTTAAAGATTTAACTTCCTTTAAATTGAATAGGAATTTTAAATACCCTATGCGTTTCTACCGGAGCATCAATTTTCATTCCGTTTACATTTTTTCTAATATAATTTAATACTTCACGGTTTTTATTGTCAACATCTAAGACAATAATTTTGCCAGAATTATCAAATTTCAAGGTAACAAGTACTGTGAAATCTTCGGTAAGGTCCATTTCATGTGCTGCGGTAAATAGCTCAGAAATCTGACTATTAATTACTTCTACAGGAACATCTGGTAGATCAGTACTTTTTGCAAATAAACTTGTTGTTGCAATTACGAAGGCTAATGCCAATAATTTAAATTTTTTCATGATTAATAGGTTTTTAGTTAATAGTTAAAAGTTGGTTTTAGTTAATTGGTTAATGAATAAAATTATTTTGTTTTATAAAATTAAGCTTGTTAATTAAATGATGCAACTACACAAAATAGTAGTTTTACTTTTTTTTAAGATCCTTGAAATCTTAATGGAACAATAAATACTCGGTCTAATTCTACAGGTGCATCAATTTGTTTGTTATTCATGTTTTTTCTAATATAATTTAAAACATCTCTGTTTTTAGAATCTATTTTTAAAACAATAATTCTCCCGTTTTCATCAAATTTAAAAAGTACATTTACTGTTTTATCATAGGTTATTGGTAACTTATGTTTAGTGGTAAATAATTCTGATACCTGATTATTAATTACTTCTACAGGTACATCCGGTAGGTCAATACTTTTTGCAAATAAACTTGTTGTTGCAATTACGAAGGCTAATGCCAATAATTTAAATTTTTTCATGGTTAATAGGTTTTAGTTAATTTAATAATTTTGTTGGTTTTTAGTTATGTAAATGTACCCTACAAAAAAAAGTAAATCAACTACACAATATTGTAGTTTTTACAAGTATGTCCTAAAAAATAACGGTTATTTAGTTTATTTCATTTATATTTATTTTCAAAATATTTAACATTTTATAAAAAACTTATCATTATTAGCCCCATTTAATAATTTGTATATTATGTGGCGAAATTGGTATAAAACGGCAGTCTTTCTTCTCTTTATAATTCTTTCATTTGTAGATGTTCAATCTCAAGAATATGACTATATTTTTAATGAAACTAAAAATACAAAGCTTCAAAACCACAGTATAACTAGTATAGTTCAAGATTTAAATGGTTTTTTATGGATAGGAACTAATTTAGGATTATATAGATATGATGGATACGACTTTACTCCTTTTAACATTTCGTCTAAACCTTCGCAATTAGATAATCATATAACCACTTTATTAACGCACAACGAAAATTTATGGATTGGATCAGATCAGGGAATTCATATTTTAAACACAACTAATTATAAAATTACAAGTTTAACCAACCATAAAAATGATACAACAAGCATACCTATAAATATGGTATCCAAATTATATAAAGATAAACAGAATACTATTTGGGTTTGCTATAACACAAACCAAATAAGTAAATATTTAGGCAATAACCAATTTAAAAATTTTACAATTTCAAGCTTGTCTGCTGATTTTAAATTAGATAATATTTTTGAAACCTTTGGCAATTCCTATATTTTAAAATTTAGCAATAACAAAACTAAAATTACTAAAATTATTAGAGCTCGTTTAATTAATAATAAATTCTATATCAAAACACTAAAGAAAATAAATTATGGAAATAATGTATTATTTAACTTTGATTACAAAATTTATTTAATCGAAAATAATAACATCTTTAGTTATAATAGTTTTATTGATGGATTTAAATTAACACCTTCATTTTTTAATAATACTCTTGATTTTCAAGTAGCAACCTACTTTAAAAAAAACGCTATTTATTTAGGAACAAGTAAAAGTAGTTTTTACAAATTATCGTTTGGTAAAAACATTTCAATGGTTAATACCATTATAGACCAAAACAATAGCAGGGTTAATAATTTTTTAGTAGATAAATCTGGAATTTTATGGGTAGGCACATCATCTGGTTTATACAAATTAAAAAAACAAAAAAAACTTTTTAATACATATTTATACAATAATCAATTAAATAAAGAAAATGAAATCAGGTCCATAATTCAAGATTACAAAGAAAACATTTATGCTATAAACCAAAATGACATTTTTCAATACAATTTTACAACTAAAAAGTTTGATAATTTAAATTGGTTGAATAACATAAATTCAACACCTTTTACAATCTGTGAATATGACAACAATAATTTTCTTGTAGGTTTTCAAGGAGGAGGAATTGGAATTTATAATAAAAAAACAACTAGTTTAAAAAATTATTTTGAAAATAAATCAACTGTTAGTAGTAGTGTTTTAAAACTTTTTAAAGACAAAAATAATATAGTCTGGATTGGAACTTTAAATGGCTTAAATTATTATGATCAGAAAAAAGATACACTTATAAAAAACCTAAATCTAAGCAAAGACCATTTAAAATCTGATATTATTTTTGATATTAAATTAGATAGTGAAAACAACCTTTGGGTTGGTACAAATAACGGTCTATTTAGTTTAAAAGTTGATTATTCAACTAATCCTTTAACCATTAATTCCTTTAAAATTAAAAACCTCCCTTATGAAATTCATTCTATATTAATAAATAAAAATATTTTATGGCTAACCACTAAATTTAATGGATTATTAAAATATAATACAAGCACAAAAAAAACCATCCTTTTTAACGAGTCTAAAGGATTGAGTGTAAATACTACATATTCTATACTTCCTGGAAAAAGAAATGAACTTTGGATTGGAACTTCATTTGGGTTATCTCGTTTTGACACTATTCAAAATGAATTTATGAATTTTTTTGATTATAACGGACTTGCAGGTAGTCAATCTAATTCTTTTTCTCAACTAAAAACTAAAACAGGTCAATTATTTTTTGGTGGTAAAAACGGAATTACCTCTTTTTTTCCTGTTCAAATCGCAATAGATTCAACTAATTACCCCTTAAATTTGGTTAATATTAATTGGTATAACACTAATAAAAAATCAAACACAATTAAAACAAAAATAAACAACCAACGCTTTACTGAGTTAAAAATACCTTTTAATAATGCCTTTATTACGTTTGAATTTTCTTTAGCAGATTATTTTAAACCAACTAAAAATCATTTTAAATATCGATTAAATGGCTTTTTAAACGAATGGAAAATACTGAACAACACCAACAAACTTTCTTATACAAATATACCTCCCGGAAAATATCTTCTTGAAGTTTTAGCCTTAAATGCAGATGGGAATTGGAATAAAGAAACATTAAGATTACCAATTACAGTAAATCAAATTTACTACAAACGTTGGTGGTTTATTTTAGCGATTGCCCTTTTCTTTGGATTACTATTATTTTTAATAAGAAAATACGAACTAAGCCACATTTTAAAAATGGAGAATTTAAGAATACGAATAGCGCGTGACTTACACGATGAATTAGGAAGCATTTTAACAGGAATAGCAATTAAATCTGATTTACTTCTTGAAAAAATAAAATTTAATTCTAAAAAAGAAATATTAAAGGTAATATCTGAACAAAGCAGAATTGCAGTAGATTCCTTAAGTGATATAGTTTGGGCTATAGATTCTAAAAATAATAGTATTCAAGAATTATCGGATAGAATGGAAAGTTTAATGTATCAATTTCTATCTCCATTAAATATTTCTATTACTTATCAAACACTACAAAACATTAAAAATTTGGAAATAAACCAAGACTATAGACAACATGTATTCTTAATTTTTAAAGAAGCAATTACAAACATTATAAAACATTCCAATGCCAGTCTTGTTTTTGTTTCTATGGTAAAGAAAAAATCATCTATTAAATTAACCATTGCAGATAATGGAACTAAAATTACTACTAGCAAAAGTAATTTAAATGGAAATGGAATTAACAACATGACCTTACGCGCAGAAAAAATTAAAGGAAAAATTAAATTTTCTAATGATAATGGTTATACTGTTGAATTAAATTTTCCTTATAAAAATATATAAAACTACCTATTCATGTAGTTTTATACTATCTTATTTTTTTTATATTATAAAACATTAAAACAAAAACCTATATTTTGAAAATTGCAATAGTAGAAGACCATAGAATTATTAGAAACGGATTAGAACTTTACTTTAAAAGTATTCCCGATTTTAATTGTGATATTGCAGTAGAATCAGTTGAAGATTTCCTTAAATGTATAGTGAATAGCCCAGAAATTGATGTTGTTTTATTGGATATAAACTTACCAGGAATGACTGGTATTGAAGGAATTCACCATATAAAACATCAATACCCTAACATATCTATAATTATGCTAACCATTTATAAAGATGAAAAACACGTTTTTGATGCTTTAAAAGCTGGTGCAGATGGTTATTTATTAAAAAACACACCACTAAAAACTATTAAAAAAGGTTTATTACAAATATTAGAAGAAGGTGCACCTATTTCCCCTTTAGTAGCAAAAAAAGTTATTAATTTTTTCAATCCACAAAAAAGAAATAAAAAGAATGGATTTGAAGAATTAACTGCCCGAGAAATTGAAGTATTACATGCAATGTCAGAAGGATTAGCCGCAAAAAATATTGCAGATAAATTATTTGTTTCTATTGATACCGTTAGGTTTCACACAAAAAATATTTACAAAAAATTACAAGTAAACAGTAAACTAGGAGCTGTAAAAAAATATTTGATTAGATAAATTATAACACCTTATTACTTCAATTTAATTTAAAACTCTAAAATTGATATAATATTTTTTACATTTGAATAGATAATTATAACCAATATTTAAGTAAAATAACATCTAACCTTTTATGAAAACACTCTATTTAATTGTATTTTTTTTTCTTGTTATTAACTTTAGTTATTCGCAAAAAGAAGCCAAGTTATTTACTCATGCAGATACGCTTAGAGGTTCAATAACTCCAGAAAGAAGTTGGTGGAATGTACTTAAATATGATATTACTATTGAACCAAATTACACTCAAAAAACCCTTAAAGGATTTAACAAAATCACCTTTAAAGTAATTCAAGAAAACCACAGCTCATTTATGCAAATAGATTTGCAAAAACCTATGCAAATAGATAGCATTTTATTAAATGAAAAATCAAAATTAGAGTTCTTTAGAGAAGGTAATGTTTTCCATGTTTCCACTAAAAATCAAGTTTTAAACCAAGAAAACACCGTAAAAATATACTTTCAAGGAAAACCAAAAATAGCGGTAAATCCGCCTTGGAATGGAGGTTGGTCATTTATTAAAGATAAATTAGGAAGACCTTGGATGACGGTTACATGTCAAGGTTTAGGAGCTTCGGTATGGTATCCTAACAAAGACCATCAAAGTGATGAACCTGATAATGGAGCCTCTTTAACCATGATAGTTCCTAATAATTTAGTTGGAGTAGCAAATGGCAGACTTAAATCTAAAACCTTAAATAATAATGGTACAACCAGTTACACTTGGGAAGTTAAAAACCCAATTAACAATTATGATATTATTCCTTATATAGGTAAATACGTTAATTTTAATGAATCCTATCCAGGATTAAAAGGGAAATTAGATTTAAATTATTGGGTGATAGATTATAATTTAGAAAAAGCTAAAAATTATTTACCCAAAGAAGCTCGCAACACTTTAAATAGCTTTGAATATTGGTTTGGTCCCTACCCTTTTTATGAAGATGGTTATAAATTGGTAGAAACAAAACATTTAGGCATGGAACATCAATCTGCCATTGCTTATGGAAATCAATTTAAAAAAGGATATTATGGAAGTGACTTGTCGGGAACAGGTTTTGGCTTAAAATGGGATTATATTGTGGTGCATGAAAGTGGCCATGAATGGTTTGGTAATAGTATTACTAGTAAAGATATTGCGGATATGTATATTCATGAAAGTTTTACCGATTATAGCGAAACTTTATTTGTAGAATATATGTTTGGTAAAGAAGCTGGCAACCAATA
Organism: Lutibacter sp. UBA4458; assembly: GCA_002390165.1. GTDB lineage: Bacteria > Bacteroidota > Bacteroidia > Flavobacteriales > Flavobacteriaceae > Lutibacter. The sequence continues at coordinate 24,680 of DGOU01000177.1, forward strand.
CAACTTTGGTTTAAGGCGCAATATAAAAAATGACAAACCAATTATTGG
>DGOU01000086.1 GCA_002390165.1 Lutibacter sp. UBA4458
CTTCCAATAATTACAATACAAAAGTGTAATAATTATATAAAAGAGGTAATTGAAAAAGCTGGATTTACTCATGAAGTTGAATATACTAGAACAAAAGGAGTAGAGCAAAAAACTTTTGTAAAGAAATTTTATGAACTCATATCTTCACATACAGCTCGAAGAACATTTATTACAATAATGCGTAATAATGGAATTGCAGATAAAACCATTATGAGTATTAGTGGACATAGAGATATTAAATCTTTTAATATTTATCATCAAGTCAATAACACTGCTAGAATAGATGCCGTGCAGTCTGTATTTGGTGAGATGTGAAAATTCATAGGAACATTAATATTTGATTATGACAAAAAGAAAAGTTGTATTACTACCCAAAGTAAGAAGAACACTGGCTGAATATACTTTTAATGCGATATCGATTATATTATTAAGTATCCTTCTCAATTATTTACCATAATTAAACCCTTATTAAATCTAAAATAAGGGTTACCTTTTTTGTTGCAAGTCCAAGTTTGTTTTTATAGTCCTTTGCGTATTCTTGGAAGTAAAAAAATCTAATGCTATATTATTATTCAACCAATTTGAAAAAATTAGCAATCCAATAAGTTGAATGAAAATCTTTATCAATTGCAAATTTACCAATAATTCCACCTTGGTGTTCCTCAAGACCAGGGTCTATAGACATTGCATGGCCTAAATTATTAATTTCATATTTAACAATTATAGGGTTATTTTTTTGGTTATAAATAATTTTGGTTATATCATTATTTCCATTAAACCTTCTAATTACCTTTGATTCATTATTTAATTTATGAATTCCTTTCCACTGTAATTCGATTATGTCAGCATTTTTAGAATGTACGAAAGGATCGTCTTTTCCTTGGAAAATAACAATTTTGGGATAAGTTCCATTATATGTTGGATTATTCTCTTTTATAAGTGAAACCCAAGCTTCTGGATTTTTTTCAATTTTTCCTTGCATTGCGGCAAATCCACTTTGTAAATTATTAGCTGCTTTAAATGGAATCCCAGATAAAATTGCTCCAGAATTAATCAAATTAGGATAATTAGCCATTATTATGTTTGCCATGGCTCCTCCTGCTGAAAGACCAACAACAAATATTTTTTTTGTATCCACATTAAAATTATTGACAGAATATTGGATCATTTCTTTTATAGAATGAGATTCTCCATCATTCTTAGAAAAATCAGCTTGAGAAAACCAGTTAAAACAGTTATTTATATTATTTTCAACTTTTTGTTCAGGGTAGATAACTATAAATTCTTTAGAATTAGCTAATGTATTCCAACCGCTTTGAATTGCAAATTCTTTAGCGGTTTGCCCACATCCGTGTAAAGCCACAACCAATGGGAGTTGAGATTTAACATTTTTTGGTTTGTAGGTTAACATTTTTAAGTTTCCCTTATTAGAACCAAAATTAGAAATTTCAACCCAGTGGTTTTGACCTATTAATTGAAAGCCTAGAAATAACAGAATTATTCCTAGGTATTTTTGAATTTTTAAGTACATAATTAAATTCATTAAGGTTTTTATTTTACAAGTCCTCTGGAAACAACTCCTCCTGTAATTTCAAGTGTTGTACCTGTTACAGCTTCATTAGTAATTGCAAAAACAATTGCTCCAACTATTTCTTTTGTTTTTACCAATCTCCCTATAGTAACATCTTTAATAATGCTATCTAAAACTTCTGGTTTCATACCCAATAAAATTGGTGTTTCTACATATCCTGGTGCAATACCTACAACACGGATTCCATTAACCTTTTTAGCATGAAATTCACCAGATAATATTTTTGGCCATAAAGCTACTGATGCTTTAGTGGAACTATAATTTAGTTGGCCTAACTGCCCTTCTTTATTAATAGATGATATAGTAAACAATATACCTTCACATTTATTATCAATCATTCTTATAGAGGCTTCTCTTAATGTTAAAAACGTCCCTAATAAATTAACATTTATAACATCCATGAATTGAGAAGTACTCATAGATCTAAATACTTTTCCTGTTTCACGATCTGGGTTAACCATAAATGCATCTCTAAAAATTCCAGCAGATGGAATCACTATATTAATTGACCCAAATTTTTCAATAGCTGTATCCATTAATTTAATAACTTCTTCTTCTTTAGTTACATTAGTTTGAATTCCAATGACTTGTCCTCCATTATTTTTTATTTCGTCTACTTTTTCATTTAAGCCATCTTCATTCATATCTGCTAAAACTATTTTAGCTCCTAATTTTGCTAATTCTATTGCAACTGCTGCTCCAATTCCACTAGCACCACCAGTAATAACTACTACTTTATTCTTAATATTCATAATTTATTGTTTTAATGATTTTCTATCTATTTTTCCAGTATCGTTTTTTGGAATTTCTTTGAGAAATTCAATATGTTTTGGAATTTTAAACTTGGCTAATTTTGTTTTACAATAGTCAATAATATCTTTTTCTGTTAAGTTATTATTACTAACAACAATGAATGCTTTTCCTACTTCTCCCCATTTATTATCAGGTACATTTATTATTGCAGCTTCAACAATTTCTTCATGTACTTGTAAAATACGTTCAATTTCAGCAGGGTATACATTTTCACCTCCTGATATGTACATGTTTTTTATTCTGTCAACTATGTATAAATAGTCTTCATTGTCGCTTATTACTACATCTCCAGTATGAAACCAACCATCAATTATTGACTTATTGGTTTCTTCTTTATTTTGCCAATACCCTGGTGTAACCATAGGACCTTTTAATAATAATTCCCCTCTTTCATTGGCTCCAACTTTTTCGCCTAAATTGTTCACAATTTTCGTTTGTACATAAAAATTAGGACGACCAATAGACCCCTTTTTTCTAATAGCATCATCATGATGAAGTGAAGTTAAATTAGGTCCAACTTCTGTTAAACCATATCCTTGTCTAATTAGAACGCTTTGCTTTTTCCAAATTTCAATAAGAGGAATTGGCATAGCTTCGCCTCCAACTATACAATACATTAAACTTGAGAAATTAGTATTTTCAAAACTTGATTCTTCAGACATCATTTTTAACATTGTAGGAACCCCAAAAAACAATGTAAATTCTTCGTCTTCAATTAGTTTTAAAGTAGTTTTGGCACAAAACGATTTTGTTATAACCAAACTCCCGCCATGATGAAGAACCGGAGTTACCAATACATTCCAACCTCCAGTATGAAATGGAGGCATACAATTAATGGTTTTCGTATCAGTGTTAATTATCAAACTAATAGCGGTATTTATACTATTCCAGAATAACATTTTATGGGTATATATTGCACCTTTTGGAACTCCTGTTGTTCCTGAGGTAAACAGAATAAAAATTGGATGATTTTCGTCCAATTTATTTATAGGGAAATAATTTTCATCTTCAATATTTGAGTCTTTTAAAAGTTTAAAAAATTCAACAATATCAAAAGATTTATCAACATTATTTTTACTGAATTCTGTACCTTTAACCTTTTCTTTATTTCCTTCATCGTATATTAATAATATAGGTTCAGAAATATTTATTAAACCGTCTAATTCACTTGATGTAAGCCTATAATTTAGTGGAACTAAGATAATTCCAGTTTTTTGAGCAGCCATAAAAAACAAAAGATATTCCAAGCAATTTTCAGCTACAAAAACGATTCGATCACCTTTACTAATATTTAAATTCGTGGTTAAATAATGGGCCAACTTATTACCTTGTTTATTAAGCTGCTTATAAGTTAAGGTTCTACCGCTTTCAAATTCTTTAATAGCAATTTTATTTGGTGCATACAAAGCCCATTTTGAAATCCAATCTTGTTGCAAAATATTCATTGTTTTATAATTTAAAAATTGCTCCTGCAAAAGCTAAACCACCACCTGACCCTATAAATAGCACAGTATCTCCCTCTTTAATTTTATTATCTTTTTTGGCGTGATAAAAAGCCATAGGTATACAAGCTGAGCCTGTATAACCATAGTTATGCATAATTGTAGTGGTTTTATCCATTCCTACTCCCAATATATCCAAGGTCTCTTTAATACTATTTATATTTATTTGAGTAATAAAATAATGGTCAATATCCGTTGGTATTTTTCCAATACTCTTACACATATCTTTTACCATGGTACTCCATACTTTCGAATTCAATTCTTTTGGGAATTTTTTCACAAATTTTAATTGATGATCACCATTATTTAGGCTTTCTTCAGTTGTGGGTTTGAAAGTTCCACCTCCATATATACCCATCCAACTGCTGTACTCTCCTTTAGTTTTTAATTGTGACGCTAATATTCCAGCACCGTTTTCATCTGATTTTAAAATAACCCCTGAAGCACCATCAGCAAACAATGTAACCGTTTTTTTGTCATTTTTATTCAAGTGTTTAGACATTGCATAAGCTCCCAACACTAAAATAGTGTTATAATTTGTATCAGCCTGAATATATTTGGCAGCTACATCTAATGCAGTCACAAAACCCGAACAAGCCGAATTTAAATCAAAAGTTCCTGAATTTACTGCTCCTAACCTGTCTTGAACTACAGAAGCTGTTGAAGGTGAAATATATTCCGGAGTATCTGTAGATATAATTATTAAATCTAAATCTTCGGCTTTCACATTTGCATCTTTCAATATTTCTTTTGCTGCATTTACACATAAATCAGCAGTAGATTCATCATCAGCACACCAACGTCTTTCATGAATTTGTACATTTTCGCTTAGCCAAGTGCCTACATCTTCCTTTAAAATTTCATTGAAATAACTGTTGGGAATTACTTTTTTAGGTACATACATTCCCGAACCTATTATTTTTGCATTTCTCATATTTATAATTTTATTAACTACGTTTTAAAATTGAAACCATATTTGTTGCTCCTGAGCCACCAATATTTAATACTAAAGCGGCATTGGCATTATTTACTTGCACACCAATAGCATTGTTTGTAAGTTGTTTGTGTAATAACGCATGCATAGAAACTCCCGTTGCTCCAACTGGATGTCCTTTGGATTTTAACCCACCCGATGGGTTTACAACACATTTCCCTCCTAAATAAACATCTTTGTTTAGTAAGGCTTCAAATTCATTACCTTTTTTTGTCAATCCAATAGCGCTATAAATTAACAATTCCGTGATGGTAAAACAATCATGAACTTCGGCAATTTGAATATCATTAATAGTCATTTTAGCTTGTTTTAAAGCTTTTTTTGTTGCTTCAGAAGCTCCATCAAGAAAATAATTACTCCTTTTACTGTCTACGATATTTAAATAATCACTTGCAGAACTTGTAGCAGCTATTTCAACTGAATTATTTGTTTTTTCGGCTGATAAAATTACTGCTGCTGCACCATCAGATATTAAGGAACAATCATGTAAACGCAAGGGGTCTGCTATTATTGGGTTTTTCTCATTAGGTAAATTTAAAATATCTATTTTACTTCGTGTTTTTTGTAAATGAGCCAATGGGTTTTGTGCACCAAAACTATATGCTTTTGCCGAAATTTCTGCTAAATACTTCTGTAATTGTTCTAAAGAATAACCGTAATGTTTCATCCATCCTTTAGCATATTCAGCAAATAATCCAGGGAAAGTATAACCATTAGCTCCTTCTTTCTCCCAATATGATGCTTTTGCTAATGTAATTGCAGTATTTTTTGTGTCTAAAGAGTTCATTTTTTCAACTCCAACAACTAAAACTTTTTTTGCTTTCCCAGATTTAATTGCCATTTCAGCCATATGAACTGCTGATGTTCCAGATGCACAAGCATTTTCAACTCTA
>DGOU01000204.1 GCA_002390165.1 Lutibacter sp. UBA4458
GGTTAACAATATGTTTACAGAGCCAATTAATTTAGGCACACCTATTAATAGTAATTTAGACGATTTTAGTTTTATAGTTTCTACTAATGGAAAAGGTTATTTTTCTTCAAACCGTGATGGAGGTATTGGTGATGATGACATTTATGCTTTATTTCAAAACCAAAAATATTTTGTGAGTGGCATAGTTCAAGATAAAACTTCAATGAAATTATTACCTGGTGCTGAAGTAAGTATTTTAAATCAAAATGGAGAACTTATTAAAAAAGTTGTTGTTGACAACAAAGCTTCCTATAATTTTGAAGTTAAAAATGGAGGAGATTACATCATTAAATCTACGAAAAATCTATACATTCCTTATCAAACGGAATTTAAAGTTAAGGATAAATTAGCAGCTAAAAACTTGTCTATTTTAATGGAATCGTTTGAACAGGCTGAAAAAAATATTATCGCAGAAAATAATAAAATTCAAATTAAAATTAAACCAATTTATTTTGATTTTGATAAATGGAATATTAGAAAAGATGCTGCCTTAGAATTGAAAAATGTTCTCTCCATATTAAACAAATATCCAACTATGAAAATTGAAGTTGGAGCACATACCGATTTTAGAGGAAGTGATATTTACAACTTAATGCTCTCTAAAAAAAGAGCAAAATCTGTTAAAAATTATTTAATTGGTCAGGGAATAAATGCTAACAGAATAACTTCTGCAGGATATGGTGAAACACAACCAGTTAATAATTGCACAAAAATTGGAACTTGTGATGAAGCAGGATACAATAAAAACAGACGTTGTGAATTTGTAATTTTACATTAAAGATTAAACAAAGCAATACTATTCGGCCTTTACAATCTGATTAAAAAAAATGTACATTTGCAAAAAAACTTTATTTAATGAATTTAAATTTAATTCCAAATATAAAACATACGGATAGTAATAATTTCTTTTTACTTGCCGGACCTTGTGCAATTGAAGGAGAAGAAATGGCTCTAAAAATTGCAGAACATATTTTAAAAGTAACGGATAAATTAAAAATTCCGTTTGTATTTAAAGGAAGTTTCAAAAAAGCAAATCGTAGTAGAATTGATAGTTTTACTGGAATTGGAGATGAAAAAGCATTAAAAATATTAAAAAAAGTTTCTGAAACATTTAATATTCCTACTGTAACCGATATTCATGAAGTTTCTGATGCTTTTAAAGCTGCAGAATATGTTGATATTTTACAAATTCCTGCTTTTTTAGTTCGTCAAACCGATTTGGTAGTAGCAGCTGCTAAAACAGGGAAAGTGGTTAATTTAAAAAAAGGACAATTTATGAGTCCTTCTGCAATGAAACATGCTGTTCAAAAAGTAAAAGATAGTGGTAATAATAAAGTTTGGATTACAGATAGAGGCACCATGTTTGGCTACCAAGATATGATTGTAGATTTTAGAGGAATTCCTGAAATGCAACAATTTGCACCAACAATTTTAGATATTACCCATTCACTACAACAACCTAATCAAAGTAGCGGAGTTACCGGCGGTAAACCAGAATTAATTGAAACTATTGCAAAAGCAGGTGTTGCAGTTGGAGTTGATGGTTTATTTTTAGAAACACATTTTGATCCATCCATTGCAAAAAGTGATGGTGCAAATATGTTAAACTTAAAACATTTAGAAAGTTTGCTAAGTAAATTAACAACCATTAGAAAAGCGATAAATACTTTTTAAAAAACAAAAGCACCATTTAAAAATGGTGCTTTTGTTTTAAATTTATTTTTAAATTATCCACATTTAGAATGTCCACAATTTTTACATTTTAAACATCCTTCTTCATAAATTAAACCTTCAGGATCACCACATTCTGGGCATTTTTTATCTACTGCTTTTGTACCATCTTCAACAAATTGTTTTAATGTACGTGCAATACCATTTTTCCAGGTATTAATATTATCATCGTACATATTTAAATGGTTTATCAAATCTACTACATACTGAATTGGCATTCCATGTCGTAAAACTCCTGATATTAATTTAGCATAATTCCAATATTCTTTATCAAAAGTTCTAGATAAGCCTTCCAACGTAACTTTATAACCTTGTTTGTCTAAAAATTGAAAATCGTAACGCGAATTACCTTTATCATCTCTATTTTTTATCACCCAACCTTTTTCTAGCCAAGCTGGTAAAATAAATGCATCTTCAATTTTACCTGTAAAAACTTCATAAGGTCGGTTATTAATTAAACCAACAACAGCAACCCATTTATCATAATCATTCTGAAAACGTACTACTTTAGCTTCAATTTTTTTAGGTCTTTTAGGAAAAATAGTTTCTGCATAACATCCATCTTTCTTTTTTTCTTTTTTATCATCACTTGCAACTAAAATACCACTTCTAGATCCATCTCTGTAAACCGTAATTCCTTTTAATCCTTTTTTCCAAGATTCAATATAAATATTGCCAACCGTTTCTACATCTACATCCGCAGGTAAGTTAATAGTTGAGCTAATAGAGTGTGTAGTATATTTTTGAACCAAACTTTGCATTTCTACTCGTTTAACCCAATCAATTTCTGGCGCAGTTGCACCTTTATACGGACTTTCATCAATTTCATTTTTCCCTGAAACTTCCATCCACTTTTTTAATTTTGGATGATAAACTTCAAACTCTTCATAAGCATCCCCTAATTCATCTACATAAGCTACTTTTGCGTTTTCATCTTCTTGATTTACTTTTCGCCTTCTTTTATAAGACAATAGAAAAACTGGTTCAATACCAGAAGAAGTTTGTGCCAACATACTTAAACTTCCAGTTGGAGCCACCGTACTTACAGAAATATTTCTTCTTCCGTATTTCATCATTCGTTTATAAATAGCTGGAAAATCTTTTTCTATCATTTGAACAAATTCAGAAAAGTTTTCGATTTTGGGGTTAAATATTTCAAATTTTCCACGAGTAATTGCCATATCAATAGAACTATCAAACTCTCCTTTAAATTTAGTTTGCATAATTTTATCAACCTCAGCTATAGCTTCATCAGTATCAAATTTAATCCCTAAGGCAGCCATGGCATCTGCTAAAGCAGTAAAACCTAATCCGGTTCTTCTTCCTTTTTTACCTGTTTTGTATAATAATTTCCACGTATCAATTTCAACCTGTTTTATATTTTTAGGTTCTTTATCGTGCATTATTTTATTAAAAATCCTATCAACAGCCTCCAATTCTAAATCTACTAAATCATCCATTAATCGTTGGGATTCATAAGCAACTTCGTAAAACTTTTTATAATTGAATTTAGCCTTATCGGTAAAAGGATTTTCAACGAAACTATACAAGTTTAAAGCGATTAAACGACAACTATCTCCACCTTGCATCGCAATTTCAGAACAAGGATTGGTTGAGCTATTTTTAAACCCTGGATATACAGAAGATGTTGAATAATAATGCTGACGATCCCAAAAAATTAAACCAGGTTCAGCAGTATTATGCGCACTTTTAATTATGGTGTTCCAAAGCTCTTTGGCTTTTATGGTTTTAGTGTATTTAGGATTTTTGCTATCAATTGGCCAACGTAATTTAAAATCATCATCATTTACCACAGCAATCATAAACTCATCGGATAATCGAAGAGAAATATTTGCTCCAGTAACTTTACTTAAATCTTGTTTTACCGTTATAAAATCTTCAATATCTGGGTGAGCAATATCCATAGTTAACATTAACGCTCCTCGCCTTCCATTTTGAGCAACTTCACGAGTAGTATTTGAAAAACGGTGCATAAAAGAAACTGCTCCGGTTGTGGAACCAGCTGAATTAGATACCGATGCACCATTTGGTCTTAAATTAGATAAATCTACCCCAACTCCACATCGCCTTTTAAACAATTGTGCTAATTGTTGATCGGTATAAAAAATACCACCATAAGAATCATAAACTGGAGGAACTACAACACAATTAGATAAAGATGAAATTACATTTTTATTTCCTAAAGAGGACATAACACTTCCTTGAGGAATGGTATATTTAAAATCTTTAAAAAGCTCAAATATTTTATCTTCAGATAAAAACTCACGAGATTTACCATATTCTGATAAACCTTCTGTACTTTTTTCTTGTTCTTTAAATTTGGCTTCCATTCGTGCAAATTCTGATGCCATTCTATGGTGCATTTCATTAGGAGTAGCTTCTAAATACTCACCTTTTTTGGTTTTCATTGCATATTTATTCAGCCAAGTTGTTGCTGCTAATTCATCACCATTAAAATAATCTAAAGCCTTGGCTAACACTTCTTTATATGTAAATACCTTTTGAAATACTAATTGCTCCATTTAAAAAGTTGGTTTTTTATATTAATTTGAGTCATTAAAATTAGATAATAAATAAACCTATTTTATCCTTTAATAGAATTAGTTAATAACATTTTATTGTTGAAAAGTTGTAAAAATAATTTTAAGGTTATTTTAGTTTTTAAACTTTAAATAATTACAGTTTTAATCCATTAAATTTTAAAATATCCTCAATAAAATTTTAGATTATAGTATAATAATTGAATATTAAATTTTCAGAAAAAAAATAAATTCTTAACTTTTTAAAAAAAATTAGAATGGAGATGCCATTATTATTTTCTTAATTTATTTACTAAATCCTCTAATCCGTTTAGCTGAATTTCATAAACTAATTGTAATAATTCTCCAAATTTACCAGCAGGAAACCCCTTGTTTTTATACCAAACTATATAATACTCTGGCAAATCTGTTAAATAAGTGCCTTTATATTTTCCATAAGGCATTTTGGTGTTTGCTAATTTTTCTAATAAATGTTGGTGATTATTTTCCATCTACAAAATCTTGCAAATAGCTAAAACGTTTGGTTAATTTTCCGTTTTCAGTCATTTTTGCTCTTTGCAATACACCATCTTTATCCTCATTAAAAAATGCCGGAATAACGTGTTCACCAAAACTTTCTCCAAAGCCTTCTGAAGCATCTTTTGGAAGTTCGCAAGGTAAATTATCTACTGCCATTACCCCTATTGCATCTTTATTTTTATAATCTACTTCTAGTTCGGTTATTGGGTTATAACCATAAATAGGATTTGCAATAGTTGAGGATCTAATAGTAGAAGCTACTGGTCCGTCAATATCACAGCTGATATCTGCAACTACCTTTATATTAAAATCTTTTAATTTTGCATCTTCTCTAGTAAAAAGATATGGAGAACCTGTTCCATAAAAATGACAAGCAATATATAAATCGGCCACTTTGGCAAACCTCATAAAATCACTGACATAATCTTGTGGATTTTTAAAAAAATCAAACTGGTCTATTACTTTTCCATCTTTTCTTTTGTTATAATCTAACACATCAATTTGAACATAAACTGGTTTGTTAAAAGTTTGGTTTAGAAATTCATCTACAGAAACCTCACGCATTCCCATGCCATCCAGCATTTCTTTAGCTCCGCTACTTACACGACCTTTTCCTGTTAAAACTATTTTAATTGGTGGCAGTTTAATGTGTTGCAATTTATGAATTAACATTAATTGGTCATGCAGTCTTTCGGCTTTTGGCAACTTAAATAGGTCAAATTTTAAACCATAGGTTCTAAATCCGTTATAAGTACCTACAATTCCCGCATATCTTCCAAAGGCAACTAACCTAGCATTTTTTTTATTAGTAATTGTTTCGTGGTCGTATAGTTCAATGTTTTTATTTAAAATTACTTGTAATAAATCTCTGTTATATGATTGTTTT
>DGOU01000211.1 GCA_002390165.1 Lutibacter sp. UBA4458
AATGTAATATGGATAATAAATGCTGCCCAAATACTATTTGTAAAATAGCTAAAAAGACATAAGATAATTCCAAAAGGAATAGCTCCTATTATTTCTGCTCTTGTGTCGAAGGCATGTATTAACACATACAATGAAGTACATATAATTATGGCTATAGTAAGACCATAAGTATCTATTAATGTAAATAATAGAACTCCTCTGAAAAAGAACTCATACGAAAACAAAAATATAAGTCGAATTATAAAATATATCCATCCTTGGCTGCTTTTATATTGAGATCTTTCCGTTTTATCTTTGAGCTTTTTCTTTACAGAAGTAAAAGATAAAAATCCAGAGGTAAGTACTATTACTAGTATAAGTAATACGATGTTTAATTTAGGAATTTCGATACTGTTAATTAAAAATCTGTATTCTGGAATTATTAAATAAAATAGTATCCCAAATAACAGTATTCCTAAAATATGTTTGAGATTTATGAGCAATAATCCTTTCTTAATTAATAAAGCTCCTTCAATATTTCGAAGATTTAAAGTTTTATAAGCAAAACTTATTATGAAGTAAACTATAAAACTAACAGCAATTAAATAATATATTTGTGTTGCATGTTCCATTTAAATTAGTTTTAATGTTAATGTTAATTTTTTATGTTTTCAATGATATTTATCAGTTTTAATAGTAATATTATTTGTATTCAAATCTAATTGTTAAATTATATTTATTATAGTTAGAATGCTTTTGTCATTAATTGATTTTAAAACAATTTATAGGTTAATCCGACCTTTGTAGATTTTATGCCGCCATCACCTCTTTGGGTTACAGCACTAATTATATATCTATTAAGTCTTAAACTAAAAGTAAGACCGTTAAATCCGCCTCTATTTTCCTTATTATCATAATTTGAATTATTAATAAGATCACCAATGTAAAATCCAACACTCAAAGCATTATCTTTAGATAGCTTAAAGACATATTCTGAGTAAAAATTATAAGAGAACAGAGATTTTTGATTTACTATTATAAGTCCAGAATCATTTAAGTCTTTCAGCTCATCTAATTTATTTTGATAAGGTCCAAATTCATGATTATAACCTAATTCGATCCCAATAAAACGGTAATCAATTATTCGTCTAGACATCGTATAATTTAATCCAGTGTTTACGTTTAAACTATAAAAGTTTTTAGAATCATTATGAACAATATTATCTTCATAAGCATCAGTAAATGTGTATTTACCAAAAGAGCCACCTAATCCATAGTATAAATTGTAATTATTATTAGTAACACTTCTATGTGCGCTAAATGATGTGATTGTTTTTTTATCATCTGTAATTCCTGTGAATTGTGTATGCTTACCACTGGCGAAATCTCCTGAGACATAGACAGCAGATTCTTTCTTTCCATTATAATGTGGTTTTTCTTTATAAGATTTAATAGTACCATAAGATCCACTAGTATAGATTCTTGGTTGCACACCACATGACCACACAAAACATAATTGTACAATTATTAATATTTTAAATTTAGTTCTCATGATTATTGCTTTTTAAGTTCGCTAATAAGTTTATATTCTCAATTGTATTGTTTGATATTAATTTCACCTTATAGAATGACCCAACGGCTTCTACTAATATGCATTTCCCTTTTTTATAATGATAAATATTTGTGCTTCTGTTTGGAAGAACAATTTTGTACTTTCCTTTACTCATTGGAGTTACTTTTACCATTTTCTTATACTTATCTGAAAACACTTCCCGAACACCTTTAGGCTCAAAAAAGAAAAGTGTTACTAAGTTTCTATTTATAATACCTAAACTTAGTTTCTCCTTTTTATTCTTATTTTTCAATAAATACTTACCATTAATAAATGATAATGATTGATTCAATTTCACTTTGTGATTTAATTTTCGGTACACAGATGAAAAAATTAAGGTATCTCCTTTGTAAATAGACTTTTCTTTTCCAACTGCATTAAAATTGAAAATAACTTTTGTATTAACTTCTGAGTTAATAATATAGGTTGTTTGAGTGTTTAAAGAGGCTTTCTTTATATCGATGAATCCAATACTAGAATCCTTTTTAATAATACTAAATGAAATTTTTTCGACCTCTTCTATTTCATTATTAATGTTTGTATTTGCTAACAAAAAAAACGGAATGATATATTTCAGTTTATATACCATTTTTTTTAACACAGCTACTATTTCAAAAAAATGAGCTTTTTTAAAACCTTTTTTAAAACTGTATATTAAAAGCATTATCAACATTATTTTTTGATTTTATAGTTAGAGCTTATAAATAATTCCATTGCAATAAGACTCCTGCTGAATAAACATTTTCAGCGGAATTAAAATTGGCTTGAAATTTTAAACCAATTGAAAATTTATCTCCTGTTTTATATCTTAATTTTGTTACTAATGGAATTCCGGCTTCTATTAATCTAGTATCATATAAATCGTTATAAACGATTAGACCAATTCCTGCATGTGTGTCAATAAAGAGCCTTTTAGATAAACCAATTTCTCTTCCATATAACATGCTTATTTGCTGGTATCTAAAACCTCTACTCCAAATCGATAATTCCTCTCCTGCAGTTGCAGAAAATGTAAATATGTTTTTATTAAAGGCGTAACTTAATTCTCCTGTTATTGACACTCCTCCTGAATTATCGATAAAAAAGACTTCTAATGGAGTTATAGAAAAGGAATGGAATGATAGCTTATCTTTTCGGATTATATTTTGTGTAAACGCCATAAAACCAATTAGAAATAATACTATACTAATTATAGTTTTTTGTTTGTTTGTTTTTGCAATTTTCATTTTCCTCGATTTTATTATTTAAGTCAAATCTACTTTGCGATTTTTGATAATCGCTTGACCAAAATGCGGAAAAATTGAATTATTTTTTGTATTTTTTACAAAACCAAAGACTTTCCTGCTTGTAATTTTTCAAAAAATGCAAGAACAGTTTATTAAATATTTAAAAGCAAAGACACAAGACAATTCTTCCTTTGTTGAAGAAATAGCATCTGTTCTAGATATAGGCTATGATGCAGCATACAGACGAGTTAACAATAAAACAAACCTATCGCTTGAAGAAAGTGTAGTTTTAGCAAGACACTATAAGATATCTCTTAATAAGTTATTTGAAATAGGAAGCATTAATACAATTATAGCTGAATTACCTCCACAACCTAAAGATGAGCATGGGCTAGAAATGTTTTTTAAGGCTTCATTGAATAATATATATCCTTTAACCCAACTCAAAAGTGCTGAAATGATTTATTCAGCGAAAGACATACCACTATTTCACACCTTAAACGATTCTTATTTAACTAGATATAAAATGTATGTTTGGCTTAAGGATGTTAATTTAGAAATGGCAGAAAGCAAAATAACTTTTGATGAATGGATAAAAAAAATTCCGGAATCATTATTACAAAGCGCATATGACTTGGCTAACGTTTATAAGTATGTTAATATCACTTCCATCTGGAACGAAACTACATTAACTGGTTCGCTACAACAAGTACTTTATTACTTTGAAACTGGATTAATATCAAAAGATTTAGCTCTTAAAGTTTGTGAAGATATTGATACCATTGTAGGAAAAGTAGAGCAACAAACTATTAGGCAGAGTTTAAGCGGAGCAAAAAGTGAAAAATATTATCATCTATATAGATGTGACCTCCACACGTTGCAAAATACTATAATGGTTACAACAAAATATAAAAAAATATTTTTTGCTCCATTTACTGTACTAACTTATATGAAAGTAGAACATCCTGAAACATGTGAACTAATGTACGATTTTCTCCAAAAGATGATGAGAAACTCAAAACTTCTCGCAAATGCAGGTGAACGGGATCGTACTTTGTT
>DGOU01000088.1:0-3830 GCA_002390165.1 Lutibacter sp. UBA4458
GTTGGAAAAACGAATGTTTTAGATGCAATTTATTACTTGTCTTTTGCAAAAAGTTATTTTAATCCGGTAGCAGCACAAAATATTAATCATTCTAAAGATTTTTTTGTAATTGAAGGAGAATATAAAATGCAAGATAGATTAGACACTATTGTTTGCAGTTTAAAACGAGGATTTAAAAAAACTATAAAACGTAACGGCAAGGTTTATGAAAAATTTTCGGATCATATTGGTTATTTGCCATTGGTAATAATTTCTCCTGCGGATAGAGATTTAATTACGAATGGAAGTGATACGAGAAGGAAATTTGTGGATAATGTTATTTCTCAATCCAATAAAAACTATTTACAAAGTGTAATAAAATATAATAAAGTACTAGCACAGCGCAATGCGTTGTTAAAATATTTTGCGTTAAATAGAACTTTTGATGCTGTAAATTTGAATGTTTATAATGAACAATTACAGCAGTATGGGAATATTATTTATGAAGAGCGAAAAGCCTTTTTAAAAGAATTTATTCCTATTTTTACAAAGCGATATCAAGCAATTTCTAATAGTAAGGAAGAAGTTAATTTAGTTTATAAAACAAAATTAGATGAACAGGATTTGTTAACGTTACTAGCACAAAATTTAGAGAAAGATAGAGTGCTTCAATTTACAAGTGTTGGCGTTCATAAAGATGATTTAAGTTTTGAAATAAATGGGTATTCTGTTAAAAAGTTTGGTTCACAAGGACAACAAAAATCGTATTTAATTGCTTTAAAATTGGCGCAATTCGATTTTATTAAAAAACAATCAAAAATAAAACCTATTTTACTGTTAGATGATATTTTTGATAAATTAGATGAAAGTAGAGTAACTCAAATTATAAATTTAGTAAATAGTGATGAATTTGGTCAATTATTTATTAGTGATACTCATAAAGAAAGAACCGAAAAAGTAGTAAAACAATCTAACCAAACCTATAAAATTTTTGAATTATAATGGCAAAGCGTCAGAACGATTTTTTTAAATTACAAGATTTATTGCAGGATGTTTATAAAGAAAATAAACTAACCAAAGGAATGCAACAATTATTAGTTGAAGAAAAGTGGGGCAGTATTATGGGTAAAGGCGTTGTTTCTTATACACAAAGTGTTTCTTTAAAGGGCAAAACATTATATGTAAAATTAAATTCGTCTGTTTTACGCGAAGAATTAAGTTATGGAAAAGAAAAAATTATGAAAATGTTAAATGAAGAATTAGGAGAAAAAATTATTTCTAAAATAGTATTAAATTAAAAAAAGCTCGAAAATATCGAGCTTTTTTTAATGTTGTAAAAAGTAGTTATTATTAAAATAATTCTCTACCAGAAAAATGGAAAGCACCTTCAATAGCTGCATTTTCATCACTATCAGAACCATGAACAGCATTTTCTCCCATAGAAGAAGCATACAATTTTCTAATAGTTCCTTCTGCTGCTTCGGCAGGATTAGTAGCGCCAATTAAAGCTCTAAAATCTTCCACAGCATTTTCTTTTTCTAAAACTGCAGCTACAATTGGTCCACGAGTCATAAATTCTACCAATTCACCAAAAAAAGGTCTTTCTTTATGAATAGCGTAAAATTCTTTAGCATCATCTACCGTCATTTGAGTCATTTTCATGGCAACAATTCTAAACCCAGCGGTATTTATTTTTTCTAAAATTACTCCAATAAACCCTTTTTCTACAGAATCAGGTTTAAGCATTGTAAAAGTTCTATTTGTAATCATTTTAAAAGTTATAGTTTATAAAATCGGGACAAATATACTATTTTAAACGTTAAAGCAATGTTTTTTAATATTTTTGAAAATACGCAGCATAAATCATTATTAGTTGTTTTTTATTAGCATACTAATTTTAAAAATTTTGAATACTTTTTGATTAGATAACACTATTGTTATTTTATTAAGTAAATTTTAACAAATGTAGTTATTTAATCAAAGTATCATTTATCAATATATTGTATATTTGCTCCTTATGAATGAAGACGAAATAAAGGAAATTAAAGACTTGCTTTCAAGTCCTAAAAATATAGTTATTGTTCCGCATAGAAATCCAGATGGTGATGCTATTGGTGCTAGTTTGGCGGTATATAAATATTTAAAAAATAAAGGACATAAAGCAACGGTAGTTTCGCCAAATGATTACCCTGAATTTTTACATTGGTTGCCTAATTCTAAAGAAGCTTTTAAATACGATATGCAAAACAGGCAATCTCAAGCCACTATTGATGAGGCATCTATATTATTTTTACTCGATTTTAATACGTTGAGTAGAGTTGGTGATGATATGCAAAAAAAGCTAGAAACTTTTTCCGGAACTGTTATTATGATTGATCATCATCAACAACCAGATGATTTTGCAAAATATTTATACTCCGATGTTTCTATTTGCTCTACCTGTCAAATGGTGTATCAATTTATAGAAAAATTAGATGATTTAGAGCGGATGGATAGTACAATTGCCACTTGTTTATATACAGGTATTATGACGGATACAGGATCATTTAGATTCCCATCTACTACCAGTACTACGCATAGAATTATTGCCAATTTAATAGATAACGGCGCTAATAATGCCAAAATACATAATAAAGTGTATGACACCAATTCTTATGGAAGATTACAATTATTAGGAAGAGCATTGAGTAATTTAGTAGTAATTGATAAACTTAAAACAGCATATATTCCTTTAAGTCAAAAGGAATTAGATGAGTTTAATTATCAAAAAGGAGATACAGAAGGCGTTGTAAATTATGCATTATCATTAAAAGGGATAATTTTTGCAGCTATTTTTATTGAAGATACCGATCAGAAAATTATAAAAATTTCACTTAGGTCAAAAGGAAAATTTTCAGTAAATAAATTTGCTCGAGCACATTTTGATGGCGGAGGACATGACAATGCGGCAGGTGGAAGATCGAATGTTTCTTTAGATAAAACTATTTCTAACTTTTTAAGAATATTACCAGATTATAAAAAGGAACTTTTACATTCGTATGAAGATTAGAGTTTTTATTTTAATACTTGTTTTATTAAGTGTTGCTTGTCAAAAAACTAAACCACGATTACCTATTCGTAAAAAAATGGTTTCACAGAATGAAACCCTAATAACACTAAATAATAAACTTAAAAAAGAACAGGAATTAATTTTTAAGAGAATAATAAAAAAAGATAGCGTAAGTAATTATTCTGCTTCTAACCATGGGTTTTGGTATAAATATGATAAAAAAGGAAAGGATAATGATTTACCTAAAAAAGGCGATGAACTTATTTATATTTATAGTGTTTATAATATAAAAAATCAATTAATTTATTCTAAAAAGGAAGCACATTATTGGGTAGATAAACAAGATGTTATTGATGGATTAGAAGTTGGGTTAAAATTAATGAAAAAAGGAGATGAAGTAACGTTTTTGTTTCCATCAAATGTTGCTTACGGATATTCAGGAGATCAAAATAAAATAGCTGTTAATCAGCCACTAATATTTAAAGTTAAATTAAATAAAATAAATAAAAATGAAAGTAATTAATTTGGCAATCGTGATGGTTGCAGTACTAGTATTAAGCTCATGTAACCAACAAGGATTTACAAAAAAAGGATTAAAAACTGAAAAAGATACCATAAGTTATGCTTTAGGTGTAGATATTGCTAACAAACTAAAAGTTAATTTTGGTGATGTTGATGAATCCTTATTTTTAAAAGGTGTACATGATGGAATGGATACTACAAATGTTTTAATTGATTCAAAAAAAATAGGAGCTAAGTTAAGAACATATTTCCAAAAACGTCAAGTGGAAATGAGAGAAAA
>DGOU01000088.1:3890-6814 GCA_002390165.1 Lutibacter sp. UBA4458
CAATATATTGTTTTAAAAGAAGGTAAAGGAGATTCTCCAAAAGCAACTTCAAGAGTAAAAGTTAATTATAAAGGAACATTAATTGATGGAACTGAATTTGATAGTTCTAAAAAACCTGTAGAATTTGCTGCAAATAGAGTAATTAAAGGTTGGACAGAAGGATTACAATTAATGAAAGTTGGATCAAAATACAAGTTTTTTATTCCTCAAGATTTAGGTTATGGTGCTTTTCCACGTAAAGGCGGTGTTATAAAACCATTTTCAGCTTTAATTTTTGAAGTAGAATTGGTAGCTATTTCTAAAAAATAATATTTTAAAAATACACAAATGAAAAGCATAAAATTTTTAATAATTCTAACTATTTTATCAGTTGTAGTTTCTTGTAAACCAACAAAATATACCAATTTAGAAGATGGTATTTATGCAAATATGCAAACAAATAAAGGTGCAATTTTATTAAAATTGACTTATGATAAAACACCTATAACTGTTGCAAATTTTGTTTCTTTAGCTAAAGGATCTAATCAAGAAGTATTGGATTCTTTAAAAGGAAAGCCTTTTTATAATGGACTGTTATTTCATAGAGTTATTAAAGATTTTATGATTCAAGGTGGTGACCCAACCAGTACTGGTGAAGGCGGACCAGGTTATAGTTTTAAGGATGAATTTCCAAAAGATACAAAAGGTAACTTGTTGTTGAAACATAGCAAACCAGGAACTTTATCTATGGCAAATGCTGGACCCAACACTAATGGGAGTCAGTTTTTTATTACCCATAAACCAACACCTTGGTTAGATGGTAAACATTCCGTTTTTGGATATGTGGTTAAAGGTCAAAATGTGGTAGATTCTATTGCACAAAACGATACTATAAATTCTGTTGAAATTATTAAAATTGGTTCTGCAGCAAAGAAATTTAAAGCTAAAAAACAATTTTCTTCATTTTATAAAAATTATGCGGAAGAATTAAAAATAAGACAGGATAAAATTCAGGAGGCTATGGATAATACCGTGGCTAAAATAAATCAAAATTTAGCAAAGGCTGAAGTGCTTCCTTCTGGATTAAAAATAGCTATTACCGAAACTAAAAATGGTGAAAAACCAAAAAAAGGAGTAAAAGTAAAAGTTAATTATGCTGGATATTTTACTAGTGGAAAACTATTTGATACTAGCTACAAAAATATAGCAAAAGCGTACCAAACTTATAATGAAGCAAAAGATAAACAACATGGTTATGCACCATTTACAACGGTGTATGGACCAGATGCTCGTTTAATTGCAGGATTTAAAGAGGGTCTTCAGCATATGAAAATAGGAGATAAAGCAATGCTTTATATTCCATCCTATTTAGGATATGGAGAGCAAGGTGCTGGTCATATTGTTCCACCAAATACCGATTTAGTTTTTGAATTGGAATTGGTTGGTTTAGCAAAAAAATAAATTTATTAGGTGTTAGATTTTTTAATTCATAAGGATATAGAATTATTTATCTATCTTAATAGTTTAGGTAGTGTACAATGGGATGGATTTTGGTTATTTGTAACTAATAAATTTACCTCCATTCCATTGTATATCTTCCTTTTATTTTTGACTTATAAACATTTTGGGTTTAAGAAAATGCTTCTTGTGTTACTGTTTGGGGTTTTATTAATTGCTTTATCCGATCAAACTAGTAATATTTTTAAATATAGTTTTAAACGATTACGGCCTTGTCATAATAATGATATTTCATCTATAATAAGAATTGTAAAGGAAGGATGCGGAGGTTTATATGGTTATTTTTCTGGTCACGCTATTAATTCAATGGGAATAGCTGTCTTTTTTGGATTGTTGTTAAAAAACAGGTACAAATATTTATTTTTTATTCTAATATTTTGGGCTGTAATAATTGCTTATAGTAGAATATATGTTGGTGTACATTATCCTTTAGATGTGCTTACAGGAATGCTTTTTGGCATATTGTATGGTACTATCTTCTATAAATTACTAATCTACTTTTTAGGAAAAATTAAGAATTAGAAGAGAAAATTTCTTTTTTATTTAACGGATTTAAAAAGATTAAAAAGAAGATTACAGCAAATGCTAATTCATATAATTCCCATTTTCTTTCAGAATGAACAAAAATAATTAATCCCGTAGCAACTAAAAAAGCAATAGTATGATGCCATTTTACAATTGGCACTGCAAATAAATTGACTAATTTTTTTATAGAAGCTACTTTTCTATATAAAATCGGTAAAATTAAAATGTAGATAACTAACATAACCGTAAGTAACTGACTAAAAATAATTTTATTTACCTTTTCACCATCTACTACCATATTATGTAAATTTGTTTCATGTTGGGCATTATTTTCTATAAAATATTCAGAAGATTGGATATTGAATATACGTTGTCCCCAAGAAATTTCTTCCCCAGAGGCAAAAAAGAAAGCAATTGCCATTACTAAAACACCTATTTTCCAATACGTATTTTTATGTTTAAATAATTTAAAAAAGTAATAAAATAATAGTAAGCTAGAAGATAACAACATTACAAATTGACTGTTTTCTACAAAGCCATCTTCAACAGCATAAACGGTATCAAAATAATTTAAATTGGTGTTTGCATAGTAAAATCCTATTGCAAAAGCTACTATTAAAAAAATATAGCCAAGTTTATCTGTTTTTGTAAGGGTATTAAATTTCATAAATCAAAAGTACTATTTTTTTGAAACTATATAAAACTGTCTAATCAATCTTTCCTTCTTTTTTGAACCCTTATTTAAATTATAAGTTTCTTTTAAATTTAACTGGTAATTTTCAGAGAGTTTTTGAGTAATTTTAGGTACATCTTCATTTAATAAAAGAAGTCCAAATAGGTTTTCGTCAGGTAGTTTTAACGTTTTGTTATTATAAATATTTTTTATTTTACCATGGTAATTC
>DGOU01000051.1 GCA_002390165.1 Lutibacter sp. UBA4458
TAACCCATAGTAAAATCTTCTTGGATTTCTAAATCAATTAAATTTTGATAAGTTTCAGGAATACTTAATCTTAAAAAATGTTGACGAGAAAAAGTAACCGGCGTGTTTATTATACTTTCCAACCGTAATTTTTCCTTTTTTAATTTTTCAAAACTTTTATAGGAAAAATAAGAAGGATGCATTCCTATTTTTGCATAATCGGCAACAGATTTTATTAAAGATTGAAATTTTAAATTAGATGCTGATATATTTTTATCATACGTAGTATAACTTCCAACTAAAAAGAAAAATAAGGTTTTTACATGATACTCTTTTTTTATTTTTAAAATTTCTTTAAAGGTATTAAAAGGATCCTTTCTAAAATTAAAAACAGTTAAAAATCGACTCCAAAAATTAAATATTCTAAGATGAAAAATATCATTCAAAAAACCACCAATGGTTCTAACAATTCCTTTATTCTTGTAGGCAAATGCCGAATCTACATCAATAGTAGAAATTAATTCAAATTTTCTATTTTTATAGTTGTAATTTGGAAATTTTCGTTTTAAAATCTCTAAAAATTTATATGCCCAAATATCTATTACTGGTTTTTCAATAAAGTTATTTTTAACCGCTAAACTTTCTTCAGCAGGAAACCTATCGTGCTCATCTTGTACGTGTGGTAAATATTCTTCATATCTACTAATTAAATAAAAACCAGCTGCAAAAATATCAAACGGAATACTCGATTTTTCACCTGTAGGAAAAAAGCAAGGAAATTCATCCCATTTAAACATAGTTATATCTGTATCATTAATTCCTTGCTCAAACAATAAAGTATGGCTTCTAATAAAAAATTCAGAACCTAATGGTGTTTTAGAATAGGTAATTTTTGGCCCATTGTGAGCTACAAACTCATCTACTTTAGTGGTAAAAGTTATGGGTATTTGTAAAATTCTAACAAAAAAATGTTTAAAAATATAATTTAGCCTTGGGGTAATTTTATGCGTATAAACCAATAACATTGTAGTTATAGTATATTTAAAATTAATAAATGTTCCTTTTTATAATAAATTTTCATCAGCAAAGCTAAAGTAATCATTTTCGGTGATTATAACATGGTCTAACACTTTAATATCCATGGTTTCAGCGGCTGTTTTTAATTTATTAGTAAGTATTTTATCGGAATTACTAGGTTTTAATTTACCTGATGGATGGTTATGACATAAAATAATACCTGTTGCATTTAACTCTAATGCTTTTTTTAACACCAACCTTACATCTACTAATGTTCCTGTTAAACCGCCTTTACTTTGCTGACTTTTATCTAAAATTTTATTCGAATTATTTAAATATAATATCCAAAATTCTTCATGTTGTAATTCTCCTAATATAGGCTGCATTTGTTCAAAAACGGCCTTACTACTTGTAATTTTAGGTAAAATTGAAGCTTCTTTTAATCGTCTTCGTCTTCCCAATTCCAATGCAGTAATAATTGAAATTGCTTTTGCTTCTCCTATCCCTTTGAATTTAGTTAAATCGGCAACTGTTAATTTTCCTAATTTATTTAAATTATTATTTATAGAAACTAAAATACGTTTGGCTAAACCAACGGCACTTTCATCGGTATTTCCTGAGCCTAATAATATTGCTATTAACTCGGCATCGGATAAAGATTCCTTACCTTTTAAAATAAGTTTTTCACGAGGTCTATCATCAACCGCCCAAGACTTAATAGTCAATGAATTTGAAGTTTTTTTCATCAGCACTTTTTCTCAAAGATAAGCGTAAAAAATAAATGCGAGCTTTAATAACTAAAAAAAACAATGCTTTTTTATAAATCTATCAAATAGGCTACAGAAAAATTTAAATAACTGGTATTTTTCAGGTTTGTTTCATCACCAACTTCTGAAGGTAAATTAATATTATAACCTAATTCAAAATCAAATGAATTAACATTCAACTGTAATGGTAAACTAATTTGCGTATTATACAAATTAAAATTATCACTTGTATAATTTTGAGTAGAAATTAATCCGTTTTCAAAAACAAATCTGGATAGCTCTATAGTTTGTTTACCTGCAATAAAAATTAACTGTGGAGTAAAGTTTAAGGTAATCTTTTTGTTTTTTAATAAGCTTATTTTAATATAACTTCGTGAAGAAATTTGAAAGGATTGATCATCGCCAAACAAGTAATCTCCAGAAATTAGTGTTCCAATGGTTCTATTTTTATTATGAACTCCTAAACTTAAATTTAAAGTGTTAGAAAATACATTATCCTCACTATTTGCATAAAAATACCTAGAATAAGATGTACTATATCTAAACAATTTCTTTTTACCAATAGTGTTTCCATAACCTAAAGATGCTATTGTTACATCCCATTTAGGATAAAACTCACTATAATATGTACCTGATAAACTTGCAAATAAACCGTTAGAATTTACATACGTAATTTGGGGTCTAATATTATATTGGTTAATGCCAATATCTCTACCAGAAAAATAAGTATCACTATTGTAATTAGCCGATACATAAAGTAATTGATAGTTAGAAAGAGAGTTAATTAATTGATTTAATGCTAAATCTTCATCAAATAATTCGTCTATAATTTCATTAACTTCATCCTTATTGGTTGTAACTTCTTGTGAAAATCCGAAAAACAATCCAGAGAACCACAAAATTAGAAGAAGATATTTTTTCATTATATTATTTTTAAAAAGTATAAGTGGCTAAGTTTTCTTAACCACTTATACAAAAGGTTTATTAATAATTAATTATTTCTATTTCTTCTTCTTTTTACAACATTTTCCATAAGTTCTTTACCGTCCTGAATATTTTGATGTGTGCGTAATCTAGTACGTATTTGTTGAATTTGATCATTCGTTAAAGAACTTTTGAATTGTTGCCTAATTGTTTGCATATTCATTTTTTGCGCTTGTAATAACTGTTGTTGAGCGTCTGTAAAAGAGGATACTAAAGCACTGCGCCTTTCTTGTTTTGTTAGCTCTGCATTTTCTAAAATAGCCAACTGTTCTGCGGATAAACTTGCTTTAAAAGCTTCTCTATTTTGTTTAATTAACTCGCGTTGTTCTTGTAACATTAATTTTTGAGCTTCTGTTAAATCTGCCATTGCAGCTTGATTAATTCTATTTCTAGATTGAATTTGGGTTTGGGTCTGAACTTGATTTTCTTTTTGAACTTGTTGAGAATTGGAACTATAAATCCCAACTACTAAGCTAAAAACTATTACTGTAAATTTTTTTATTGCTTTCATTTTTAATATAATTTTATTGGTTTTACTTTATTTTATTGAACGTTCTATTTAATAGACCTATCTTTTAAAAAAAAGTTTATTTATTTCTTAAAAAAATTAATTGGATGTTGATATATCGGATATAATATCATTTAAAACATAGTTATTTGCAAACTCATCCATTTTATCATCTTCAACAAAAAGAGCTGCAATAGAAACGTCTTCTACCTTAAAAATTTCATTTCCATTAACTAACGTGTTACTTTTAATTGTATTAATGGTATCTGAAACTATAGATGAACCGCCTTTAATAGGGTTAAATATATTTGGTTTAAAAATGGTTAAGGCTATAATTAAAGCAACTGAAGCTGCTAAGGAATAAAGAAAATACTTTTTCCTGTATAATACTTTTACTTCTGAATTTGAAACTTTTTTTAGGATAACGTTCTTAGAATTAGAAAAATAATCTTTAGGCACTCTCAATCCTAAATCTTTTTCATGAATCGCTTTTCTGTTTTCCTTTAATAAAGTTTTATTTTTTTCTGTATTTAAAATTGACTTTTTCATAATTACTTAGACCTTAGTTTTAACTAAAAGTTCAACATTTATAATATTTTTTTCAATAATTTTTACGGTTTGATAATAAGAGGACTTTAGTGTTCCTTCTTTAATATTTAGTATTTCAGCCATTTCTCTAAATTTTAAATCATCATAATATTTCATTTGAAAAATAAAGCGTTGTTTATCGGGTAATTTAGATAAAATAGTATGCAACTTTAAAGCAATTTCATTTCCATCAAAATAATTATCTTCTACTAAATTATTCAGATATCCATTATTTACATCGTCCAAAGAATAATGGTATTTATGGTTATTTTGATCTAAAAAACGAATGGATTCGTTATATGCAATTCTATACATCCAAGTATGTAGCTTGCTCTTTTGTTGAAACTTTGGTAAACTTTTATATACTCTTAAAAAAGTGTTTTGTAAAACATCATTAGCATTTTCATGAGTAATTACTAATTTTCGAATATGCCAATATAATCTTTCTTGATAAAGGTCTAAAAGTTTTTTAAACGCTTTTTCACGATACTTACTACTTGTTAATTGTTTAATAAAATCCGCTTCGCTTTTCAACAGAATTATTTTTAAAACTAAAAATTACTAATTTATAATGTAATTAGACCTTTAAACTTTAAAATAGTTTAAATAGATTCAAAAAATAATATTACAAGTTAGTAAGATTTTTTAATTTAATTAATTCTAAAAAAATATGAATATTTTTATTTTCTAACTTTTTTAGTAAAATATTTAAAGCGATTTTTTTAGTTCTTCAAAATCCAAACCGCCATAATTACCAGAGCTCATTAATAAAACTGCAGTATTTTCAAAATTTCGATTAAAAAGATAGCTTTTAAATTCATCTGAATTAGTAAACACTGTTAAATTAGAATTACCAAATGCATTTTTAATCTGATTTTTTGAAATATTTTTTAGTTGCTTAATTTCAACTGCCTTTGGAGAATAATAAACCACTGCTTCATCTGCCAAATCCAAAGCGCCTTTATATTGAGATAAAAATTCTGAATTTAAACTACTATAAGTATGTAGCTCTAAACAAGCCAATAGTTTTCTGTTTTCATATTGATTTTTAACTGCTTTAGTGGTTGCCAAAACTTTACTTGGCGAATGTGCAAAATCCTTAAAAACAACTGTAGATTTATTTTCTGTAATTTTTTCAAGTCGTTTACTTGCTCCTTTAAAACTACTAATTGCTTCAAAAAAATCATCTTCTCCAACTCCCATATGCTGGCAAATCCATTTAGCTCCAGCTAAATTTTGCATGTTATGTTTTCCAAAAATTTCTAAAGGCATTTCTCCTAAAGAAGTATCAATATAAGTTGTGCCATTTTTTATAGTATAATTTAAAGTTTTATAAGGATACAATTTAATTTGGTTTTCAGCTTTTTTAACTATTTTTTCAACCTCCTTGTCTTCCTCATTATAAACCAAAATTCCACCATTAGTAATAGTTTCAATAAACTTTGAAAATTGAGAAACATAATTGCTAAATGTTGGAAAAACATTAATGTGATCCCAAGCTATACCACTAATTAATGCAATATTTGGCTTGTACAAATGAAACTTTGGACGCAAATCTATTGGGCTGGTTAAATATTCATCTCCTTCTAATACAATAAATTCATTTTCTGAAGTTAAATGTACCATAGTATCAAAACCTTCTAGCTGAGCTCCAACCATATAATCCACATTAATATTATGATAATTTAAAACATGTAAAATCATTGCAGTAATAGTTGTTTTTCCGTGTGAACCTCCTATAACAACTCTAGTTTTATTTTTAGATTGTTCATATAAAAATTCAGGATAAGAATAAATTTTAATACCTAACTCTTTTGCTTTAATTAGCTCTAAATTATCCTCTTTTGCGTGCATTCCTAAAATTATAGCATCCAAATTTTTCGTTATTTTATTAGGAAACCAACCTAAATTATCTGGCAATAAATCTTTTGCTTGCAACCTAGATTTTGAAGGCTCAAAAATAGCATCGTCACTTCCAGTAACAGTAAATCCTTTTTCAACTAAGGCAAGTGCTAAATTATGCATTGCACTTCCTCCTATTGCAATAAAATGTATTTTCATCATTCAAAATTTATTAATATTTTCAAATGTAATTAATCTTTTACAAGGAATAAAAAAACCATATTTATTTTTAATAACTTTGTTTATAAGTCAACTTAAATACTTAAATTTAAACTTTAATTATTACTACTAACTTCTTAAATTTATTAACATTATTTAACAACCTTGTTAAGTGGATATAAAAAATTAACCAAACTTTCTTTTTATGAAAAAAGATTACTTATCAATTACAAAAAAATTCTTTTTGATATTTATAATTGCTTTACTTTCAAATATTCAAACAGGACACTCACAATGTACAAATACTACGCCTACAGGAACATCTCCTCAAATTTTTTGCAAGGTAGATAATAATACCGTAACAGATTTAGTTGCTTCAGGCGGAACAATTGTTTGGTTTGATGCACCAACCGGTGGCACTCAATATGATACCTCCACACCTCTTTTTGATGGAACAACCTATTATGCTGATGATATAAGTAGTAGTAATTGTAGTGTAAACAGACTTGCGGTACTCGTTTCTATTGTAGGAAATGCACCTTCAAATGTAGATGTATTTGTAGGAAAATGTGCTAGTGAAAACCCAACTATAGCAAATTTAAATGCAACCGGTACAAATATTGAATGGTTTGATGCACAAACTGGAGGTAATTTACTTGCAAGTACTACTCCATTAGCTGATGGACAAACTTATTGGGTGCAACAAACTGAAAGTGGATGTACTAGTGCACGTTTACCAACAACTGTTAGTTTAATTAACCCAACACCGCCAACTGTAAATCCAATGCAATCTTTTTGTTATCCTCCAAATCCAACAGTAGCAGATTTACAGGCTACTGGCACCAATATTATTTGGTATGATACCGAAACCTCTACAACGCCTTTAAATGTTTCAGAACCATTAATTGATGGAGAAGATTATTGGGCTGTAGAAAATTCTTTTCCTTGTGAAAGTACTACTAGAGTCCAAACTACGGCACAATTAGATGCCGCTCCAAACGCAGGAACTGATGGTTCTTTAACCGTTTGTGAAATAGATTTAACTACAACAGATTTATTTAGTTTATTGGGTGGAACTCCTGATAACACAGGTAATTGGACAGGACCGAGTACCTTAACCAATGGTTATTTAGGAACTTTTGAACCTGGCGTTAATACAGAAGGAACTTATACATATACTGTTTCAAGTACCAACGGAATTTGCCCTGATGATTCTGCAAATGTTACCGTAATTATTAATAAAACACCACCACCTTCCACTTCTGCAAGTAATCAAGTTTTTTGCGATATTGATAATCCAACTGTTGCTGATTTAGCAATTACTGGAGATGGTGTGCAATGGTACGACTCTGATTCTTCAACTACACCATTAAATTCTACAGATAATTTAATAGATGGAGAAGATTATTGGGCATCCCAAACCGATGCTACTTCTAGTTGTGAAAGCGCAACAAGAGTTGAAGTTATTGTTACCATTAATACTACTCCGCCTCCAACAACTACACAAACCAATCAAACTTTTTGTGAAATTGACAATACTACTATTGGTAATTTAGCTGTTTCTGGAACAAATGTACAATGGTACGATACGGAAACATCTACTATTCCTTTAAGTAGTACAGATACTTTAATTGATGGTGAAGATTATTGGGCATCGGATACTAATACTACTACAGGTTGTGAAAGTGCAAATAGAACAGTTGTAAATGTTACAATTAATACAACTCCACCTCCAACAACCACACAAAATAATCAAACTTTTTGTGAAATTGATAATGCAACTATTGCTGATTTAGCAATTTCTAGTAATAATGTGCAATGGTATGATACGGAGACATCAACTACTCCTATAAATTCATCTGATTTATTAGTAGATGGTGAAGATTATTGGGCTACTCAAACCAATGCAACTTCTGGTTGCGAAAGCGCTAATAGAACTGTGGTTAATGTTACTATAAATGTAACTCCACCACCAAGCACGACAGAAACAAATCAAACTTTTTGCATAAATGATTACGATCCTAATTTACCAACTATTGGGGATTTAAACGCTTCCGGAAACTCAGTTTTATGGTATGATACCGAAACTGCCACTACACCATTAAATTCTACAGATAATTTAATTGATGGAGAAGACTATTGGGCATCCCAAACCGATGCTACTTCTAGTTGTGAAAGTGATTCTAGATTAG
>DGOU01000022.1 GCA_002390165.1 Lutibacter sp. UBA4458
TTACCAACTGAATTTAATGATGCTCATGCCGCTTTAAGAGGATTTGCAAATAGTAATTTAAAGTCATCTGTAGTACTATCTGCTGGAATGAACCCACGATTGTACAGTTATTTTGAAAATTTCAAAGATTTTTTTCCAAATAAAAAGAATATTTTAAACAAAAAAATAATTTTAAAAGTAAGTGATTATAGATCTGCCATTATACAAGGTAAATTTTTAGCTAAAAAAGGATTATGGGTTTCAGAATATAGAGTAGAATCAGGGCTTAATTGTGGTGGACATGCTTTTGCTTCTGATGGTTATTTAATGGGACCAATTTTAGAGGAGTTTAAAATTAACAAAGAAAGTTTAGTTACTGAAGTGCATACTATTTTAGTATCTGCATTAAAAAATAAAGGAAAACATTTTCCAGATACTCCATTAGAATTAAAAATTACGGTGCAAGGTGGTGTTGGTACTTCTGAAGAACATGAATTTTTATTGAATAATTACAACGTTGATTCCGTAGGATGGGGTTCTCCATTTTTACTTGTTCCAGAAGCAACTACGGTAGATAAACCAACTTTAAAAGCTTTAAAAGAGGCGAAAGAAAAAGATTTATATCTAAGCAATATTTCTCCTTTAGGGGTTCCATTTAATAGCCTTAAAGGAAACTCTAATGAAATCTTTAAAAAAGAAAGAATCGCTAATAATAAAGCAGGAAGTTCTTGTCCTAAAAAGTTTTTAATTTCAAATACAGATTATTCTGAAAAGGCAATTTGTACTGCCTCAAAAAAATACCAAACAATAAAATTAGAGGAATTAAAAAAAGCGGATTTAAGTTTAAATGAACATAAAGCCAAAGCTGCCAAAATTACGGATAAAGCCTGCCTTTGTGAAGGGCTTGCGAACTCAGCTATTATGGAATATGACATTAAAAAGAAAGGTCAAAAGCAAGGCGTTGCAATTTGCCCAGGACCAAATATAGCTTATTTTTCAAAGGAAATTTCTCTAAAAGAAATGGTGAATCATATTTACGGAAAAGCGAATGTTTTGGGTAGTGATAATCGTCCACATATGTTTATTAAAGAACTAACTATGTATATTGATTATTTTTCAAATAAGGTAGATGAATTTAAGGATACCATTACCGTTAAAAATCAAAAATACTTAAACAATTTTCAAAATAATTTAAATGATGGAATTGACTATTATCAGAAATTATTTTCAGAATCAAAACATTATTTTGAAACAAATAAAGAAGTTTTATTAAGTGATTTAGAAAATTTAAAAAATAACTTATTTAATATTAAAATTCCTGTTTTAGATTAAATTTAAACAGAAAAACATCTAAAAGTTTAGCTTATAAAACCTATTGAGCCTGTCGAAATAATTTAATTTATAATTAAAGTTAATTTTAACAGGCTCAGTTATATTATAAAGTTTTTTTTTATAAATTTTCAATTAGGCCTTTTTTAGCTACCGCATTTAAAATCGGATAAAGTTTTATTTTCTAATATTTTTAAGGTGCTGTCTCTAACTTCAGCCATAAGTATATTTAAACTACATTCTTCTTCGTTGGTGCAATCGTTACATCGTTCATAATGATTTAAGCTAACACAAGGAAGCATTGCTATTGGACCTTCTAAAATTCGAATAAGTGAGGAAACCTTAATATCATCAGGATTTTGACTCAAATAATAACCTCCACCCTTTCCTTTTTTAGAAGCCAAAATTCCGCTTTTCTTTAAGCTTAACAAAATACTTTCTAAAAATTTTTTCGAAATATTTTCAGAAGTTGCAATTTCTGAAATTAATACTGGTGTATTTTCTTTTTTACTTGCTAAATAACTTAACGCCTTTAAACCATATTTTGTCTTTTTTGAAAGCATGCTTTAAAAATACAAATATTAAATTATAAAATTTTAGGTAAAAAAACTTCTGCCATCATACATCTAACACTTCCTCCTCCACAAGCTTCAATAGTATCAGCATTACTATATAAAATGGTTGCAAACTTTTCTAAAGAGCTAATCTGATTTTTTGTTAAACATGTATAGGCTGTTTCGCTCATAACAATATATTCTTTATTGTTTTCGCCAACAACAGACAACATATTTCCTGCAAAATTATTTACTTGTTTTTCTGTTATGTCAATTATTTCTTTTCCATCTTCTTTTAACTGAGCAATCAAATTTTTACGTTCTTTTTTATCATCAATACAAGATAAACATACTACTGCAAAATCAGGTGCAACACACATCATTACATTAGTATGATAAATTACCATTCGTTGCTTATCAACCGTTTGATATGCTTTAAAAATTACTGGTGTGTATTCAAAATCTTCGCAAAATTCAATCAGCAAATCTTCATCAGCTCTAGGTGATAATGCGCAATATGCTTTTCTATTTACCCTGTCTAAAACTAAACTTCCAGTTCCTTCTAAAAATAAATCTTCTTCCTCCGCAGAAGTATAATCTATAAAATTATTAATTTGATATCCCTTCTCTTCTAGCTTATCAAAAATATCATCTCTACGTTCTAAACGTCTGTTTTCAGCAAACATTGGATATAAGCCAACAGTTCCATTTTTATGAAAAGAAACCCAATTATTTGGAAAAATAGAATCTGGTGTATTTGGCTCTAAGGTGTCTTCAACTACAACAACATTTACACCAACGTTTTTAAGTTTATTCACAAAATTATCAAACTCATCTTTCGCCTTACTTTGAACGGTAGAAGGCAATATATTATCTAACACTTTTTGATAATAATTATTAACAGCAGTTTGCTCATTCATTCTAAAAGCAACTGGTTGAATCATTAATATGGTATTGGTAGCTTGTTTCATTTTAATTATATTTTTAAGCTCTTTCTAATGGTAATGTAGAACAACGTAATAAACCTTCTTGTTTAGCAATTTCAGAATAAGGAATTTCTTCAACAGTAATTCCATTATTTCGTAACCAAGTGTTTAATCTGGTAAAATTTTGTTCAGAAACCACCACACTTTCAGAAATAGAAAACACATTGGAATTCATATTGTACATTTCATCTTTAGTAATTTCAAAAATATTATTTTTCCCAAACAAATTCACTAAATAATTATAATCTTCTTCTAATAAAAATCCATTTTTATGAAGTATTGCTTTATTTTTCCCAACAGGTTGAAAACAACAATCTAAATGTAAAGCATTTTCTTTTGGGTTGGTAGATTTACGCAATTCAAAGGATTTGACTTTTTTATTAGAAAACTTTTTGATAAAATAATCAACTGCGGCTTTATTGGTACGAGCCGTAATTTGATCGGGGTAATCTAAAGCGGTATATGTTCCAATAAACAAATGCTCATTCCAAGGCATAATATCTCCTCCTTCCACATGTACTTCTTCTGGAAGAGTGATTATTTTATTTGGGTTAATATTGCTTAAAACGTTCTCAATAGCCTGTAATTCATTAATTCTATCAGGTAAAATATTTGATTTAAAAAATAAATCATCAATTACAAAACCAATATCTCGAGTAAATATTTGATTTACATTTTCTAATATTTCAGGTCGATATACTTTAACTTTATGTTTAATTAACACCGTATTAAAAGCATCCATTTCAGTAATCATGTCTTTTTCAGCTGGGTACGTTCCTTCTAACACATGCTGCTTGGATTTTGGATCGTAACAATCTTCTGGTTTTGGAATTGGGCCATTGTCATTAGCAATTCCTAAAATCACCGATTTTAACTTTGCTGTTTCATTTATAATTTTTAGGGGTACGGTATTCATTTTATATAAAAATAGCTTTACAAATTAGAGTTTACAACCTAAAAAAAGCCAAAATTCATTGGCTTTTCAATCTAGTTATCTATTATTAATTGAAGTGTATTTTCTTAAGTTTTCACCAATATATAATTGACGTGGGCGTCCAATTGGCTCATGATTTAAACGCATTTCTCTCCATTGAGCAATCCAACCAGGTAAACGACCAATAGCAAACATTACTGTAAACATTTCTGATGGAATACCCAATGCTCTATAAATAATTCCTGAATAAAAATCGACATTTGGATATAATTTCCTACTTACAAAGTATTCATCTTTTAATGCTACTTCTTCTAAATGTTTTGCAATTTTTAAAGCGGGATCATTAATATTTAAATCTTTTAAAACTTCATCAGCATACGATTTTATAATTCTGGCTCTTGGATCGAAATTTTTATAAACTCTATGACCAAACCCCATTAAACGGAAAGAATCATTTTTATCTTTTGCTTTTAAAATGTATTTTTCAACATCGCCTCCGTCTTTTTCAATTTGCTCTAACATTTCAATCACTGCTTGGTTTGCTCCACCATGTAATCTTCCCCATAAAGCAGAAACACCTGCGGAAATAGATGCAAATAAGCCAGCTTCAGAAGAACCAACAATTCTAACGGTAGATGTAGAACAGTTTTGTTCATGGTCTTCATGAAGAATTAAAAGTTTATCTAAGGCTTCAACAGTTATTGGATTTAATCTATATTTTTCAGTAGGAATTCTAAATAACATTTGCATGATATTTGAAATATAATCTAAAGAATTATCAGAATAGTTTAAAGGAGTTCCTTTATTTTTACTATGTGCCCAAGCCGCTAATACCGGAAATTTACCTAGTATTTTTACAACTGCATGATATAATTCTTTTTCAGAATTAATATCAACAGTTACTGGATTAAATGCTGTTAATGCACTTGTTAAAGAGGAAAGCATTCCCATTGGATGAGCTACTTTTGGAAACCCATCTATAATGTTTTTTATTTCTTCATTCAACAATGATTCACTTTTAATATCATTTTCAAATTTTACAAACTGTTCCTTACTTGGTAAATTTCCAAAAATAATTAAATAAGCTACTTCTAAAAAATTAGAGTTTTCTGCCAAATCCTCTATAGCATAACCTCTATAGCGTAAAACACCTTCTTCTCCGTTTAAAAAGGTAATTGCACTTTTACATGAACCCGTATTTTTAAATCCAGAATCTAGAGTAATTACACCTCCAGTTGCACTTCTTAATGATTTTATATCAATAGAAACTTCATTCTCTGTACCTCGTATAATTGGAAACTCAAATTTTTTACCATCTATTTCTAATATTGCTTTTTCGCTCATTTCTATTCCTTTTATTTGAATTATTAATTTTCACGAAAATACGAAATTTAAAGCTCTTTTTAAAATATAGATTTAGTTTTAAAGCAAAAAAAAAACATCACTAAAAGTGATGTTTTTTTTAATAAATTAATTTAAACTAATTGGCCTTAACCATATCTTCAATCATTTTTGTGGTTAAAGATTTTGGTCTTTCTAAAGAATAACCTAAAGCTCTATCCCAAATAATGTTTGATAAAACACCAAATGATCTACCAATTGCAAATAATACTGTGTAAAAATCAAATTGAGTAACACCATAATGCCATTGAACTACACCTGATTGTGCATCTACATTTGGCCAAGGGTTTTTAGCTTTTCCATGTTCTCTTAAAATATCTGGAACCACTTTATATAATGCATCTACATATTTAAATAAATCATCTTTTGGCAAATGTTTTAAACAGAATTCTCTTTGAACAGCATATCTAGGATCTGTTTTACGCAAAACTGCATGACCGTACCCAGGTATAACTTGTCCACTATTTAAAGTATCCCAAACATATTTTTTCATTTCTTCTTCAGATGGTAATTTTCCTCCCATTTGATTTCTTAATCCTTGTAACCAACGCAATACTTCTTGATTAGCTAAACCATGTAAAGGACCAGCTAAACCATTAATCATAGCTGAATTTGCATAATATACATCAGATAATGAGCTTGCAACTAAATGCCCAGTATGTGCGCTAACGTTTCCGCTTTCGTGATCGGCATGAATAATAAAATACATTCTTGAAACATCATCATAAGGTTTATCTTTTCCCATCATGTAAGCAAAATTTGCTCCTAAATCTAATGTTGGATCTGGAAATCTATGTCCTTTTTCAGGATGATATAATTTATTATAAATGTATGCTCCAATTAAAGGCATTTTAGCTAATAAATTAGTGGCATCTTCATAAGTTGCATCCCAATAATCCATTTTACTCATTCCTTGCTTGTATTTTACGTTAAAAAGAGATTCTCTTTCTAAACTCATTACTGCAGCAGACAAAATTGCCATTGGACTACTTTCGCTTGGAAATGCATCAATTACATCTCTTACATATTGAGGAATAGTTCTTCTATTATTAAAATCTATCATTAAATCTTCTACTTCTTTTTGAGTAGGCATATCTCCGGTAAGTAATAAATAGTATAAACCTTCAACATAAGGCATTTCTGCACCTTTTGGCTTTGGTAATTTTTCTAAAACTTCAGGCAAAGTATAACCCCGATATCTAATACCTTCCATTGGATCTAAATAAGAAATATCTGTAACTAAACTTTTGATACCACGCATTCCTCCAATGATTTGAGATACTTTAACCTGATCAACTATTTTATCGCCGAATTCTTTAACTAACTTGGTAGTTTTAGGTCGTTGTTCCTGAATCTTTTCATACAATTTGTCTTTTAAAGCACTCATAATTATATCTTTTTTTATGTTATTTTTATTCAATCTTCTCAAAGTTAAGAAGTTATCTATTGAAAAAAGATGATAAATATCATATAAGGATATTAAATACAGTAACTTTTGCTACTAATAGCCTCATTAAATTATTGTATATAAAAAAGCCAATATCTAAATTGATATTGGCTTTTTAATTATTTAATGTGCTGAATATTAGATTTTAAACGCTTTTATTTGTGGAAAATATGCAGTTTCACCCAATTCTTCTTCAATTCTAAGTAATTGATTGTATTTTGCTATTCTATCGGTTCTTGAAGCAGAACCAGTTTTAATTTGGCCTGTATTTAATGCAACAGCTAAATCAGCGATAGTAGTATCTTCTGTTTCTCCAGATCTATGAGAAATAACACAAGTATAACCTGCATTATGTGCCATGTTAATAGCAGCAATAGTTTCAGTTAACGTACCAATTTGGTTTAGTTTAATTAAAATAGAATTTGCAGAGCCTTCTTTAATACCTCGTTCAAGTCTTTCAACATTAGTAACAAATAAGTCATCTCCTACAATTTGAACTTTATCTCCAATAGTATCTTGTAATAATTTCCATCCTTCCCAATCATCTTCAGCCATTCCATCTTCAATTGAAATAATAGGGTAATTTTCAGATAATTCTTTTAAATAAGCTACTTGCTCAGATGAATTTCTAATTGCTCCATTTGCTCCTTCAAATTTTCTATAGTCGTATTTACCATCAATATAAAATTCTGAGGATGCTGGATCTAATGCTATCTTAACTTCTTCACCAGCTTTATAACCTGCTTTAGTAATTGCTTTTATAATAGTTTCCAATGCATCTTCAATTCCTTCAAAATTCGGAGCAAAACCTCCTTCATCTCCAACTGCAGTACTTAAACCTCTATCTTTTAAAACCTTTTTAAGGTTATGGAAAATTTCTGTTCCCATTTTTATTGCTTGAGTGAAGTTTTTAGCCATAATAGGCATAATCATAAACTCTTGAAAAGCAATAGGAGCATCAGAGTGAGAACCACCATTTACAATATTCATCATTGGTACAGGCAATGTATTTGCACTAACTCCTCCAATATATCTGTACAATGGCATGTTTAATTCATTTGCGGCAGCTTTTGCAACTGCAAGTGAAACTCCTAATATAGCATTAGCACCTAATTTGGCTTTATTTGGTGTGCCATCTAGTTCTATTAAAAAATTATCAATTTCATTTTGTTCAAAAATTGAATAACCTACTATTTCAGGTGCAATTATTGTATTTACATTATTTACAGCAGTTAAAACTCCTTTTCCCATGTAATCACTTTCTCCATCTCTAAGTTCTACAGCTTCATGTTCACCTGTTGAAGCGCCTGATGGCACTGCTGCTCTACCCAAAACTCCGTTTTCAGTCACCACATCAACTTCAACAGTTGGATTTCCTCTTGAATCAAAAATTTGACGCGCATGAACACTTAAAATTATACTCATTTTTTTATGATTTTAAATTATTTTTTTCGTACCTCAAAGTTACAAAATAAAGTACGACTTTACCATATAATGAATATTGAAATACGATAACGTTTTCGTTTTTAAAATTCTATATAATCGCAAATTTATTATGTTAACTGAATATAACTTACTTTTTTGATGCCTTAATATTCTCAATAAATTGGTCAAATAAATAAGATGAATCATGCGGTCCAGGATTTGCTTCTGGATGATATTGTACCGAAAAACAGTTTTTATTTTTTATTTTCATGCCTGATAAAGTATTATCATTTAAATGCACATGAGTTATTTCAATATCCTTATTATTTTCAACTTCCTCTTTATTTACTACGAAACCATGATTTTGAGAAGTTATTTCCCCTTTACCAGTTAGTAAGTTTTTTACAGGATGATTTATACCTCTATGTCCATTATGCATTTTATAGGTTGAAATACCATTTGCAAGTGCAATTATTTGATGTCCTAAACAAATACCAAATAAAGGTAAATCTCTTTTTAAAATTTCACGAGTAAGTTCTTGCGCTTCTTTTAAAGGAGTTGGATCTCCTGGTCCATTAGATAAAAAATAACCATCTGGTTTAAAAGATTCTAAATCTTTAAAAATCGCATTGTAAGGAAATACTTTAATATAACAATCTCTTATTGCCAAATTTTTAAGAATACTTTTTTTTATACCAATATCAAGCGCTGCAATTTTATAGGTTGCATCTGCATTCCCATAAAAGTAAGGTTTTTTGGTGGAAACTTTTGATGCCAACTCTAATCCATCCATTGATGGAACAAGTTTTAATTTTTCTTTTAATTTTTGAATATCGGTATCCGTAGAAATAACAGCATTCATTGCTCCTTTATCTCTAATATATCTAACAACAGCACGCGTGTCTATATTTTGAACTGCCATTACTTCATGTTCTTTAAAATAGTTTTCTAAAGAATCATCTGAATTATCTCTGGAAGGATTGAAATTAAAATTT